>CAYUIZ010000278.1:0-1501 GCA_964444885.1 uncultured Sphingobacteriaceae bacterium | reverse complement strand
TCGTCGTCGACGACGAACCACTCGCCTTAGAAATCCTTACGGACTATATCGCAAAGATTCCCGAGCTTTCGCTTGTCAAGAGCACGACCAACGCTATCGAAGCGCTTGCCGTCGTACAGCGGGGCGATGCGGACTTGGTTTTTCTTGACGTGCAGATGCCCGAACTGACGGGCATACAGTTCCTCAAAATCATTAACGGCAAATGCGACGTCATCCTCACCACGGCCTATCCGCAGTACGCGTTGGAAAGCTACGAGCTGAACGTCGTCGACTACCTGCTCAAGCCGATTGCGTTTGACCGGTTTTACAAGTCGGTGCAGAAAGTGCTGAATAACCGATCGAGCATGCCGGCAGGCGTGGTTAGTCCTTCGTCAGCCCCAGCATCCGACTCCGTTGATTTCATCTTTGTCAAAACCGAGCATAAAATACAGCGTGTAGACCTCGAGAGCATTTTGTACATCGAGGGGCTGAAGGATTATATCTCGATTTATACCGAAAGCGAGCGCATTGTGACCCTTCAAAACATGAAGAAAATGGAGGAGATTCTGCCTGGCAACCGGTTTGTGCGGGTACACCGTTCCTACATCATCGCGCTCGACAAGATTGTAAGCATCGAGCGCGGACGTATCCATATCAGTGATAAAACAATCCCAGTAGGGGATACCTACCGGGATCATTTTTTCCGGTTGATCGGCGAGCGAAACGCCTAATTGCCGGCTTAATATTCGGGCTGTTCGGGCTTCGTTCCCATGATGGTGTCTATCCGATCCATCACATCGCCTGTCAGCAGCGGCAATACCGCTTGGGCTTTCAGGTTTTCTACTAACTGCGTTTCTTTCGTAGCCCCCAGAATGGCTGTCGTCACGTTCGGGTTGCGGATGCACCAGGCAATCGAAAGGTGCGTCAGTGACACGCCCATCTCATTGGCGAATGCCTGCAGCTCTCTCACCCGCGCCAGCTTGTCCTCGCGGTAGCTTTTGTCCTTCAGCCAGCCGTAGCCTTCCAGGGCCAGTCTGGATCCTTCCGGGATGCCATCGTTATATTTGCCGGTCAGCAGGCCTGACGCGAGGGGGCTCCAAATTGTTGTTCCCAAGCCAAAGTTGTTGTAGATCGTGCGGAAATCCGCTTCCACTTTTTGGCGGGTGAAGAGGTTGTATTCCGGTTGCTCCACGGCGGGGCCTTCCAGCCCCAGGCGGCTTGCGACGGCATGGGCCTCGACAATTTCGGGCGCACTCCATTCGCTCGTGCCCCAATACAGGATTTTGCCTTGGCCGATGAGCGTGTTCATGGTTCGCACTACCTCCTCGATCGGCGTTTGCTTATCCGGGCGGTGACAATAATACAAGTCCAGATAGTCTACTTGCAGGCGCTTGAGTGCCTCTTCGCAGGCTTCGACCACATGCTTGCGGCTCAGGCCGTGCTGGTTGGGTTTCTTGTCTTTGCCGCGCCAGCCGAAAAACACCTTGCTCGACACCACGTATGAGCTGCGGTCCCAGTCTTT
>CAYUIZ010000277.1:0-1528 GCA_964444885.1 uncultured Sphingobacteriaceae bacterium | reverse complement strand
GCCAACAAATTCGCGACACCGCATCGCGCTGGTTTTTTTACTAACTTGCGCCGCTATGGGATACGATATGGTTCGATTGGCAAACGGCATCCGGGTGGTGTTCCACTGGGTTCCTTCGCCAATCACGCATGCTTGCATGATCATTAATGCCGGTTCGCGTGATGAGCCAGCCGGGCAATTTGGGCTGGCCCATTTCATCGAGCACCTGCTTTTCAAGCAAACCGAGCGGCGGAATACCAACCAAATCCTCAACCGTCTCGAATCCGTGGGCGGCGACCTCAACGCGTACACCACGAAGGAATACACGTGTATACACGCCTCCTTCCTGAGCAGTTACCTAAGCCGGGCGCTGGACCTGTTCGAGGATTTATTTTTTCATTCGGTATTCCCCGAACGGGAGCTGGACAAGGAAAAGGGGGTCATCCTCGACGAAATGGCTTCGTATCAAGACAGCCCCGAAGACGCCATATTAGATGATTTTGAAGACCAGCTCTTCCGCGGCCACGGGCTGGGCCACAATATCCTCGGTACGGCAGGCGACCTCAACGGCCTGTCGCGGCAGCATATTCTCGATTTCATCCAAGACCATTACCATACGGATGAGATCGTCGTAGGTATTAGCGGACAGTACAGCCTGCGCAAAATCACGGCCCTAGCGGAGAAAGTATTGGGCAGCCTGCCCGAAAACCGGGCTTCACGAAAGCGGCAACCACCCCCGGCATTGCCCCGCAGTCGCGTCACGTTGCACAAACCCATCAACCAGAGTCATCAGGTGATCGGCGGTACCGCCTACAGTATCCACGACGATAAAAAAACGGGATTGCTCCTGCTTAACAATCTGCTGGGCGGCATGGGTATGAGTTCTCGGCTCAACCTCAGCATACGCGAGCGGCACGGCATCGCCTACACCATCGAATCGCATTACGGTCCGTATTCGGATACGGGCTTGTTTTACATTTACTTTGGTACCGACGATGAAAAGGTGGCACGTGCCCAGCGCCTGGTCCTCAAAGAGCTAAAGCTGCTCCGCGAAAAAAAGCTGGGCGTCATGCAGCTCCACCAGGCCAAGGAGAAGTTTATCGGGCAGATTGCCCTAGGCGAGGAGAACCGGCTGAATTTGGTCATCTCCCTCGCCAAAAGTCTGCTCGACTACGATTATGTGCAAAGCTTGGAAGAGGTGTTTGCCAAGATACGGGCGGTGGATGCCGACCAGCTGATCGAGATTGCCAACGAGGTCTTTGACGAGGATAATCTGTCGTCGCTGAGCTTCGTGCCGGAATGAGTCACGTCATGCGGAACGCCTGCTGAAAGACAACGTCACTATAATTAGATTGCTTCACGCCACTACACTATCCGACCGCTTCAGTTCGCAATGACGCCGTGGTTATGGAACGATTCAGCGAATCAGAAAATCAACGACTTAGCAAATATGCGAATACGCGAATGCGCGAATCTGCGAATTTGGTTTTGTTTTATTCGCCTCTATCGCCGGCCATCCCTCCGGGAGGCAAGCCGTCCCTCCGGGAGG
>CAYUIZ010000276.1:0-1625 GCA_964444885.1 uncultured Sphingobacteriaceae bacterium | reverse complement strand
TTGCTCGGCATATTGGCGGTAGGAAGCTTTTCGCTCACTTTGGCGGTAGGGGCCGTATTCGCCGGGCTTGTCCGGGCTTTCGTCGGGCGACATGCCGCACCAGGCCAAGCACTCGCGGATATATTCTTCGGCGCCCTCCACGTAGCGTGTCTGGTCCGTATCTTCAATGCGGAGGATAAACGTTCCACCGTTGTTTTTGGCAAAAAGGTAATTGAATAGTGCGGTGCGCACGCCCCCGAGGTGAAGCCCGCCGGTGGGGCTGGGCGCGAAGCGAACGCGCACGCTGTTAGCTGTAGTCATGTTACAAAGATAAAAAATACACCTGTGGGCTAACCCATTTAATTTTGAATTTGTATTTTGCCAGCTATATACGGACGTTTGCGTGCATGAACCCCTATCCCTATAACCAACAACGTTGGAAATTCTTCTTGCTGATTTTCGCCGTCATCATCGGGTTGGCGTCGTTGGTGTATACCAATCACCTCGTGCGCAACCTGTCCGATTCGGAGCGAACCCGGGCTGAAGTGTGGGCGATGAGCATGCAGGCACTGATGAGCCTGCCTGATGTCGATGACGAGATGATCACTTTCGTGTCCGCCGTGCGCGACAGCCTATCGATGCCGGCGATCATTACTGACTCAAACGATAGCATTTTCTTTTGGCGCGACTTAGACCCGACCAAGGCGCTGATACCGGAAGATACCTTAGCCATCGGTGTAGGGTATGGCAAGGAATACGATCCGCATTATTTCCAACGCCAGTTGCACATCATGAAACAGCGGCACGAGCCCATCGTGCTGGACCTGGGCAGCGGGCAAAATTGGTTTGTTTACTATAAAGACTCGTCAATGCTTAGGCAGTTGCGCGTGTTTCCGTATATTCAACTGACGCTGATCGCTATTTTCCTCGTAATTGCCTACACGGTGTTCAACTCCATCCGCAAGTCGGAACAAAACCTCGTATGGGTGGGGCTGGCCAAGGAGGCGGCCCACCAGCTCGGGACGCCGATATCCTCGCTGATGGCCTGGCTGGAGCTCGTGCGTGCCAAGTTTGATGCCGAGGAGGATCCGCTTCTGTCAGAAATGGAGCGGGACGTGAAGCGCCTGGAAATTGTGGCGGACCGTTTTTCCAAAATCGGATCGGCACCGGTGTTGACCAACCATTTTGTCTATAAAGTGGTGGTCGATTTCGTCAACTATTTCAAAGTGCGGACAAGCGATAAGATTATCTTTAACGTGTCCGGCGACACGCAAGTACAGGCCATGCTCAATGTGCCCGTATTTGACTGGGTGCTTGAAAACCTCCTGAAGAACGCCGCCAATGCGATCGAATCGGCGGGCCGCATTGAGATCGTTATTGGCGAAAACATTGCAAAGGAGCAGATTTTTATAGATATTAGCGATACCGGCAAAGGCATACCCCGTTCGCATTTCGAAACGGTGTTTCAGCCTGGTTTCACCACGCGCAAGCGGGGCTGGGGCCTGGGGCTGAGCCTGACCAAGCGGATGGTCGACTACCATGGAGGACAGATTTTCGTCAAGGAATCCGAATTAGGAAAAGGAACCGTATTTAGGATTATACTGCCAAATAACATTACGTATGAACCCGCTCAAATCTGATGAATA
>CAYUIZ010000275.1:0-1659 GCA_964444885.1 uncultured Sphingobacteriaceae bacterium | reverse complement strand
GCGGTGGTGACATCAAGTACCTGGACGTGAACCGCGATGGCCGGATTACCGAAGCCGATCAGGTGCCCATCGGTCACCCGACAGTGCCCGAAATCATTTACGGATTCGGGTTTTCCTCCGGTTTCAAAGGCTTCGATTTCTCGGTCTTTTTCCAAGGAGCTGCTCGGCAGTCGTTTTGGATCAACCCATTCTCCACGGCTCCGTTCATAGGTGATACCCAGGTTCTCCAAGCCTACGCCGATAGTTATTGGTCTGAGGATAACCAAAACGTGTATGCCCTGTGGCCACGATTGAGCCCGGAACACAACACGAACAACACGCCGACCAGCACCTGGTTTATGCGCGATGGAAGCTTCCTGCGCGTCAAGCAAATGGAACTTGGTTATACGGTGCCCAATAGGTTCACGGAAAGAATAAAGATGAACAATCTTCGATTCTATCTCAGCGGCACAAACCTGCTGAATTTCAGCAAGTTTAAAATGTGGGACGTAGAAATGGCGGGTAATGGATTGGGTTACCCCAATCAGCGAGTCTTTAACCTGGGGTTGAATTTTGCCTTCAATTAGTAAGTATACGCAAGATGAAAAAAATTAAAATCATAATATTTGCCGCGTTAATGAGCTTCACGGCCTGCAACAATTGGCTGGACGTGGTGCCCGACGGTATTGCTACCTTGGACATGGCGTTCAATTCAAGAACGCAGGCCCGCAAGTATCTGGCAACCGCATACTCATACATGCCGAAAAACGGCGGGTCCGGTGATCCAACGACTTTAGGAGGGGACGATATCTGGACCCGTAGAACCACCCACTTCTCCAACCGTTTTTCACTGGCCGGTCTTGATATCAGCGACGGTCTGCAAAATGCGGCTAATCCGGTGCTGGGAAGATGGGCATCCATGTATGAGGCGATCCGGGTTTGCAATACGTTTTTGGAGAATGCACATCTAGTGCCCGACCTTCCGGCATGGGAGCGCGAACAGTGGATTGCGGAAGCGAAAGTGTTAAAGGCATACTACCATTTTGCCCTCGTGCAGATGTACGGCCCCGTGCCCTTAGTCCGTGAAAACATGTCGGTAGACGCGGATGTATTTGCAGTAAAGGTAGAGCGGGAGCCAGTAGACGAATGTTTCGATTACATCGTCGAGCTACTGGACGAGGCCTGCGAAGGTGATATGCTGCCTACGTTTGTGCTCGATCCAGCGAGCGACTACGGCCGTATTACGAAGCCTATCGCAATGTCGCTGAAGGCAAAGGTGCTTGTAACGGCAGCAAGCCCATTGTTCAATGGAAACAATGACCAGGCGACGCTGATGAACCGCGACGGCAAGCCCCTCTTCGATACCGAATACAGGCCCGAAAAATGGGAAGCGGCGGTAGTGGCCAGCAAAGAAGCGATCGATATTTGCCATGAAGCCGGCATCATGCTGTATGAGTTTGACGATGCGGCTAATCGCTTCAGCGACACGACCGTCTTGAATATTACCCTTCGTAATGCATTTAACCTACGCAACAACCGCGAGGTAATCTGGGCGAATACGCAGATGATTTCGATTCCCTCCAGTGGCGGGATGATTCATGCAACGATGCCCAAGCTGAACCGGGATTACATCAACAGTAACGACCTTTCAAAGTGGTTGGGGATGCCGATCAAAATTGC
>CAYUIZ010000274.1:0-1686 GCA_964444885.1 uncultured Sphingobacteriaceae bacterium | reverse complement strand
CCATGATTCCGATCGGACGCGGACAGCGGGAGCTTGTAATCGGCGACCGCCAAACCGGTAAAACGGCGGTATGTATCGATACCATCATCAACCAGAAGGAGTTTTACGAAGCAGGTAAGCCTGTATACTGTATCTATGTGGCTGTAGGCCAAAAGTCTTCTACAGTGGCCAACATCGTGCGTACGCTCGAGGAGAACGGAGCCATGCCCTACACCGTCGTGGTAACGGCATCGGCTGCTGACCCGGCGCCTATGCAGTTCTACGCACCCATGGCTGGTGCCGCTATCGGCGAGTTTTTCCGTGATACCGGACGTCCTGCGTTGATTATCTATGACGACTTGTCGAAACAAGCCGTAGCTTATCGCGAGGTGTCGCTGTTGCTGCGTCGCCCGCCGGGCCGCGAGGCCTATCCAGGGGACGTATTTTACCTGCACAGCCGCTTGTTGGAACGTGCCGCGAAGATCAACGCGTCTGACGACATCGCCAAGAATATGAACGATTTGCCTGACTCGATCAAGCACCTGGTCAAAGGCGGTGGCTCACTGACGGCGCTGCCAATCATCGAAACCCAAGCCGGTGACGTATCGGCTTACATCCCGACGAACGTGATTTCCATCACCGACGGGCAGATATTCTTGGAATCCAACCTGTTTAACGCAGGTGTGCGGCCAGCTATTAACGTGGGTATCTCGGTTTCCCGCGTGGGCGGTAACGCACAGATCAAGTCCATGAAGAAGGTAGCCGGTACGCTTAAATTGGATCAGGCACAATACCGCGAGCTGGAAGCGTTTTCCAAGTTCGGGTCAGACCTGGACGCGGCGACCAAATCGGTATTGGACAAAGGCGTGCGCAACGTGGAAATCCTGAAGCAAGGCCAGTTTTCGCCAGTTCCGGTAGAAAAGCAAGTCGCCATCATCTACGCGGGAGTGAAAGGTTTGCTGCGCCGCGTGCCCGTAGGAAAAGTAAGGGAGTTTGAGGCAGAATACGTCCAGCAATTGGAACAACGCCACCCCGAAGTACTGCAAGCGCTGAAAGAAGGCAAATTCTCCGATGACCTGACCGACGTGTTGGAAAAGGTAGCGAAGGAGCTTTCTGATAAATATTAATTATTTGGACAAGAGACAATAGCTTAGGGAGGTATTGCGGTGTTTTTTCCGCTGCAGGTCTCCAATCTCATGTCTCATAGCTAAGATATGGCAAACTTAAAGGAAGTACGGAATAGAATAACGTCGGTTAGCTCAACGCAGCAGATCACAAAAGCGATGAAAATGGTGTCTGCGGCCAAGTTGAAGCGGGCGACCAACGCGATTGTGCAGCTCCGTCCGTACGCGGACAAGTTGCGGGAAATACTGGCAAACGTTTCGGCTTCGGTAGAAGAGGGAGCATCGCCCTATGTTGCAGAGCGTAAGCCGAACAAGGTGCTGGTGGTTGTCATTTCATCGAACAGGGGATTGGCCGGCGCATTCAATACGAACGTCATTAAGAAAGCGAGCCAGCTCATACAGTCCAAATATGCGGAACAACACCGGGCCGGCAACGTAAGCATCCTAGCGATCGGAAAAAAAGGGCACGATTTCTTTGCCCGCCGCCAGTTTACCGTCATGGGCAACCATAACGAGTTGTACCAAAACCTGGATTTCGAACATACGTCGAAAATCACGGAATCGATTATGAAAGGCTTTTCCG
>CAYUIZ010000273.1:0-1758 GCA_964444885.1 uncultured Sphingobacteriaceae bacterium | reverse complement strand
TGGCTCGTTGCCAGCCATGCCCAAGCCCAACAACAACTACCGCTTTACCCGGCGGGTATCCCCAATGCCCTACCCGCCGCTAACCTCGAACGGAACGAGGGCAACCCGCAAGTAGACAGTTTGGCTTTCCAGGTTTCGGAACCGAGTATCACGGTGTTCTTCCCGCCCAAAGCGCGCGCCAATGGCACATTGGTCATTATTTGTCCGGGCGGGGGCTACCATGCGCTGCTGACCAAACGCGAGGGCACCGATGTCGCTAGGGCGTTCAACGCGTTGGGCGTGACGGCCGTGGTACTCAAATATCGCCTTCCGGAAGACCGCATCATGCCCGAAAAGCACCTCGGCCCCTTGCAAGACCTGCAACAGGCCATCCGGACCGCGCGCGAGCATGCCGTGGCGTGGGGCATTGACCCGCAACGCATCGGGGTCATGGGTTTCTCTGCCGGCGGCCATCTGGCGGCCACAGGGGGCACTCACCACGCCAAAGCTTATGTGCCCAATCCCACGCAGACCAGCCTTCGCCCAGACTTTATGTTGCTCATTAACCCGGTGATTAGTTTTTCCGAATCCTTTGGCCATACCGGTTCGCGCACCAACCTGTTAGGCGAAAACCCCAGCGAAGAACTCGTGGACTATTTTTCAAACGAGCGCCACGTCGACGCCACGACTCCTCCGGCCTTTCTCGTACATACATCGACGGATGTTGTGGTTCCTGTCGAAAACAGCCTTGCTTTTTACCAAGCGTTGCGGCAGCACGAGGTGCCCGCAGCCCTCCACGTGTACGCCACTGGCGAGCATGGCTTCCTCACCTCTCCTTCTTTTGAGGAGTGGTTTGGGCGGTGCCTATTCTGGATGGAAGAAATGAGCTTGCTGGACTAATCGAGCTTGGCCGTCATTTTCCGGCTTCGATCGCGCGCACGTTAGCCATCCATTCGTCCCAGTGCCGATCCACCAGGGCGATGACGGGTTTAGGTGTCCAGTCGTCGTTATACAGGCTAAAGCTTCCGGCCGTCGAGGCATCGACAGAGACAAATTCCCAACCAAAACGAGTGCCCTGCACGAGGGTGTTGCGTAGAATCTGCCTGAGCTCCGCTTCGCTATAATGGTTAAAATCACTGCCGTTAACGGTCATGTGCTCGGTTATTGCCCAGTCCCGTCCGTAGGTTTCAGCCGCCTGGCGCACTCGGTCGTAGGCTTTTTGGTTCGGGCTGTTGCTGGGAAAAAACCAAGTCCAGTTCACCTGAATGATGTTGGGCGCGGTTAAATGGGCCAAAAATGCTTCAGGATTTCCAAGCCTCTTTTCCATCGAGTTTTCCTCAGCATCCAGGTAATCGACAGCAATATAGGCGTCTTCCGCTGCCACTTCGCGAAAGGCTGCGGCATCTCCATTCACCCAGTCCGCTAAAAACTGAGCACGGAATGCGTTCCAATCTTCATTTTCTACGAATGACTGATCAATGGGAAACGTTGCTGGCATGTCGGGTGCAATCCCCTCCTTCCCAGTGGCGTTTCGCCAAGCAGCGTAGGCTTGCCGCGCGTGGGTGCTGTAGCACAAGTTGATGACCCCCATGTACTGCGGCTCCACCGTGGTTTCAAAATACAGGATTTTTCGGTGGTCGATACCTGCGGTCAGCTGCTTGATGAATATGCGTGCGGCAGCCCGGTATCCTTCGTGGAATATGGATACGACCCGCGATCCGAATCCGTATTCGGTATCCGTCACGGTATTGCCTTCCTCGTTAATGGCATCCGCGTCCG
>CAYUIZ010000272.1:0-1769 GCA_964444885.1 uncultured Sphingobacteriaceae bacterium | reverse complement strand
AAAATCACATCCACGCCCATCGCATTACCGTGGGATATGCTTATCTTGTGCCACCAATTCATTGAAACCATGCTAAACTACCCGATGAAAACCCTGTTGACGCTATTTTTGACGGCGATGGCAACGCTGTTGCAAGCCCAGACTCCATCCATCAAGAAAAGCCCGCCCTTGTCTGAAGGAGCGCCGGCCAGCGTAGGCGTGTCGGCAGTGCGATTGCAGCGGGTGGACAGCATGCTGGAAGAAGCCGTAGCCAAGGGTGAGGTCCCGGGCGTGGTAGCGCTGATCGCGCGCAATGGGAAGATCGTTTACCACAAAGCCTTCGGCATGGCCGATGCGGAAGCCGGGCGGGCGCAGCGCCCCGACGACATTTTCCGTATTGCTTCGCAGAGCAAGGCCATTACGTCTACCGCGGTGATGATGCTGTGGGAAGAAGGCAAATTCCGCTTGGACGACCCCGTCTCCAAGTTTATTCCCGAATTTAGAAACCCTCGCGTGCTCGACCGTTTCACCTACGGCGACACTTCCTACACCACCCAGCCGGCTAGTCGGGAGATAACCATCCGCCACCTGCTGACCCACACTTCGGGCTTAGGCTATGGCGCCATTGACGGCGACGAGCGCATGCGCATGATCTACGAGAAGGCCGGTACCACCGACCTCTTTACCACGGAGGCGGTACGCATTGGCGATATCGTCAAGAAGCTGGCCGTGTTGCCGTTGCACCACAACCCCGGCGAACGCTATACCTATAGTATTGGCATCGACGTGCTCGGCTACTTGGTGGAAGTCCTTTCGGGCATGCCCTTCGACCAGTTCCTGAAAGAGCGCCTGTTTGACCCGCTCGGCATGCACGATACCTACTTTTACTTGCCGGATAGCAAGGCCAGCCGCCTGGTGGCAATACAGCAACGTCAGGACGATAATTGGGCGCGTTTTCCCGATACGTTTTACGAGGCCGACTTTCCCATCAAAGGCGCGAAAACCTTCTTTGGTGGTGGTGGCGGATTGTCCAGCACGGCCCGGGATTACGCCACTTTCCTGCAGATGTACCTAAACGGTGGTGAACTGAACGGCGTGCGCATCCTGAGCCGGCAGACGGTGGCCACGATCATGGCTAACCATACGGGCGATCTGTATGGCGGCGGCAACAGCCACCACGGACTCGCGTTTGGCGTGCTCAACGAGGCTGGCGCGGCCAGGGGCGGGCTGGGTAGCGCGGGTACCTTCGAATGGGGCGGCTATTTCAATACCCAGTACTTTGCCGACCCCCAAGAAAACGTTATCGGCATTCTGATGAAACAGACGCAGGGCCCCGTTGGCGACCAAACGGCTTGGAAATTCAAGCAGCTCATCGGGGCGATGCTCGACGACTGATGCAGGCGGTGTGGCCCGTGCCCATCACGGGCCACACCGCAGCAAAAAATAATTTCCTAAGTGTTTGATACTTAAATAATCTTTTCTATCTTTGCCGTCCCTTTGGGGAAAGCTATGTCTTGAGCGAAGCCCTACTGCTTCGATGGACGTTAACAGATTAATTAATAACATGTCAGGAATTATTGGTAAAAAAGTAGGAATGACCAGCTTATTCGACGCGGAGGGGCGCAATATCCCCTGCACGGTAATCGAAGCTGGCCCGTGCGTGGTAACGCAGATACGCACGGAGGAAAAGGATGGCTATTCCGCTGTTCAGTTGGCTTATGATGAAGCCAAGGAAAAGAACACTACGGCTCCTTTGAAAGGGCATTTTGTGAAAGCAAACACAACGCCCA
>CAYUIZ010000271.1:0-1797 GCA_964444885.1 uncultured Sphingobacteriaceae bacterium | reverse complement strand
TTTCCTGCTCGATCAACATGCCCGACAAGTGTCCGTTGAGGTTTTCCTCAGCCAGCTGTGGCTTTTCGCGACAAAAGGCCGCGCCTCGTCTGGGGCAACTTCGAAAAATGCCTCGCCGTCAAGCTCGACTTCACGGCGTGATGCAGGAGGCTTCCGGCTCGTCGACAAACACGCGCAACGCGTTGCCGTTCTTCGTCGATATGGAAAGGACCTGTCATCAACAACCTCAAAAAAGCAAAATGGATTTTTTGGTTAGTACTCCTACGAAAATACGCAACATGCACATCACCCCTGTCATGTCCTGTCCTGTCCGGCCCAGCATGCAAGCCGGTGCCACCGTTGGCACACAAGAAGGTCAATTAAATCTCAATAATGAGCGAGTTAGGCGACTCCCCCTAAAAGAAACGACCCCGGAGCACCGATTGGGAAAATGCCATTCACCCTCACCGTGCCATGTGCAGGCACCTATCCTTCCGAAGGTGCTATTTCGATGATCGTCCCGGCGATGTGGCGCAAACCGCTATTTTCGGTTGTGAAATAATAGACCACCAGCAGCCGCCGGTCGTCGAGCTGCACGGGCCACGTGTACCCGATATCGGTACTGCCGCCATCCTCGCGGAGCACAAACTCCGGAGCAGTATCCCAATCCGTGCATTCTGCATTCAAAATCCGGGCCCGAATACCATACGGCTGGTGCCGGTAGCCGTATGTCAGCAACACCCGCCCGTCCGGCAACTGCAGGGCGTTGGACGGATGCCCTTTGAACCCCATCGACTGCCACTCGAACGTTTTGCCGCCGTCTTTGGAGCGCGCGATCACCGCTTGGTCATCAAATTTTGCCGTGCGCAGGAATCCGACAATGTCCCCGGCGGGCGTCTCGATCACCGAGGCTTCGTTGAAACTGATCGCGCTGTCTTTGGCCACGACGCTTTGGTATTCCCAAGTCAAGCCTTTATCGGCTGAGGCGAGCAGGTAATTGGACGTTTTGCCTGGTTGGTCGTGGGCGGCCACTATCCAGAGAATGCGCCCGGAGGCCGTCTCGTACAACGCCCCCCGATTATAGGCCGGCAAGGGTTTGCCGAAGGGGTCTTTGTGGATTTGGTCGGGCACGGGGGGCGGATAAAACGGCCCTTGCCAGGACTTGCCTCCGTCCGCAGACCGGATGAGATAGCCGCCCAGAAAGGTAAACCCGCCCGACTGGAAAGGTGGGCGTGCGGCGTCGGCATCGTTTTGGGGATGGACGACCGTCCACCCGTAGCTGGTGCAAAGGATCGTCCCGTCGCGCAGCTGCAGCATACAGGGATCCTGCGAACCTCCGAAGGCATGCGCGTACAGCAATTCAGGCGTACGCGTCCAATGCTCGCCATCGGTCGAACGCACCCCCACTAAGTAGCTGTTATGATCGACGTGTCGGTTTCCCGATTCACCATACATCTGTCGGTTAGGCGCTCGTCGGAAAGCCACAAGGAGTTCGCCGTTCTGGGTTTTGACCACAGACGGAAATGCATTGTAAAACAACGAGTCTTGGTAGATGAGCACATCGCGCACCTTGCGTATACCAGCTCCGTCTTGCGCCAGGCCATCAGTACCCACACCTATGAAGAACAGGCAAACCAGCAAATTTTTAACGCGCTGGGTAAGCGCACCATAATTTCCACAATGCATTTCAGGCCGTTTTTGGTGACAGGCGGGATCACGTTGCCTGTGAGCCCCGACCGCCAAGTTGGATAGTTTGGATAGTAAAGATAAGAAGTTTGCGCCCAATCATCCATGAATAAAAAGAGATTGTTGATCGCG
>CAYUIZ010000270.1:0-1854 GCA_964444885.1 uncultured Sphingobacteriaceae bacterium | reverse complement strand
ATTACCCATACCGTTTGCATGGACACCACCGATGCGGACGCGATGGACTCCCTACCTTTGCGCGATGCCCACGCGGTGATCGTTGCTATCGGCGAGGACGAAGGTGCTTCCCTGCTCACCACGGCCCTGCTCAAGCAGTTGCAAGTGAAGCGGATTATCGGCCGTATTGTGTCCGAGCTGCAACGTACCGTGCTGGAGGCCATGCAGATTGCCGAGTACATCATGCCCGAAGAGGACGCGGCCGACCGGCTAGCCATTCGGCTGGACAATATCGACATCGTCGACTCCTTCAAAATATCCGATGACTACAGCATCATCGAAACCAAGGTACCTCCCAAATACGTCGGCATGACCCTCAAAGATGCCAACCTGACCAACCGCTACCGCGTCATCGTACTGACCACCATCAAGGAAGTGGAGCAGGCCGAAGACGGAAAATTGCGGATCGAGAAACACGCCTCTGGCATCGCCACCTCCGATACCCGCTTGGAGCAGAACGATATCTTGGTTCTTTTTGGCAATTCGCGGGACATCAACCGGCTGATACAGAAAGGCGAATAGGATTTTTGTGCCGGTGCTGCGTGCTTTTCGCCTGAATAAGCCCGTCTAGCACGGCCACCTACCTTCCTTGGTGAAATAAAAACGACTTAAGCAGGGAAATCGCTTTAAACTAATTGGATTTTGTCACGGTTTTCGTCCGCTACGCAACAAAAACACGCGCCAAAATCTTCGTGCCGTCACCTTTTGCGCGGGGCGTTGGCCCAACCCCGGCTTGAAACGCGGGGTAAACATAGGAAATCCCTTCCGGGGGTTAGCGGTTCAGTTCGTCACTTTATTTGTAGATGCTCCATGTTTTTTCCAAGGAATCTTTTCTTTGCAATCGGCGTAAAACCCAATTTCAGATATAGCTTTCGTGCCGATGGGTTTTCGTCATCTACGAGCAAGCCGAGGGTTAGTTTGTTCTTGCGCACATACTCGTCTATGAGAAATTGGAGGATTTTAGAGCCGACACCTTTGCCTTGCTGATTTGGATTAACCCCCAATGTGTCAATGTAATATTCTCCACTTTGCGTCTCGTCTTCCAGTCGGATATCGTGACCAAACTGGCGCTTTATAAATTGGACAATAGGCTTTCGCAACACGTTCAATTGAGCTCCATCATAGAGATTGACCGCAGCGATAACCTCGCCACCCTCTTCCGCTACAAAACAATTTTGATAAGAATATTGGTTGTTCTCTCTTTCAATAAAATGCTGGAGGAACGCGCTCGCTTTATTGTAATCGTTCTCGCCGACATACTGATAAACAATATCTTCCATTGCTAACAACAAATAGGTGGCAATAAACGGAGAGTCTTCTAAAATCGCTTTTCTAATGATCACTGTTAACTATATTACTAAAGGCGCTCCTCGCAAATTCTGGCCATTACAGCCAGATTTCGCGCTGCGCTTTTTTGTTTAGCAGGGCTAAGTTACCGATTTTTAGGGGAAGGTATCTCGTTTAATAGGGAAGGGGGTGCACGACAGATTTCCCCTTCATTACAGAAATCATTTTGTCATCCTGACGGCAGGAAGGATCTAAGGCGTAAAATACCCAAAATGTGAGATGCTTCATTGCATTCAGCATGACAAAAGGGAAATATGTCGTGCACCCTAGGGAAGGGCGCAATTCAACTTGTCGCAATTCGTGTTGCGTGTCCGTTTGTTCATACTGAATGAAATAAAGGTTCTCTTTGCATCATGGAGAGATACTTCGCTGCGCTCAGTATGACAAAGAGCGAGAATTTGAATTGCACCCGAAATAGTGGGACATTCAAGTTTTCTTCCTATTTTAGCTAAGAGAAGACGGCTCTTT
>CAYUIZ010000269.1:0-1855 GCA_964444885.1 uncultured Sphingobacteriaceae bacterium | reverse complement strand
ATTGAATCACTATTGGGGAGTGAAGCGGAAATACTCGAACCCTTGGAGGTCGGCTCGGATTTTTATGGCGCTGACGCCGTGGTCTTGCCGGTGATCATTGGCGAAGCCTATGGCAAGGTGGAAGAACTGCGGGCCATCGATGTGCCGATTGTTGCCATTACCTCCGAATTTGGGACGGTGGCCATGTGGGATTGGGAAATTGTCACCTATATGCGATCCGAAGGGGTCACCATTTTTGCTCCCTACACGTTGGGCTTAGCCCAAACATTTTGCCGGACCGTCCGCATCAAGCGGGAAATGAAGACGAGCAAGTTCCTAGTTTACCAAGACGATCCCGGGGATGGCATGCAAGCGGAAATATTCAAACGCTTTTATTGGTGGGAAGACGAGTGCACGCAGCTGATCAACGACCGCTTTGGGATCACGATCGTCAAGAAGAGCTTCAAGGAACTCGGGGAACGGGCGCGACGCATTCCGGATGCCGATGCCGAAGCCGTCATTGACACGTGGAAGATGAAGGATATCGATCTGTCGCACCGGGCTTACCTCAGTGCCATCAAGATCTACCTCGCGCTGAAACGGGATATTGAGGCAGACCCCACCATTAGGGGTGCGGGGATTAATTGCCTGAATGAATCCTTTTATTCGGATACGACCCCCTGTTTGGCTTGGAGCATGCTGTATGAGGAGAAGGGCATAATTTGGGGATGTGAGGCCGATACGCTTTCGTTACTCACCATGTTCCTGATTAACAAATGCGCGGACGCTTCGGTCATCATGACGAACCTTTACCCGTTCCTTTCGGGGCCAACGGCGCTTAAGCACGAGCGCATCGACAAGTTCCCCGACGTGTACCAACCCGAAAACTGCGTGCTGATCGGGCACTGCGGCTTCCAAGGGGTTATCCCGAGCTGCATGGCGTTGGACTGGTCGGTCGAGCCCAAAGTGCTGGCCATCGTCGACGATAACGCGCACGCCATCGACGCCCGCCTTCCGACGGGCCCCGTTACCCTAGCCAAACTCCACCCCAAGCTCGGCGCCATGCAGGCCATTCCGGCTACGCTGGAAGGCTATGCGCAATACCCCGATTCCGATTGCCGGAACGGCGGGATCGTCCGGGTATCGGACGGGTATAAATTCATCGGTTCGCTTTATTCCCACCACTATTGCATTGTGCCGGGTTTAAAAACCGAGGAAATCAAGCTGATGAACGACGTATTGGGATTGGCAACAGAACAACTTTAATAGCAAGCGTAGCAGATGAATAAGAAAGCAATAGGGGTCGCCGTAATCGGAACAGGCCGCGCGGGCATGATCCATGCCCATAATTTCGCGAAAAACGTGAAGCACGCCAACTTAGTGGCGATCGTCGACAGTGACTACCACAACCTACAGCGGGCGGGCGACGAGCTGGGATGCAAAGCGTTGTATACGGACTATCGGACGGCGATTGACGAAAACCAGGGTATCGATGCCATTGTGGTGGCTACGCCCACGGTGCTCCACAAGGATATCGTGGCGTATGCCGCCCAGCGGGGCAAGCATGTCCTCTGTGAAAAACCGATGGCCATGGACCTAGCCGAGTGCACCCGGATGAATGAGGTGGTCCAGCGCAATAAAGTGAAATTCCAGATCGGTTTCATGCGGCGCTACGATAAGAGTTTCCAGGCGGCCATGGCTCGCATCCAAGCCGGCGAAATCGGTGAGGTGGTACAGGTCAAGTCGTTGACCCACGGCCCCAGCGTGCCAAGGCCCTGGCAATATGATATCAAGAAAAGCAATGGCCCGCTGGCCGAGGTGAACAGCCACGATATCGACACGTTAAGGTGGTTTACCGGGAGTGAATTTAAGGAAG
>CAYUIZ010000268.1:0-1879 GCA_964444885.1 uncultured Sphingobacteriaceae bacterium | reverse complement strand
CGATGGCATTGCCGACGCGTTTATCGGTGGCTGGCGCTGGCAGGGACGGTTGCTGCTGGGGAAGAAGGAGTGACCTGGATTAATGGAAGCACCCTGCACCAGCCTTGTTTATCCGTGCGTCATGCCGAAGTTGTGATTGAGGCCGGACGATTTGATAGCTGTTCGCTACTTTGCAGAAACAGTTACCACGGCAGTGCCGTAGTATGTTTTTCCGTCGGGAATATGCCGTAGACATCGTGGCGGTTTTTAACGATTGAAAGGATGAGAGCATCAGCAACTATTAATCGTTATACGGGACACGAAAAAGCCGCCTATCGGCGTTTATGTAGGTAAGCAACGATGAATTTGACTGTTAGTTCGGTAGCTATGAAAATAATCTCCCCAAACCAGGTACTCTTATTGATGAGTACCCTGCTTTTCTTTACCTGTTCCACGAGCGATTTTCCTGATGTAGAACCGGAAGGTGGCTCGGAAACTGAAGTTGTTGACGATTACTACTGGCAAGTAGGCCCTCCGCAATCGCATCCCTTTACCCATTTCGATGTTAATGCGGGTATCGCCTTCTACGAAGGAAAGATTTACAAGATTGGCGGCAATGGTACAGCCTGGAATCGCGCAAACCCCCAACAATGGGAACTGTGGGTAGGCAGCGATATTGACCATATGACCCAACAACCTGCACCGGTATTTAACGAGAATTTCCCCAATTACATTACGCAGCCTTGCGGTGCTGGGAGTGACTATTGGTGCAACTGGCAGTTTTACTGGCCCATGGGGCTTTATATCGACGATGATGGTGTGTTTTACACGATTGCCTACACGGAATATGATTTCAAGAACGAATGGCGTACCGAGGCCAAGGAGCGCAGGCTGGGCTTAGCGAAGTCATTTGATAAGGGGAAAACCTGGAGCTACTTTGGAGACATTATCACGCAAAACAAGCAGGATCCGCCACCCGGAAACCGGACTTATAATGGTGCCGGAGACATTTCCCTCTTTATAGCCGACGATGGTTATGCTTACATTTACTACAAAACCGGGTATTATAACAACAGGTCGCTAATAAGGGACATGCAGCACATCTCCGTGGCACGTTCACCGCTCAGCGCCAAGTTTGCCCCGGGCTCATGGGTCAAGTTTTATGACGGTTCGTTTCAGGAACCCGGAATCAATGGGAGGGAAGATTACCTGTTTACCCATACGGACATGGTATCCATCACGTACAATACGTATATAAAAAAATTCATACTGTTTGGCGAGACTTCATCGCTCCGGTCGTTTATCACTTTTTGCGACGACATCGAAAAGCAAAACTGGGAACCTGAAGATTTTTCGATCCCGGACGATATCCGGATTTGGTATTTTTGGCCTTTCGACCGCACCAGCGACAATCCGCACAAGACCGGGCAAACCTTTCGGCTCTATACCACCGGCCTCATCAATGGTGAACGTGTTGGTGATTACAAAACGATTTCACTTCACAAGAAATAATGGGAGCGTATTCCTTTTGGCCTGGTTCGCTAGATGACGGCCACGCTTGAAGAAGCAGAAAGCACAACATGCCGTTCAAATCCTTTTTAAACCACGTCATGCCTGCCTACGGTAGGCGGGCCGAACTTGATTCGGCATCTGTTTCTAATTAGCACAAGCCTGCTTACTGCTTCGGCTTTCTATGTGTAGCGGTGCGATTTGGATCTGCACCCGAATGTAACCAAGAGACCCCGGATCAAGCCCCCCGCCGTGCGGGGCAGGCGGGGTGACGGTTTGGCACAGATATGCGAATGCGCAAATATGCAAATCAGCGGATACGCAATAGCACGCCCAACGTGTCCCCCTTGTGTGAAATGGCCCTGTGAGCCGGTGAAGGGGGGAGCGCAGG
>CAYUIZ010000267.1:0-1943 GCA_964444885.1 uncultured Sphingobacteriaceae bacterium | reverse complement strand
CTGAAAACAACCGCTTCGTAAGCGCGCACCTTCGTCTGCGTAGGAGCCCAATCGATGGACTTCAGTCAGGATGATACGGGAAGAAGGCCTTGATGTTTGGGTGATTTGGCCCGCTGATCATACAGGTGTGTCAAAAATATGACGCAAGATGCTCGAGTTTCCGCCTGTTGCTAACCTAAAAATTATTACTTTTGTCGGCTTAATGGGTTTATTTGTGCCGATTGTCCGGAGTATCCGGGGAGGGGCATCAACAGGAAATAGTTCTTTGAACATTATATGCTAAACAGAAGACATCTACGGGTAAAAGTGTTGCAGACCTTGTATGCCTACCATCTCTCTGAGAACAAGGACGTGAAGGATTTCGAAAAGAAACTGCTGAAAAGCGTCGATTCAGTCAATGAGATGTATATCTGGACGCTAGCCCTGCTAGACGAAGTATCGGACTACGTGCTGGTGGATGCCGAAGACCGCAAGAACAAATACCTGCCTACCGAGAAGGACTTGGAAGCGGATACAAAGTTGAGTACCAATACGTTTATCGAGGCGTTGCGTGCCAATGCCGACTACCGCGATGCCGTGAAACGGTATAAGGTGTCTTGGTCCTTTGACCCGGAAATCGTACGTGCGCTTTTTGCCCAGCTCCGGAATTCCGACGAATACGCCACATACTTGGCACAGACCGACCGGTCTATCGCTGCCGAGAAAGACATCATCAAATTTGTATTCAAGCGGTTAATCCTGAAAATTCCGGCTATCGAGCAAGCGTTTGAGGAGAAATTCCTCTACTGGCCCGTCGACAAGGAGGTGTTGCAGGCATTGGTCGCCAAGACATTCAAGAATTTCAGTAGCGACAATCCCGCCCAAAACAAATTGGCTGATCTGACGCCGGACTGGCCCGAAGACCGGGTGTTTTTCTTGGACCTGTTCGCGCAGTCGCTGCGGCATCGTGACGAATACCAGAAATTGATTGCCGAAAGAACGAAAAACTGGGATGCCGAGCGCATTGCCTTGCTTGACACATTATTGATGCAGATGGCACTGGCCGAGTTGCTTCATTTTCCCTCGATTCCGGTCAAGGTGACGATTAACGAGTATATCGATATATCGAAGGTATATAGCACCGCTAAAAGCAGTACGTTTATTAACGGTGTCCTAGACAAAATACTGGGCGAGCTGCAAGATGCCGGACGCATTCACAAGCGGGGGCGAGGCCTGGTAGAACGTTAGGGACGGGCTGTTGTTTTTAACTAAGTAAGACATTTAATTACGTAAGGACATGAAAAATATCAGATTCATTGCAATGCTGTTTTTGGGAGCGGGATTCCTGGCAGCCTGCGGCTCCAGCAATGAGAGCAGCACCGAAACCAAGCAAGTAATTCCGTTGACGGAGCAAGGCGATCAGCCGGTCGCGCAGCACGTCATACCGACGACGGCTGACGGGCAACCCGTATTGGCCTTTGATTCGGATTCCTTCAATTTCGGCACCATCAAAGTTGGCGAAATCGTGGAACACGAATTTACGCTGGTCAACACCGGTGAGGCGCCGCTGATTATTTCCAACGTGCATGCTTCCTGTGGCTGTACCACGCCAGACTATTCCAAGACCCCCATCGCACCGGGCGAAAAAGGCATGGTGAAAGTACGGTTTGACAGCAATGGGCAAATGGGTAACCAGCACAAAATCGTCACCGTGACGTCTAACGCGATGGAGAAAAACATGTTGCTCCACGTGCGCGGCGAGGTGGTGCGCTAGCATACGGGTAATTCACTACGAATATTTATCATCAATCAACAATAATGACAACAACCATTCTATTACAAGCACAAGGTGGCGGCATGCAGACCTTTATCTTCATGGGCTTGATCATCGTGATCTTTTATTTCTTCATGATCCGTCCCCAGCAACGCAAGCTCAAGGAACATAAGAAATATGTGGAAGAGCT
>CAYUIZ010000266.1:0-1960 GCA_964444885.1 uncultured Sphingobacteriaceae bacterium | reverse complement strand
GATACGGAACAGTGGCGACACCGTGTATTGGATAATCATTCCTTCGTAGATGGGTTCGTTACCGTAGGGCGTCCGTACGGTAAAGCCCATCTGCCGGGGGGTGATGGTCGCCAAGTTGGCGGGGGACGAGAAAAAATGCCAAGCGGTCGCGATATCGCAGTTTAGCTGTTGTTCCCGGTATAGTTGATGCCTCATCGTCTTATGTTCCTAAAAGTCTGGTTACGTATTCGCGCACGGCTGCGGAGCCAATTTGGTGCCCGTTTTTTCGCAGAAAGGCAGTGTCTTCCGCGATATGGGCGCGATACGCTAAAAAACCCGGAGCATGCTGTTGCACGGATAGCCTAATGTAGCGCAGCTCGGCGTTGTCTGGCTCCTGTTTAATCGCCTGCTCAATATTCTTCTTCCCTTTCCGAAAGGTGTTCAGTTTGTTTATCGGATTCAACAGATGATGGGCCCATACGGTTTGCAACCCGCCCAGGTAAGCCATGCTGACCGCCGAACGGCAATCCGTATCGACGAGCTCGTCAATCATCTGAGCGCAAAGTTCCTTGTCAGACACGGCTTTTACGTAGCCGGCCCGTATCGTCTCCAGGCCGTCCGTGCGGTAGGGGACGGCCATCGTCCAAATGGACGAGATGAGTAAATTTACCATGCTCATCCTAGTAAAGCGGTTTTGTAGCGTACATAACTCTTGAAGGCGACCAGCACTTTTTCCGAATTCGGGATGCGGATCCGGTTGTTCAGTATTTCGCTGGATGATTTGCGTTTGATTTTCCTGAATAAGGACACGTAATACTTGTAAGCCAGAAACACCCCGAATTTGGATGCATTGGGTAACTTTTTTATCCCGGTTAGCGCCTCCTTGAACTCTTCTTCTATTTCCCGCTCGATTTGGCCTTTCACGCCATTGTCAAACACGCCGAGGTCAATGTTGGGGAAATAGGTCCGCCCCAATATCTCGTAATCGTCTTTTAAATCGCGTAGAAAATTGACCTTCTGGAATGCAGAGCCCAGTTTCATGGCATACGGCTTAAGCGTGTCGTATTGCTGTTGGTTGCCTTGCGTGAACACGTGGAGGCACATCAAGCCCACCACTTCGGCAGAACCCACGATGTATTCCTTGTACAGTGCCGTATTGTAGTCGATCTTTTGGAGATCCATGGCCATGCTATGGAGAAACGTGTCGACCAGGCCTTTGTCGATTTGGTAACGTGTTACCGTTTCCTGGAAGGATTGCAGGATAGGGTTGAGGGAAATACCTTCGTGCAGCGCCGCATCCGTTTCGGTTTTGAGCCTGTTCAACAGCTTTTCTTTGTCGTAGCCGTGAAAACTGTCTACGATTTCATCCGCCAGCCGCACATAGCCGTAGATCGCGTAGATGGCGGCGCGTATGGAAGGTTTTAGCGCCAGAATCCCCAGCGAAAAACTAGTGCTATATTTTTTTGTCGTCATCTTGCTGACGGAATACGAAAGTTCGTCGAATAGTTGTTTCATAAAAGGGGGGGTAGTTTGATGAGTTCGGTGGCAGCGATTTTTCCAGATATAATCGAAGGGGGGACGCCCGGGCCGGGAACCGTCAGCTGGCCGGCATAAAATAGATTGTGCAGTTTCTTGTTGCGCAGCTTTGGCTTCAGTACCGCTGTCTGTCCCAGCGTGTTGGCCAGTCCATACGCATTGCCTCCGTAGGCATTGTAATCGGTGCGGAAGTTACTGACGCAATAACTTCGTTTGTAGTCAATACGAGTTTGTATGCCGATGCTGCCGGTACGCTTTTCCAGTCGCCCGAGCATCTCCGCCAGGTACTTCTCCCGCGTGGCCTCGTCGTCTTCCATACCGATCGCTACCGGCATGAGCAAAAACAGGTTTTCCCTACCTTCGGGAGCCACGCTGGTATCGGTTTTCGAAGGGCAGCAGGCGTAAAACAACGGCTTATCGGGCCATTTTTTTGTCTCGTAGATTG
>CAYUIZ010000265.1:0-2005 GCA_964444885.1 uncultured Sphingobacteriaceae bacterium | reverse complement strand
TCCAAATATATTGGCGAAACGGAAAAAAACCTGTCCAAGATATTCGACCGCGCGGCGCAGAAAGACTGGATTCTCTTTTTCGATGAAGCCGATGCACTGTTTGGAAAGCGTACGGAGACCAACAGTTCAAACGACCGCTATGCCAACCAGGAAGTATCCTATCTGCTGCAGCGTGTGGAGGATTTTCCAGGGTTCGTCGTTTTAGCCACCAACCTCAAGGATCAGGTGGATGAAGCGTTTCTTCGGCGGTTTCAGCAAGTGGTACATTTTCCCATGCCCGATGAACGCCTCCGCAGGCAACTGTGGGAAAAGTGGATTCCGGAAGCATGGACTGAATCAAACCGGGACGAGCTGCTGGACGAGGCAGCCAGCGTGGAGCTGGCAGGCGGCACCATTGTCAACGTTATTCAGCGGATTGCCATCTGGCTCTACCGGCAGGATTCGTTGCAGCTCACACCCAAGTTGCTGCGCGATGCCATACGGCATGAGCAGGAAAAACAAGGCATTATGGTAGACCATTAAACAAGGCATTTATGTTTCGCAAAATATTACTGAGCGCATTGATTCTGCTGGGCGTAGCGGGGCAGGAGACCCTGAAGGCCCAAATCAATTACGACGATGAGTTTCCTAAGTTTTATATGGAAACCGAAGAGACGTTTGAGCGGCTGAAAGAATTGCCCCGGGATACCGTGCGGGACACGGTGTACGTCAATTATTTCGAAGAATATATTCGGCAGTACGTGGGTGAGGACGTAGCGCTGTCGGATATGCTTAAGAATTTTGACGCCTTCCAGCGCACGATGGACTCCATCAAGCTGCTGGACCCGGATGCCTATACATTGTTTTACAATTTTATCGTCCCCCGCGATGAGGGCGGGCAGGTGTCGCCGGCGTTTGCTGTGAGCGAGGTGTACGTGGATTATGATACAGGCAAGCCTGTCATCCGTAGCATCCCGCAAGGAGATACCCCGGCCGAAGGTGTGGACAAGACGGTCTTATTCCGTCTGGGCGACCGCCTGACGGCCAATGCGTTTTTGCAGGATACCACGCTCATGCGGTCGTCATTGATGTATATTTTCCAAGCGTTGCAACGCGTCGGCGATCCGAGCGCCCTGATGCTTGTGTTGCCCGATTTCAATTACGAACTGAAGCGCGAACTGGTGCAGTACGTGAAATCCGTACGCCTGTTGCTGGATTCGAGCCGGGATTTTAAGTTCGAAACGGACATCCGCCTGGATATTGGGTTGCAAAAGCCACACGATGAATCCCTCCATCTCGATGTCCTGTACGCCCTGGCGCTCGAAGTGTCTTTCATGGGGCTGATTGACCGTGACCAACTCAGCGCGTTGCAAGGGGCGCAGGAGGGCGCTGCATCCGCACTAAACAACGGCGGGCAGCCTCCGGCAAGCTTCGTGGTGCCCTTGAAGGTCGTCAACCGGGATTCCCTAGCGCCGGGCTTTATCGACCAGCTGAAAAGCCATTATTACATCGCCCGCTTTTTTCCGAGCGCGTGGGACGTCAAGACGGCTAATCTGACTGCCATCGACGCCGAAACTGCTTCGCTGCTCATGAGGGCCGACTACCAAGAGAATTACTGGGAGATTTACCTGTATATCCTCACGGGCATTGTACTCGTTTTGCTCGCGCTTCTCGTGCTCTACTACACGAATCTGTCGTTCTCCATGTTTATCAATAATAATTTGGAGAGCGTCGCGCTCATCAGCATTGTGTTGCTGCTGGAAGTTGTGGCGGTCGTCATTAACATGTTTCAGTACATGAGCGAAGAGGACACCTTCACGCTTTTTGCCAAAAACCCAATCTTGATATTTACGTTTCCGTTGGTGGTAGTTGCCATCGTGCCTATCCTGCAAGCGTTATCCAAGCGTAGGAAGATTCCGCGGTATACGGATTAGGCGGCATGGGGGTGTTAATGGGAGAGAAGGTTTGATTTTAAAGGCTCCACGTTCCTCATGTCGCGTGTCCCACATGCCGGGAAGTGCGGGTC
>CAYUIZ010000264.1:0-2008 GCA_964444885.1 uncultured Sphingobacteriaceae bacterium | reverse complement strand
ACCACGAACGCTGGGTGGGCAAACTGCCCATTATTGCCGACGGCGACGCCCACGGCGACATGATGGCTTGGCAGACACCCCTCCTGCAATTCCGAAATGTATTCCTCGCTAAAAATAACGATCTTGCAGCCTATGTAGATGCCGCCCAAAACGGGAGATCCGTTTGCGTGATCGCGATGCCGGACGGCGAGATCAGATACTACGGCGTGCCGTCAGCCGTTTCTTACCTGAAGGAAAGGCTCAACGAATGGAAATGGTGGTAGCGAAACAAAACACTTAATTTCAACAAACTCACAGAAATGAAAAACACTTCCCGCTATGCGCTTCTGGTGTGGATTCCGCTGGTTACGCTAGCCTGCAACCCGTCCCCTCAGGGAAACGAAACCAATCCCCGTCCCAATATCGTCATCATCTATTTGGACGACTTGGGGTATGGCGATGTCGGCGCCTACGGAGCAACGGCATTGAAAACACCCCATATGGACAAGTTGGCTGAGGAAGGGCTGCGGTTTACCAATGGTTACGCCACCTCTGCCACGTGCACCCCCAGCCGTTTCGCCCTGCTTACCGGCGTGTATCCCTGGCGCAACCGCGACGCCAAGATACTTCCGGGTACCGCACCACTGCTCATCGATACCCTCCAGTACACCCTCCCAAAAATGCTTAAGGATGCGGGATACCATACGGGTATCGTCGGGAAATGGCACCTTGGGCTGGGATACGGTGATGTCGACTGGAACGACCGGATCACGCCCGGACCCAACGAAGTGGGGTTTGATTATGCGTATATCATGGCGGCCACCCAAGACCGCGTGCCCACGGTCTATATCGAGGATGGCCATGTCGTGGGTGCGGAAGCAGACGACCCAATCGAAGTGGACTACCGCAACAATTTTGAGGGAGAGCCTACTGGCCTCGACAATCCCGAACTCCTGACGATGAAGTGGCACCACGGTCACAACAACAGCATCGTGAACGGCATTCCCCGCATCGGCTTCATGAAGGGCGGTGAAAAATCCAAATGGGTCGATGAACATATGGCCGATACCTTCACCACCCATGCACAGCGCTATATCAGGGAGCACAAAGACGAACCGTTCTTCTTGTACTTTGCACTCCACCAGCCGCACGTTCCCCGCACGCCGCACCCCCGTTTTGTCGGCACTTCGGGCATGGGCCCGCGTGGCGACGCCATCGTCGAAGCGGATTGGTGCGTCGGTGAGCTGATCAAGACCCTCGAAGAGGAGGGGTTACTGGAAAACACGCTGGTAGTTTTTTCGAGCGATAACGGCCCGGTGATCAACGACGGATATTATGACGATGCGGAGGAACTGTTGGGTGACCACAGGCCCTGGGGGCCGTTGCGCGGGGGTAAATACAGCCTCTACGAGGCAGGGACGCGCGTACCTTTCATCGTACAGTGGAAAGGAAAAATCACGCCCGGTGTATCCGATGCCATTGTTTGCCAAATGGACTTGCTTGCCTCCTTCGCTGCTTTAACGGGACAACAGGTCGATCAAGTGGATAGCCAGAACTTGCTTGACGTGTTCTTGGGCGAAAGCGACCAAGGACGCACTGAACTGGTTTTGGAAGCCACCTCGCGCACCGCCCTACGAAAAGGCGACTGGGTGATGATACCGCCCCACACTGGCCCACAACGAAACCAGCAAGTCAATATCGAATTAGGCAACGAAAAGGAATACCAACTTTTTAACTTAGCGGAAGATATCGGCCAACGGAACAACTTGGCTGAAACGGAACCTGAGAAACTACAGGAAATGATCAATCGATACGATGCGATCAGGGGACAAGCCCCGCCGACCGTACCCCTGAAGCTGGAATAGGGTGGGACCTTTGCATATCTTTAGGTTGAAAAGCTCGACAAAAAGCGAGTAGCCGAGAATTATCTGCCCCTAATGCGCCAATGAATTTGATCACTCGTCCGCAAGCCGGTCGGCGGGCCGGTCGCTACGTTGCAGGGCTCTCCCCAGCCGGATATTCCCAATGA
>CAYUIZ010000263.1:0-2035 GCA_964444885.1 uncultured Sphingobacteriaceae bacterium | reverse complement strand
TCGAGGACAACGCATTGTCATTCACCGATTATCAAAAAGACGGCAGCGTGGCGCCCTTTACAGGAAATCTTTTGTTTGACGAAGTAGGGCTAGCCGAAGTGGTGGTACTATCCAACAGCAAGCTGGTCAACAAGTCGGTCAAGGAATCGCAATTCAGGCAAGATTACCGGGTCAATATATTGGGTATACACCGCAGCAATCGCTACCTGATCGACAACATCAAAGACGAACCCATCCGGGCCGGGGATGCCCTCCTGGTGCAGGGCGAGTGGAAAAACATCGACCGGCTCAGCGCGGAATCCAATGAATGGGTGGTTGTGGGCCAGCCGTTGGCGGAGGCATCGAAAATAACGATCGACCACAAAGCCCCGCTGGCCGCCGCCATCATGATCGGCATGGTGATGCTCATGGCATTCAATATCCTGCCCAGTGTCACGGCGGTTATACTCGCCGCATTAGCGATGGTGCTGTCCGGTTGCCTGCGCAACGTAGAGGCGGCCTACCAGACCATCAACTGGGAAAGCATTCTGCTCATCGGCGGGATGTTGCCCATGTCCTTGGCTCTTGAAAAAACAGGAATTTCGGCGATGATATCGGAAATGCTGGTATCCCAGCTCGGGGGCCATAGCCCGGTGCTATTGCTGGCGGGCATCTACCTCGCTACTTCGGTGTTGACTTTGTTTATCAGCAATACAGCCACGGCGGTATTGTTTGCGCCTATCGCTATTCAGTCGGCATTGAAATTTGGCGCCAGCCCCCTGCCCTTTCTGTTTGCGGTAGCCGTGGCGGCTAGCATGTGCTTTGCCAGCCCATTCTCCACCCCGCCAAATGCGCTGGTGATGTCAGCCGGCCGGTACACGTTCCTCGACTACGTGAAAGTGGGCCTGCCGCTGCAGTTGCTTCTGGCTATAATCATGATTTTAATACTGCCGTTGTTGTTTCCCTTTTAAGAATGGCAAATATCAAAAGATCTTGCCGGGGTTCATCACCCCGTTGGGGTCGAATACGCGCTTAATTCCCCGCATGAGTGCGAGTTGCTTATCGGAATATTTGATACCCAAATAATCGCGTTGTACAAGACCGATACCGTGTTCGCCAGAGATCGTCCCGCCGAGGGCAACAGTCATTTCGAAGATAGCCCGAATACCCAGCGGCAGCCGCTCCGTCCAGGCGCGGTCGTCCATGGTCCCCTTGATAATATTAATGTGCAAGTTACCGTCGCCGGCATGTCCGTAGCAAACCGACTCGAACCCGTATTGCTGGCCGATTTGCTTGACGCCAGCGATCAATTGGGGCAAGGAAGCGCGCGGCACAACGGTATCCTCCTCTTTGTACACCGAATTGGATTTAACCGAATGCCCCATCAAGCGGCGCATGCGCCACAAGCTTTCTTTCTGCGCCACGCTATCAGCAAGCAGCACCTCCAAGCAGCCGAACCCTTCCAGTACTGAATGGATGCCCTCGCACAGGTTGTACAGGTAGTCCAGGTTGTCGCCGTCAACCTCGATGAGCAAATAGGCTTCGGCTCCATCGGCCAGCACGAAATTAATACCCTCGTATTCGACGACCCACTCGACGCCTCGGCGCTCCATAAACTCCAAGGCCGACGGCAGGAATCCGGCGCGAAACACCGCAGACACGGCGGCACAAGCCTGCTCATTCGAAGAAAATGAAGCCAGCATGAGCAGGTCAACCGACGGTTTGGGCAGCAATTTCACCACGGCTTGGGTGACGATGCCGAGCGTGCCCTCTGATGCGATAAATAGTTGGGTCAGGCTGTAGCCCGTCGAATTCTTTAAGGTATCCGCGCCAGTCCACATCACCTCGCCATCAGGCAACACGACCTGCAGATTAAGCACGTAATCGCGGATGGTGCCATACTTAACCACGCGAGGGCCACCGCTGCCATGCGCGATATTGCCTCCAATAAAACTGGAGCCTTTGCTTGCGGGGTCGATCGGGTACAGCAAGCCTTTATCGGCCGCGGCATCGATCAAATGTTGGGTGATCACGCCTGCCTCGACCCGGGCCTGTA
>CAYUIZ010000262.1:0-2046 GCA_964444885.1 uncultured Sphingobacteriaceae bacterium | reverse complement strand
ACTTACGACTAACCGACTTACGACTAAAGACTTACGACTAAAGACTTACGACTAACAAGTTGGGTATAAGCTGATAGGTGCTCGATCCACCGCCTAAAACAACGTCGCTGCGCCGACCAAAGCGGCGTGTTCGCCCAGTTGGCTGATGTGGATGTCGAACGCGTCAAACCGCTGCCCGAAATTTTCGCGGATGCGGGACCAGGCTTTGGCGATGTTCCCGCCGATGATAAACGTACGGCAGGATTCCTGCTGGCTGAAAAAACCGAGGAAGTACAGCAGGTGTTCACTGTATTCGTCGAGGATGCCGTCGATGGCTGGCGCGTTCCCGGGCAGCTCGAGCATCTCTTTCAGTCCGTTGACGCCGACGCCCAACTGTTTTTCGGCTTGCTGTACAAACCAGCGGGTCACCAACGATTCTTCCATGATGCTATTGCGGTACGGCGTATCCCAAAGCGCCGCATCCTGACTGCCAATGCCGCGCTGCCATACCGCGCTTCCCAGCCCCGTTCCTAGCGTAATGCCCAGCACTTTTTCGTTCGTGTCATGCCTGCCGGCAAATACTTCGCCTTGCAGAAAAGCCGCGGCATCGTTGATCAGGCGAATTTGGTCTTGGGGCATGCCCAGCGCCGCGGACAGGGAGTCTTTGACGCAGACGCCGTACAGCGCGTCGTATTTGTCTTGACCCTGGATCAAGGATATCCCTTGCGCGTAATCAAAGGGGCCGGGCATGGCTATTCCGATAGGCAACTGACTTGCGCCAAACTGCGCCAGGCTGGCACGAAAGGCCGCTGCCCAAGCTTGCAAAATTGATTTAGCACTACCCGACGAATTAAGGGTATGGCGTACCCAAGTGTCCGGCAATACGGCATAGGTCGACATGTCGACCACGGCCGTGGTGATGTGCGTGCCGCCGATATCAGCCGCTAATACAAAAGGGGGGTGTTTAGCGGCCGTTTCCATAAACGCGATGTTTCAACAAATGATCCGCAATGACCAAGGCGGCCATGGCTTCCACAATAATGACCGCGCGTGGCACCACGCAAGGGTCATGTCGCCCGCGCCCCGTAATCTCGGTAACCTCGCCCTGCTGGTCTACGGTCTGCTGGGCTTGCATAATCGTGGCTACCGGCTTGAACGCCGTCCGGAACGTAATGTCCATGCCGTTGGATATGCCGCCTTGTATGCCTCCCGAAAAATTCGTCAGTGTCTTCAGGTTTTTTTCGTCCTCCTCCGGGTTGATGAAGATGTCGTTATGTTCCGACCCTTTGATGTGCGACCCTTGGAATCCCGAGCCGTATTCAAAGCCGTGCACCGCGTTGATGCTAAGCATGGCTTTTGCGAGGTCGGCGTGCAGCTTGTCGAACACCGGCTCGCCCAGGCCTACCGGTACGTGCCGGATGATGGTGCTGATACGCCCGCCTACCGTGTCACCCGCTTTGCGAATGCCATCGATGTATGTGATCATCTCATTGGCCGTCGCGGGATCGGCGCATCGCGCAATATTGCTTTCCCGGGCCTCGAGCAGGACGCCGAGGTCGTCCGTCGCCAGGTTTGGTGCCTCAATGGGGCCTACGCCAGACACGTGTGCAAAAATCTGGATGCCTTGGGTAGCTAAAAATAGTTTGGCTACGGCACCGGCGGCTACCCGTGCCGCGGTTTCCCGTGCCGACGAACGGCCACCGCCCCGGTAATCCCGGATGCCGTACTTCACTTGGTAGGTGTAGTCCGCATGGGAGGGGCGGTACTTGTCCTTGATGTGCGTGTAGTCGGTTGATCGCTGGTCTTCGTTCGGAATCACCATGGCCAGGGGCGTGCCGGTCGATTTCCCTTCGAAAACGCCCGAGAGAATCTTTGCCGTATCACTTTCCTTGCGCTGCGTTGTTATCTTGGACTGCCCCGGACGGCGCTTGTCCAGTTCAGACTGGATGAACGCTTCGTCGATCGTGATGTTGGGCGGGCACCCGTCAATGATCACGCCGATGGCTTCCCCATGGGATTCGCCAAAGGTGGATATCCTAAACAATTCGCCAAACGAGTTTCCTGCCA
>CAYUIZ010000261.1:0-2100 GCA_964444885.1 uncultured Sphingobacteriaceae bacterium | reverse complement strand
CCCAGCCCGCACCACAAAATACAAATCTACGACCCACGGCCGAAAGCATACCTGTCGGCTGTCCGAAAGCACCGGCACGGCGCGTCCCTTATGGGCATCCGGTCGGAAGCCCGGCGCCGCAAACTAGGCAAGCGAATACAGTAATACTTGAAAGGGACATGCACTATCCATTGATAATCAACACCAATGTCAATACGCCGCTTTTACTTATGCCACGTGCTTCACGCTTTCTGAAATTCCACATCCCCCAAAGTTATCAACATATTTGCAATGCACTAAAAATAAACACCTTACACAATAGACAAACATTTTTTGCACATGTATTGTTAATAACGTACATTGATAACTCTGCCCTTTTCAATCATTAAGGGAGGCGAAGGTACCACCGTGTGCACACCGTGTTTACAACTCGGCAGGACAACGCATTCAATAAATGGCTATCTTTGTACGCTTGTCGTCGAGGCGTGGCCCTACAGTGAAACCGACACAACATTAAAACGACCGATAACCTTTTTTTAATTGGAGGAATGAATAAGGAAAACGAACTTTTTATGGCGGACGCATCCAAGCGGGGGTCACTTTCAGAACGGCGTACGCGGTTGAGCAGCATGGTGAGCGGGCTGGGCAAATTGCCCCCACAGGCAGTAGACCTGGAAGAAGCCGTACTCGGTGCCTTGATGCTCGAAAAGAATGCCCTTTCCTCCGTCATCGACATCCTGAAACCGGAGACGTTCTATTCCGAAGCGCACCAGAAAATTTTCGAAGCGATACACAACCTATTCCAGAAAACTTCACCCGTAGACCTGCTTACCGTGACGGCGGAACTGCGGCAAATGGGCGCCTTGGAAATGGTAGGTGGCGCCTACTACATCACCCAACTCACTGACCGGGTGGTTTCGGCGGCCAATATCGAGTACCACGCCCGCATTATTTCGCAAAAATACATACAGCGCGAGCTGATCAAGGTTTCAACCGAGATCATTAACAACGCATACGAAGAAACCACGGATATATTCGACTTGCTCGACCACGCCGAGAAAAGCCTGTTTGATATCGCCCAAAACAACCTGCGCCGCGACACGCGCAAGGTGGACGACATCATGCGCGAGGCAGTCACCTCACTGGAAATCCTGCGCGACCGCACGGACTCCCTCACGGGCGTCCCGTCGGGCTTTACCGATCTGGACCGCATGACCTCCGGCTGGCAACCGTCAGACTTGGTGATTATCGCGGCCCGGCCGGCCATGGGTAAAACTGCCTTCGTACTCAGCTGTGCCCGCAACGCCGCGGTGCTTCACGACAAGCCCGTAGCCGTATTCTCCCTCGAGATGTCGTCCGTACAGCTGGTAAACCGGTTGATATCGGGCGAAACGGAAATTGAACAGGAAAAACTGCGCAAAGGAAACTTGGCCGATCACGAATGGACACAGCTGCACTCCCGCATCGGCAAGCTTACCGAAGCGCCTTTGCTGATTGACGACACGCCAGCCCTGAACATCTTCGAGTTTCGTGCCAAGTGCCGACGGCTCAAAGCCCAATACGACATACAGATGGTAATCGTCGACTACCTGCAACTTATGCACGGCAAGAATGACGGCAAAGGCGGCAACCGCGAGCAGGAAATCGGCAGTATCTCCCGGTCGCTGAAGTCCGTGGCCAAGGAACTGAACATCCCGGTCATCGCACTCTCCCAGCTGAGCCGTGCGGTAGAAAGCCGACCCGGCCCCAGCAAGCGCCCCATGCTGTCCGACCTTCGTGAATCGGGCTCGATCGAGCAGGATGCGGACATGGTGTTATTCCTCTACCGTCCCGAATATTACGGCCTGCAGGAAGACGAAGAAGGACAATCAACGGCGGGCATAGGCGAGGTGATTATCGCCAAGCACCGTAACGGGGAAACCGGTACAGTCAAGCTCAAGTTTGTGGGAAAGTACGTCAAGTTTGTCGACCTGGAAGATGGCTTCGGTTTTGACGGAGGCGCGGAAGGCCCCGCCTTTGCGGCCAACATCGGCCCTTCGGCTTCGTTCGACCAGCCCGGGAGCATCATCCGCCAATCGCGTATGAACGACATGCCGGACGACTTTGAGTCCCCGTTCTAAC
>CAYUIZ010000260.1:0-2115 GCA_964444885.1 uncultured Sphingobacteriaceae bacterium | reverse complement strand
TACATTGAGCTCACTTGGACGGCCATGCGAAAAACCCTGATTTGGTTTTATTTTTTGCTGTTTTATGCTTCCGCACAGATTGTGTGGTGGGGCATCTTGCTGGTCAGGGCCGAAAACGGGCATAGCGCCATGATTATTGGCGAAGGCGTGTTCTTCCTCGTGATTTTCGTGGTGGGCGCCATCCGCCTGAAGCGGGCATTCCTCCGCGAACACAGAATGCAGCGCCAGCAACAGAACTTTTTGTTGGCGGTGACCCACGAGCTGAAATCGCCGCTGGCATCCATCAAGCTTTATATCCAGACGATTCTGAAGCGCGACTTGGATCCCGAGCAGCGCAACCAGTTTCTGTCCAACTCGCTCAAAGACATCGAACGGCTAGACGATTTGGTCGAAAATGTGCTGATTGCCACGAAACTGGACGGCATACGTCCACATTTCCCCAAGGAAAGCGTCAATCTCAGCGAGCTCATTGAGCAGGTCGCCACCCGCTTGCAGGTGCACAGCTGTTCGACCCATGTCATCAAAACCGACTTGGAGCAGGACGTACACGTGGAGGCAGACAAATTTGCGCTGACCAACGTCGTTACCAACCTGATCGAAAATGCGGTCAAGTATTCCTTGCCCTGTGCAGCAGTGGATGTCAGCCTAGCCAGAAATAACGGGAATATCGTGTTCCGGGTGGCTGACCAAGGGACGGGGATTCCGGATGGGGAAAAGAAGCGTATATTTGATAAGTTTTATCGTGTAGGACAGGAGGGGACGCGCACTACCAAAGGAACGGGACTGGGCTTGTATATCGTCAAAACCGTGCTGGAGAAGCACGATGCACGCATAGCCGTTAAGGATAACGATCCGACAGGCAGTATTTTTGAGGTAACATTTAACAACAATGCAGCAAAACAAACAACGCATTTTACTAGTTGAAGACGAAGAGCACTTGCTCGAGGCCATCAAGCTTAACCTGGAGATGGAAGGCTACCGTGTATCCACCGCCACGGATGGCAAAAAGGCGCTAAAAGTATTCAAAGAAGAGCGTTTCAACCTGGTGATCCTCGACGTGATGATTCCCGAAATCGACGGATTCCAAGTGGCTGAAACCATCCGCTTGCAGAATACCGAAGTGCCCATCATGTTCCTGACCGCGAAAAACAGCAGCGAAGACCGCATTCTTGGCCTCAAGAAGGGTGCGGATGATTACTTGGTCAAGCCGTTTAACCTCGAAGAGCTTATCCTGCGGGTGGGCATCTTAGTGCGAAGAAGCATGAAAGGCGACGACCTCAAAGAATTGAATTCCTACCAAATTGGCGACAAGACCATTTATTTTAACTCCTACGAGTTGCACCATGCTGACGGCACCGTCGTGTCGCTTACCAAAAAGGAAACGATGCTGCTGAAACTGCTCGTCGAGCGCCGAAACGAGGCCGTATCGCGGGAGCAAATACTGGAAACCGTGTGGAACTACGACGTGTATCCGTCCACGCGCACCATTGATAATTTTATCCTGACCTTTCGGAAATACTTCGAACCGGACCAGAAAAACCCGATCTATTTCCACTCGATACGGGGCGTAGGCTACAAGTTTACCGACAACGCCTAAGCGTATGATGACTTCCAGGGTACTTGGGATCGTATTGATCGTTGCTTTCATCCTGATGCTATGGGCCTTTTACGAAGGAACGTACCAAGTCGGGGTGATGGTGCTCGGTGGCATGGGCTACCTCATCTGGAGCCACTTTCGCGAAGGGACGGTGTTCATGGCGACCCAGGCATTCCAGCGGCAGGACTACGACCGCAGCCGGGTGTTGCTCGATGATATCAAGCGCCCGGATTGGTTGCGCAAAAGACGGCGCAACTACTACGAGTTTATGCGCGGCAACTTAGCGTTGAAGGAGGAAGACTATGACGCCGCCGAACGGCACTTCCAGATTGCCTCGCGCTTGCCCTTCCGGCGGTCTAACGACAAGGCGATTATCCTAATCAACCTCGCGAACATTAACCTGCGCAAGGAGGACTACGAGCGAGTGAAAGCGTATATTGACGTGGCCAGGAAGCTGGATGTAACCTCGCGCGTGGCACAGATTATTAACAAAATAGAAAATGAAATACCCAAAGATA
>CAYUIZ010000259.1:0-2148 GCA_964444885.1 uncultured Sphingobacteriaceae bacterium | reverse complement strand
CGCAGGAAGCGGTCCCAATGACCGCGACCAGCACCTTTTTGGGCATAAGACGTTGTTGGTGATCGCCGACGATCTCGCGCGCCGAGGCATAGCCACGTTGCGATACGACAAGCGGGGCGTCGCGGCGTCAGAAGGCGCCTATGCCACAGCTACCGCCCGGGACTTTGCCGACGATGCGCGAGCTGCATGGGACTACCTCAGCCAGCGAGCCGAAATCGATCCGGCGCGGGTCGGCCTGATTGGGCACAGCGAGGGCGGAATGATCGCTCCGCTGGTAGCGGGCGACCGTCCGGATGTTGCCTTCCTTGCTTTGCTGGCCGCGCCGGGTATTCCAATCGACAGCCTGATGGTTATCCAAAATCACAAGCTGGGACAAACGGCGGGGATGAACGACGCCCAACTAGCTCAAGCTTTGGCTACAAACCGCGAAATCTACCGCCTCTTGCGCGAGATTGCGGACAGCGACTCCCTGCATGCCGAGCTTGACCGCCTGTTGCGCGAACAAGCCTTGGCAAATGGCATTCCTGCCGAACAGATCGACCCCTTCGTTGCTGCCCAAGTCCAGCAACTAGCTTCGCCGTGGCACCGCTATTTTATCAACTACGACCCCGAACCGGCTCTAGTTGCCCTCAAAGCTCCGGTACTGGCAATCAACGGCGAAAATGACCAGCAAGTAACCGCTAAGGAAAACTTGCACGGCATTGCGTCCGCACTACGAAAAGGTGGCAATACACAGGTCACGATCAAGGCCTTTCCAACGCTTAATCACTTGCTGCAGGAGAGTGAAACCGGGGCAGTCAGCGAATACGCGACCATCGAGCAAACTGTTGCCCCTGTCGTATTGGAAACCCTATCCCACTGGATTAAGCAGGTGACAACTCGGTGAAGCGCCTTAGGCTGGGGCGTCATCCTTTCCCATTGGCTCTTCGTCGTCTGCCACTGCGTGATTAGGCCCGACAGTATCCCTACGGATTTCAGTGTGCGTGGCGACGCATTCGCATTCGGGCCGAAGTGCCAGCTGTATAGTCTCCCCGTCACGAATACCGTGTTGTTCGCCGTGATGACCCTACTCAACCGATTTCCACACATATTCAACGATTTGGAGACAATCAGGTAGAAAACGTCGAACGGCAATACCACGCGGCCACCCGGATGATCCGTTACCTCAAGCTATCCGTCGCCATGGTATTTTTTGTGATTACGTACGAAATCGTGGAAACTGCCCTCCACGGGGATAGCTCGCTTGTAAGCTGGGCGGTGCCGTTGCTCGCCGTGTCCACGCTGGGTAGTCCGGCATATTTTATCACATCCGCGCGCAAAAAATAGCAACTTTTCAAGAATCGCCCACCAGCGAGCCATACGCTGCTAACCTTTTCTTACAACGACAAAAATACCTGCGATACGTAGTATTCCAGCTACAGACACAAAGAAACATGCGCCGTTTTTAATCTACGGCACTGTTTTCGGTAATTCATAATTACTCAGTTATCACCACACCTGAGCACAAAAACTTAACTTGAATGAAGAATAGAAATTTACTAGCTACGATCTTATCCTTTTTTGCGCTGAGCGCATCTGCTCAAGTGGATGATGTCAGCGTGACCATCGCACCCACCATTGGCTACAATTGGTTTGACTCAAAGTCGACCGTTGAAAACGGTTCGATGTGGGGTATCCAAGCGGGCTTCGGGTTTGGGCGCGTCATCGAACTGCGTGGCATCTATGAGCGTTCGCTCAACCTCAAACAGCATTTGGGTCAATACGAAGGTGATATCCAGAATCATTTCCCTGACTTCAACTTTTCGGAACAGACGATTGACGTGAAACGCGTGGGCGGCGAGTTCAAAACGAACATCCCGGCGCGCCGCTTTGCGCCGTACATAATCTTAGGGACGGGCATGCAAACATTCGAGCGATCGCTTGAGTCTGGCGCCGAATACAAGTCCGAAAACCTGTACGGCAGCGGCGGTTTGGGAGTCAAATTCAACATGGGCGCCCGCACGACATTCAATATTGAAGGCCGGGGAATTGTCTACAATATGAATCCGGGCAGCCTGCTCTACAATGAGGGCGGTTCGTCAAGCTTCGACGAGTGGATCAACAGCCAAAACCAGCACACCATGTACAACTGGAGCGTCATGGCTGGCT
>CAYUIZ010000258.1:0-2158 GCA_964444885.1 uncultured Sphingobacteriaceae bacterium | reverse complement strand
CACAGAAGGACATGGAAGTAATTTTAAAACAAGATATCAAGAAACTGGGCGAGAAAGACGACATCGTCGTGGTAAAACCCGGTTACGGACGCAACTACCTCATCCCCCAAGGGTTTGCGGCATTGGCGACCGAGTCAGCCAAGAAAGTGTTGGCCGAAAACATCAAGCAAGCGCAGTTTAAGCAAGAGAAAATCAAGCAGGACGCGCTCGGACTTGCGGCTAAAATGGAAGGCTTGAAGCTGACCATCGGCACGAAAGCCGGTGAGTCTGGCAAAATATTCGGTTCGGTGAACACCATCCAGTTTGCTGACGCACTGAAGAAAGAAGGCTTTGAGGTAGACCGTCGCCGGATTACCTTCGAGACCGAGCCTAAGTTCTTGGGCGAATATGTCGCTAACTTGAACTTGCACAAAGCAGTGAAAGTACAAGTTCCGTTTGAGGTGGTCGCTGAATAAGCGCGCGCTTAAACCAAGATTTTACGAGGTGCCCCGGAAACGGCGGCACCTTTTTTATTTTCGCCTATTCAGGTGACAACAACGGGCGTCCGGTGCTGCGGGCATTCGCGCACTTCGTAACAAATACAGCGGCAAACACAGGCCTTTGCAACGCAACCTCAAAATCGTGCACCCGTGGATTTCTACGAATCTCCTAACTGCATGGCCGTTTTCACCAATATGAAAAAAACAAATTCATGTCATTTATTAATGAAACATCGCGCACATATCGCATAAAATCAGCCCGTTCGCTTGGCTGTACCAACAAAAATCAATATTTTTAAACCAATCGCAACAGGTCTATCCATGACGTGCGAATTAGTTCACTAACTGTTCCAGAGATCGATTATAAACGTACATGTTGAAAGTAGCCGTAGCCAAAGAATCCAAACAGCCCGAAAGCCGGGTCTCACTCACGCCAGAGGCAACCAAATCCTTGATTAAGGCCGGATTTTCGTGCGTCATCGAAACCGGGGCCGGAAATGCCTCGGGCTTCCACGACGCGCTGTACGAAAAGGCCGGAGCGACTATCGCCACCGATCAGCGCACTTTGCTGCAAGATGCCAGTATATTGCTCAAAGTAAACGCGCCCACCATCGAGGAAATCAGCCAACTTCCCGAGGGCAGTGCCACCATCTCCCTGCTGTATGCTTACACGCAACCGGAGCTGGTCAAGCACCTGATTGCCCGGCAAATTTCCGCCTTTGCGCTGGACGCTGTGCCGCGTATTTCCCGCGCGCAGAAGATGGACGCACTGAGCTCCCAATCCAACTTGGCCGGCTACAAAGCCGTGATCCTGGGTGCCAATGCATTAGGCAAGATTTTCCCGTTGATGATGACGGCCGCCGGAACGATAACCCCGGCCAAAGTGCTGATTTTCGGTGCCGGTGTTGCTGGCCTGCAAGCCATCGCTACCGCAAAGCGCCTGGGAGCCGTGGTGGAGGTGACCGACGTGCGCCCCGAAACCAAGGAACAAGTGGAATCGCTGGGCGGGCGCTTCCTGCAAGTCGAAGGCGACGGCGTGCAGACTCAGGGCGGCTATGCCAAGGAGGTTTCTGCCGCCTATCTCCAGAAACAGCAGGAGCTCGTGGCTAAGCACGTCGCCGATGCCGATTTGGTAATCACCACCGCGCTGGTCATTGGCAAAAAAGCGCCCGTGCTGGTCACCGAAGAGATGGTCCGGAAAATGAAGCACGGGTCGGTCATTGTCGACATGGCCGTCGAATCCGGCGGCAACTGCGCGCTGAGCGAGGTAGGAAAAACCGTCGTCAAGCATGGTGTGACACTCATCGGCGAATCCAACCTGCCGGCCCTCTTGCCGGTCAACGCCAGCGAACTCTACGCCAAAAACATCAGTACGCTCCTCCTGCACCTCGCTGACAAAGAAGGCTTCACATGGGACCTGGAGGAAGACATCACCAAGGGTTCGCTTATCACCCATCAAGGAAAACTCGTCCATTCATTCACCAAACAATTACTGGAGGAAACACCATGAGTGCCGATACGTTATTAATCTTGCTTTACATCTTCGTCCTGGCCGGATTTATCGGCTTCGAACTGATTTCGAAGGTGCCGCCCACGCTACATACGCCCTTACTGTCTGCCACGAACGCCATAGCTGGAATTACGATCGTGGGCGCCTTGCTGGCATCAGGCTCGCTGGG
>CAYUIZ010000257.1:0-2183 GCA_964444885.1 uncultured Sphingobacteriaceae bacterium | reverse complement strand
ACATGGGGGTATCCGGTCGTGCGACCTATAACTATGACTCGAGGTATTTTGCCGAATTTAACTTTGGCTATAATGGCTCTGAACGCTTTTCGGCTAACAACCGATGGGGATTCTTCCCCTCCGCGGGCTTTGCCTGGATGGTGTCTAACGAGGCCTTCTTCGACCCACTGCGGAACGTGTTCGCCCAGCTCAAGCTCAAAGGCACCTACGGGCTAGTGGGCAACGACGGCATCGGAAGCGCTTACGACCGCTTCTACTATTTATCAGAAGTGGATATGAACGCCGGGCGGCTGGTCAACTGGGGCACCCAGCTCAACTACAACCCGATGGGAATAAACATCTCGCGGTACGCCAACGACCGGATCGGCTGGGAGACCGCGTATAAAACCAACATCGGGCTGGAGGCCACCACAATCGGCGGGCTATCCACCACAATCGAGTACTTTAAAGAGCGCAGGGAAAACATCCTGCTCAACCGCGTTATCCCGGCCACCATGGGGATTATCCCTGACGTGAAAGCCAACCTGGGAAAAGCGGAAGGCCAAGGGGTAGACGTAGAGCTGAATTACCAAAAAATCGTGAACAACGACCTCTGGTTTACCGGCCGGAGCACATTCACCTATGCCACAAGCAAAGCCATCGAATGGGAAGAACCAGACTACTCGGATACGCCGTGGCTGTCGAAAATCGGCCAGCCGCTGAGCCAGCAATGGGGATTTGTCGCTGAGCGCCTCTTTGTCGATGACGAAGAAGTCGAGAACTCGCCAACCCAATTTGGCAGCTACATGGCCGGCGACATCAAGTACAAAGACATCAACCGCGACGGGAAGATCACCGATTTGGACAAAGTACCCATTGGCTTCCCCACCACTCCGGAAATCAACTACGGGTTTGGCTTGTCCGTGGGCTACAAGGCGTTTGATGTGTCCTTTTTCTTCCAAGGGTCTGCCCGCCAGTCGTTTTGGGTGGATTTAAAACGGACGACGCCGTTTCTCGACGGAAACTCGGGCATGGGTGACGACGATGGCTTGATCGGCCACAACGCGGTCATACAGGCCTTTGCAGACAGCTATTGGTCAGAAGAAAACCGGGACGTGTATGCCATGTGGCCCCGGCTTGCCAACTACGAAGTAGCGAACAACCGGCAGCAAAGCACCTGGTTTATGCAAGACGCGACGTTTTTGCGCTTGAAATCCGCGGAGATCGGCTATACCCTTCCGCCGGCATTGACCAAGCGGTTTGCCGTGCAAAACCTGCGGGTCTACGCCAGCGGCACCAACCTGATGACCTGGAGCGGGTTTAAGCTATGGGATCCGGAAATGGCCGGAAACGGGCTAGGATATCCCGTGCAGCGTGTGATCAACCTGGGATTGACAGTAAATTTATAATTAGCATGAAACGTAACATGAAAACGGTGATGAAAAAATATATATTCCCTTTAGCTTTACTGTTCACGGTTAGCTCTTGCAACTACCTGGATGTCGTGCCGGACAACATCGCGACGCTCGACAACGCCTTCTCGGACCGGTATACCACGGAGCAATACCTGGCCACCTGCTATTGGGGCATGCCTAAATCCGCGGGCTGGAACGAAAACCCTGGGATTTTCGGTGCATTGGAGATGGTCTTCAACAAAGAAGGGCAGACCTCCGGAGGGATGCAGTTTGGCCTAGGCAGAAATAGCGCAACATCCAATTTGATTGACTACTGGGGGGGGAAAGGCGACATGATCCGTTCGCTGTACGCCGGCATCCGGGAGTGCAACACCTTTTTGGAAAATGTGGGCGGCGTACAAGACCTGCACCAGTACGAAAAGGAAAGAATGATTGCCGAGGTCAAGCTCATCAAAGCCTACATGCACTTCTACCTCGTTAGCTTCTACGGCCCGATGACCCCGCTGAAAGAAAGCGTTCCGGTGAACGAATCGACCACCGGAGTGCGGGTGACCCGCCAAAAAGTGGACGATTGTTTTGCGTATATCCTTGAGCTAATCGATGAAGTCGTCGTTAGCGATGCGCTCCCGCTGTTTATCCAGGCGACATCGACCGAGCTCGGCCGATTCACCAAATCCGCGGCATACATGCTCAAAGCCAAAGTGCTGGTATATTGGGCTAGCCCGCTGTTTAATGGCAATACCGACTACAACAGCTTCCTGAATGAGAATGGCGAGCCGTTCTTCAACC
>CAYUIZ010000256.1:0-2200 GCA_964444885.1 uncultured Sphingobacteriaceae bacterium | reverse complement strand
TTTTTAGGGTTTTCAGGCTTGGGATGACGAACTGGTAGAACGCCTGCTCGAACTAAAAGCGTCGCCATTCCAGTCTGGCCTTCTTCCACGCCGTCATGCCGGACGCCTGACTGCCGTGGCACCTGATCCGGCGTCACCGGGTAGAAAGGATAACTCCCCCTCCATGCCGTCATTCCGGACACTTGCCGGTAGGCAAATGATCCGGAATCTGTATATAAATCGCTGGATCCCTCCGTTTGCTTCCGCTGTCCGCCTGGTTTTTGTTAGTTTTGCTTTCTTCGAGTCCAATGTACTGCAACACAAAGCCGATTTGAGTTCCTTTATAAAAATAGAACATAGTGATTTGTCACCTCCCAGGGACATAAACCAAGCGTATTATTTCGTGGTGTTGTTGGATGGGGAGGTATCGTTTTCCGTGGATTTCAATGATTATACCTGTGTGGGCAAGAATATCCTTTTCCTTTCGCCTTACCAGCTTTTGACTTGGGGCTGGAATGATTTGAAACGCCTGTACCTACTCCGGTTTCACGGGGATTTTTATTGCATTGAATACCATAAAGCGGAGGTCGCCTGCAACGGCATCCTTTTCAACAACATTTATGAAAGGCCCTTCATTCCTGTTTCCGAAGTTTTTTTTGATGGCATCGTTCGGATTTTCAACCAAATTCGCGAGATCGAACAGTCTACGAAGGACTACGATGTGTCCGTGGCTCGATCGTATCTGCAGCTCGTGCTGGCATTGAGCAGTAAGGAAAAGCAGATCGAAAATCAAGACAAGCTAGTCTCGCCTGTTGAAAAAGAGGACATCCTGAATTTCAAGGCCCTCCTCGACCGATATTGGTCCGAGAAAAAATCCGTTCAGTTTTATGCCGACCAATGTAATTTGTCGGTCAACGTGTTCAGCAAGAAAGTAAAGAAATATTTTGGCAAAACACCGTCCAAATTGATTCGGGAGCGGCTGGCGTTGGAAGCGAAAAAGCTCCTCCACCTTACGCATAAAAGCGTCAAGGAGGTAGCCCACGAGCTGGGTTTTGAAGACGCGTATTATTTCAGCCGGTATTTTAAGAAGGAGGTAGGCGTGTCGCCAAACGTATTCCGCCATAAGGTTGGGATATCCATCGTTGCCAAATCGTCCATCCAATAGCCACTTTTGTCCATTTTTTAGCATCATCCTGCCGCGTAATTTTGCCCATCAAAATTACATGCACTATGGAACAGGTTCTTAAGGTATTCGTTAAATCACAAGGCAAATTCATCCACCTGATGCGGATTGCCATCTTCATCGTCATGGCTTGGATCGGCGGTTTGAAGGCGTTCCAATACGAAGCCGACGGCATCGTCCCCTTTGTCATCAACAGCCCTTTTATGAGTTTCTTTCTCCATAACACGGGCAATACGGCGATAGACGCCGAGGGCAAGCAAGTGGCGGAATACATGCTTCATAAAAACCCGGAGGGCCGGACCGTCGAGAAAAACATCGCTTGGCACACGGAAAACGGCACATATATCTTTTCCTATGGATTGGGCGCGGTCATCGTGCTTTTCGGAATCCTCGTGTTGTTAGGGATTTGGTATCCCAAAATCGGTTTTTGGGGTGGTGTGCTGACCTTCGGCATGTCGATCGTCACGCTATCGTTTCTCGTTACCACGCCTGAGGTGTACGTTCCCAACCTGGGTGGGGATTTTCCTACGCCTCATTACGGATTCCCTTATTTGTCAGGAGCGGGTCGGTTAGTCCTCAAGGATGTGATTATGCTGGCTGGCGGCCTGATTGTCGCTTCCGAATGTGCGGGGAGGGTGCTCTTGGCTAAGGCCAATTGAGGGAAGTCTGGTTGACGAGGACTATTTCTGAGTGGCTTGGCACAACAATTTTTAGCCTGTTGCGTGCGCCGACCCGCCCATCGATGGATTGCTTGTAGCGAAGGCGTCCGTTTGTGAGTAATTCTCGATTTTCTTTGCCACGGCATTGGTGGTGGTCATCCTGTCGTTTTACCTATCCAATATCATTTCGAAGCCCATTTCCCACCTGACCGAAAAGCTGAACCAGTATGACTTGGGGCAGGTAGAAAACCCAACTCTGCGCATCGCTACCACGACCTATGAATTACAGCACCTGACCGAACGGTTTAACGAGTTGCTCAAGCGGGCGAATGATGCTTTCCTGTTCACCTGAGCCGCAAGGCAATATATCATTTTCTAA
>CAYUIZ010000255.1:0-2211 GCA_964444885.1 uncultured Sphingobacteriaceae bacterium | reverse complement strand
TTCCTTAGTTGCTGCCCGTCAACTTATCGGATTACTTGCTATCTTTGTGCCATGCAAGTATATCTGGACAACGCAGCAACAACCTCCATTGACCCTCAAGTGATTAAGGTGATGGTCGAAACCATGGAAGCGCATTATGGCAATCCTTCTTCCATCCATGGCCATGGTCGGAAAGTGAAGACGCTGGTGGAAAAAGCGCGCAAAACCGTGGCAGGTTTGCTGCATGTATCACCTGCGGAGATATTCTTCACCTCTGGCGGTACCGAGGCTGACAATACAGCCATCGTGCGCGGCATCACCGACCACGGCATAACGCACGCGATCACGTCCCCGTTGGAGCACCATGCCGTCCTGCATACGCTGGAAGAGCTGGCAAAAACCGGAGCCATCCGGCTGAGCCTTCTCGACGTCGACCACCAAGGATATGTTGATGTACAGCAATTGGAACGGTTGCTTGCCGAAAACCCACGCTCGTTCGTTTCACTCATGCACGCCAATAACGAGATCGGAACCATGACGGATATCGAGTACGTATCGGCGATATGCAAACAGCACCAGGCCCTCTTCCACTCGGACACCGTGCAGACGATGGGGCACTTCCCCTTGGACCTGAACAAGCTTCAAATTGACTTCGTGACGGGCGCAGCGCACAAATTCCATGGTCCAAAGGGCGTAGGCTTTTTGTATGTCAACCACAATACCCGCATCAAGCCGCTAATTTATGGCGGTGCGCAAGAGCGAAACATGCGGGGCGGAACGGAGAACGTTTACGGCATCGTCGGACTCGCCAAAGCGCTGGAGATTGCCTACGCGCACGTGGACGAGCATCGGCGGCACATCCAAGGCTTGAAGGACTACATGGCCGCAAGGCTTCGCGAGGCTATCCCGGGCGTCGGATTCAACGGCGATATCCATCCGGACAAAAGCCTGTACACCGTGCTGAACGTAGCCCTGCCCTGCCCTGACTTATCGGACATGATGCTGTTTAACCTCGACATTCTGGGAATTTCGGCCTCGGGAGGCAGTGCGTGCAGCTCGGGATCAGAAATTGGGTCCCACGTACTACGCGCAATTAAGGCGGATTTGTCCAAACCTTGCGTGCGTTTCTCGTTTTGCAAATACAACACCCGCGAGGAAATCGACTTCGTCGTCAGCAAGGTCGCAGAGCTTTGCTTGGCCAAGGCATAAGCGCGTTCACGTATTAATAAGGCCCGTCCGATTCGGCTATTTTCAAAAAACAGGAACCATTTGCATGCAAAAACGGTTCTCTCTGTATAAACATCAAATAACGGAGGAATCATGGCTACGGACAAGCAAAACACGAACAAACCGAACGAAGAAACCAAGAAAACGCCGGTTGCGGCTTCGATTGACCGCGATAAGCGCTTTTCAGAGCGGGATCACGGCAGAACGCATGACTCGCCAAAAACCAAGGTGAATCCCAAAACATCCTAGGGAAATCCCAAAAATCGAAACCCTTCTCTTGGGTTAGGCTGTAATCTGACTGACGGACATCCGCTTGAGGCCGGCAATTTCTTCCGCGGGATCTTCTGCGGCAAAAACGGAATTGCCTGCCACAAGCACGTTCGCGCCCGCTTTTAACAAGGCCAGCGCGTTATGGCTGCCCACACCTCCATCTACCTCAATAAACAGGTTGTCGTTAATGCCAGCGGCGAGCGACCGCAGCTCACTGATTTTTCGGTAGGTATGGTCGATAAAATGCTGTCCGCCAAACCCAGGGTTTACGGACATCACGCAAACCAAATCGATATCCGAAATGATATCCCGAAGCCCGCTGACGGGCGTATGGGGGTTAATGGCCACGCCTGCCCGGCACCCTAACTCCTTGATAGCATGTACCGTTCGGTGCAGGTGCGTGCACGCCTCTAGGTGAACCGTCAGGTTGGCCGCGCCAGCCTCGCTGAACTGCCTCAGATAACGGTCGGGGTCTACAATCATTAAGTGCACATCGAGCGGCTTCTTGGCATAGTGCGCCAGTGACGCCAGCACAGGAAACCCAAACGATATATTAGGCACGAACACCCCGTCCATAATATCCACATGAAACCAGTCTGCCTGACTATGGTTAATCATCTGAATATCATCATGCAAATGAGCAAAGTCTGCGGATAGTACGGATGGCGCGATAAGGTGATTGGACATGGTATCAGTGGTTTTTATTGCCAAATATACGGATTTCGCCTCATTTTC
>CAYUIZ010000254.1:0-2250 GCA_964444885.1 uncultured Sphingobacteriaceae bacterium | reverse complement strand
CGCTCCATCAATTCATGAAACAGCCAATCGGGTATAATCTGCCGATAGTCAGCCGGATACACAAATTGAAAGATGATCAATTGAGAAAGCAGCAGCGGCCAATGCGCATTGAGCCGGTCGCGCAGACGCTTCCAGTCCAGCGTGGACCCCGTCCGCAGCAGCAGGTGGTTGATATCGGCGCCGTCGAAGCGCTCGCGATTCTGCACGTAGATCTTGCACCAGATCAGTTCTTCGGGCGGGATGAATTTAACCGTCAGCCCGCAAAAGTCGCCCGCTGTGGCGTGAGTGTACCACGATTCGTCAACCCGGCAAATCCCGTTTACGGTATCAAAAATGATGTCGATGTAATGCTCATCCCGAAAGGCTTTAGCCAGCCAGCGCGAGTCAGTCAGCTCGATCCGGTAACCGTTGCTTTCAAAGCATTTCAGGATTTGCGGATACTGATCAGAGAGGCAAAAGATATCCAAATCCTTGGTATGCCGAGGCAGACCCGTGTAATGGCCGACGGCCAAACCGCCACCGATCATGAAATCACAACCTTCGTCGCGCAGGAGCGACAATGCGTCGCAATAGACAGCGGTCTGTTCATTTTGTACTATCGAATTGTTTTCCATATCACGTTCGTGGTTCGCGTGAGGCCGGCCGGCGGGCTCCCCTTGCCTACTCTTAACAGACAATCTTGCCGAAAGGTTGTTTGATTTCATGTAAAAACCGTCTGACTATGCGGTTGTTATAAACGCCCGTTTTGCACCGTACTTTTACTTTCTGATTCGATTTCGAGACGTACTAGTACCCATTTCCCGAATAAAGCGAACGCCATCCCTGTCCATGTGTTTATCGTTAAACAGTCAGCGCAACTATTACGCTGGCCGATATAAACGTTACACTAAAATAAATTTTAGCATCATGGCAAAATCATCAAAAAACGGCAACGGAATGCCGAATGCTCATCTCCACGAATTGCTGGTGGATGAATTGAAGGATATGTACAACGCCGAGCGCCAGCTCCTCAAGGGGCTCAAGCAACTCGCCGAAGCGGCGCAGCACGAAGAAGTAAAGAACGCGTTTGTGCAGCACCGCGAAGAAACGGAAGACCAAATTGACAAGTTAAAAAAGGTGTTTGAGCTGCTGGATAAGCCGGCACGTGGCAAGAAATGCAAGGCCATGGAGGGCCTACTGGAAGAAGCGAACGAAATTGCATCCGATTTTGAAGGATCTGATGCGCTGGACGCCGCGCTGATCGCCGCCGCGCAGAAAGTGGAGCATTATGAAATTGCGAGTTATGGGTGCATGACCACCTATGCGAAGCTCATGCAGCACGACGAGGCCGCCGAATTGCTTAACCGCATTCTGGAACAGGAAAAAGAGACCGATGTGAAGCTGACGAAGCTTGCCATGTCGATCGCAAACAAGAAGTAAACACAAGCTCCGCTTTTGGGAAACTCCGCTGAAAGCAGGGTGAAGTGCTACACTAAAAACAGCTTATTATGAATACAATGACAGGAAATGAGGGCCTCAGCACCAAGATGGTGGAAAAGGCCACATCCCACGTCCCCTCCTTGGTGTTTCTTAGCGCTTCGCTGATCGCTATGGGCACATCGTTGACCCTCAAATGCTGTGGCAAGCCCAAAGCCGCCCTATTCATCGGGCAGTGGGCAGCGCCCTTCCTGCTGCTGGGTATTTACAATAAAATCGTGAAAACCGAAGGACACGATTAAACGCTTCCAATCGTTGGGTGACTGGCCTGTTCTAGGTTTCCAGACTATTCTGGAACCTAGACGGGCCTTCTTTTGGCAGTCAAGTGATGGGGTCGTCAGCGTTGGGGAATGTCAGCGTCACCGTAGTGCCGCGGCCGAGTTCGCTGCTGATCTCGATAGTTCCGCCCAGGCGGCTCAGAATACGACGTGCCAAACTTAGCCCAATGCCGGTGCCCTGAAACGCGCCTGCGTTGCCAGCGCGCGCAAATACGTCAAACACGGAGGACAGGTTTTCCGGCGGTATGCCAATCCCGTTGTCGGTGATGATGTACGTTATGCCCTGCTTCGTTTTCCGGCTTTTGATTTTTACGATGGGCGGCTTGCTATTGGCGCTGTACTTCACCGCATTGCCGATAATATTCAGAAATACTTGGTAAAGGACACTTTTTTCGCCCGATAAAGGGGGAAGCTTGCCGTAGCTGATTTGACAGTCTGGGCTTTGGTACAGCAACTTGGCGTTGTCGGATATGAGATGGATCATGTGTTCCATCGG
>CAYUIZ010000253.1:0-2372 GCA_964444885.1 uncultured Sphingobacteriaceae bacterium | reverse complement strand
TTCACTAAAACAGCACACAACGTTCGGATATCCTCAGCCGTGTGCGCCGCATTGATGACAATGCGGTTGTACAGCGGAGACGCAGGGGATGGGTACGGAAAACTCGAGATGATCATGCCCGCCTTGGCCAGACGGCTATACAGCGTTTGGTCAGCACTGTAAAACACCGGGAAATCCGGAACGAACTGCAAGCCGTGGCCCGCAGTCTCCTGGGTAAACAACGCAACATTGCTGCGAAGCCGGGCCAGCCGCTCCCGATAGATATCCTCGCCATCTATAAAGGCATGCATGGCCGCGGGCGACGGAGGCGATGCCCCCCGGAAGGCCGGGGCCGAACGCAGGCAGTCGATGGTCTCCCCATCACCGAGGATAAGGCCGGCATCGACGCCCAGTCCCTTGGCCAGCGACGCCACCACCGTCACGCGCACAGCACCGTCCTGAAACGTTTGCCGCAAGTTTTCTCCGTCCAAGATCCCAATACCATGCGAATCATCCAGCAAAAGATGGACGCGCTTTCCGGCCCGGACGCGCGCAAAAGCCCCGAAATCATAACGCGTCGGCTTTAATACATCCAGCGTATTGCTGACAACGAGAAAGCTGCTTCCGTTGCTGCGGTTGATGTATTCCACAAGCTGATCTTGCCACAATGCGAAATCGTCTACGGACACGCTGGGCTCATTCCTTAACCACACGGCGGGATGGCTATGCGGGGCATAGCATACCTCATCGTATTGGCTGGCCAGATGGCGCACAGCCAACTGGCCCGCCAAAAAACCGCTCGACACGACCATCGCGCCTGCTGTGCCAAACCGGGAAGCCGCGACGCTTTCTGCCTGCGCGTATATCCCAAGCTGGACATTATTGACGCGGGAGCTGCCATTATTAACCCCAAACCGGTCAATGCCTTCTTTAAACAACGCAATAAATGGCGCGTGCGTATTCAGGCCCAAGTAGGCCGTGCCACCAAAAAATAGGTAAGCCTGCCCATCGGCCATAAACTCGCGCCCTGTTGCTTGGTCCAGTCGGCTAAACATATCCATGCCGGATTACAACGGCTACCGCCATCGCTTGTACTGATTGATCAATCCGTTGGTGGAGGAGTCGTGGGCATCGATGGTGTCTTCTGTACGCAGCTCGGGCAGAATGCGGCCCGCCAGTTGCTTGCCGAGCTCCACACCCCACTGGTCAAAGCTGTAAATATTCCAAATGATACCCTGCGCGAATATTTTGTGTTCGTACAGCGCGATAAGGCTGCCTAGCGTATACGGCGTAATCTTTTTGATCAGGAAGGAATTGGTCGGCCGGTTGCCTTCGAATACCTTGAATGTTTTCAGTTCATCGATCGCCTCCTTGGGAAGTCCGCTGGCCTGGAGTTCGCCCACCACGTCGTCTTCCTCCTTTCCGTTCATCAACGCCTCGGTCTGCGCAAAGAAGTTGGAAAGCAACAAGGTGTGGTGCTCGCCGCGCGGGTTGTGGGTCTGCGCAGGCGCAATAAAATCGGCAGGGATTAGTTTCGTGCCTTGGTGGATCAGCTGGTAGAAAGCATGCTGGCCGTTGGTGCCGGGCTCGCCCCAGATGATCGGCCCCGTCTGGTATTCTACGCGGTTTCCGTTTCGGTCCACGTATTTGCCGTTGCTTTCCATGTCGCCTTGCTGAAAATAGGCGGCAAATCGGTGCATATACTGGTCATAGGGCAATATAGCGTGGCTTTCGGCGTCGAAGAAGTTGTTGTACCAAACGCCCAGCAGGGCCATGATGACCGGAATATTTTCTTCGAACGGCGTTTCGCGGAAGTGCTGGTCCGCCGCATGCGCGCCGGCAAGCAACTGTTCGAAATTATCGTACCCGATTGCCAAGGCAATCGACAGGCCGATCGCACTCCACAGGGAGTAGCGACCACCCACCCAATCCCAAAACTCGAACATGTTTTGGGTGTCAATACCGAACGCCGACACGGCATCGGTATTAGTGGACAGTGCCACAAAATGTTTAGCCACATCGCCCTCGGCAGCTCCCGATTCCAAGAACCATGACCGGGCCGAATGGGCATTGGCCATCGTTTCCTGCGTGGTGAACGTCTTGGAAGCAATCAGGAACAGGGTTGTCTCGGGGTTCAGCCCGTTGAGCGTTTCGACGATATGCGTGCCGTCCACGTTTGACACGAAATGCAGGTTCAAATGATTGCTGTAAGGACGTAGCGCCTCAGTCACCATCACCGGTCCCAAGTCGGAACCGCCAATCCCGATGTTGACCACATCGGTGATTGCCTTGCCGGTATAGCCCTTCCAAAGACCTTGGATGACTTTTTCGGAAAAAGTCTTCATTTGTGCCTGTACTTCACGTACTTCGGGTATGACATCGTGGCCATCCAC
>CAYUIZ010000252.1:0-2485 GCA_964444885.1 uncultured Sphingobacteriaceae bacterium | reverse complement strand
CTTCACACTAGCGCTAGGCCACATTCGCAAATTGGGCGCACAAAACAGGAAAAAGGGCCTGGACATCACCATATTTTCGAAACCATCGTGCACGGCATCAAGGATTTTATGGGCTGAGCCGGCCAAGCATTGACAAGGACTAACTAAAACGGCAGGCCGATTCCGAAATTATACTGAATGAAGTTGTAGCGGTCAGGTGCGTGCGCAAGGCGGTAGTTTCGCTTAAATTCGCGTGCGTTGAACAGCTCGGATATCACCCATTGCTCGCTGCCCCGAAACTGTGGATCCCTCACTTTGACGCCTGCATCCAGGCGGATGACAAAATAATCGAGATCAAACCGCAACCCAAAACCTGCACCAATGGCAATCTGGCTGGCGAAGGTATCGAAATGGAACTCGCCGTCGGGGTTCAGTTCGTTCTCGCTGATTCGCCAAATATTACCGACATCGGCAAACGTAGCGCCCTTTAGTTTGGCGCCAAACAAGTCGTTCATCAGCTTGAAACGATATTCGGCGTTGGCTTCCAATTTCAGTTCGCCCAATTGGTCGAGATTTCGCAGATTGAGCCTGAGCTCAGGATCAAGCACTGCACGGTCGTAGCCGCCCGGACCCAGCGTGCGCGCCTGCCACGCACGGATTCCGTTCATTCCGCCACCAAAAAAGCTCTTCTCAAAGATCATTAAACTCGAATTGTTGCCATAGGGTATGGCAATGCCCGGGTTGAGCCGCAACACCAGCTGGCGCTCACCACCCAGATGCTTGTACCACCGCAAATCGGTTTCCACCTTGGTGTACTGCAAATACGGCACGCCCAACACGGTCTTCTCGCCGTCTTCGTTGCGGGGAAAATTAATCACGTTACTCAATAGGTTCAGCGTGTTGCCGCTCAAGTCGAGCGCACCACGGAAATACAAGAAATCGTCGAGCGTGGTGAGCCGTGTCGCGTTGGCCGTATAGGCGTATTGGGCGCCTAGACCGAAATACGCACGGTTGTTACTGGCGACATAGAGCAGGTACCCCGCATCGATTAGGCTCTGTGCAAACTGGCTGTTCAGCCGCCCGTATCGGTATTCGAGCACTAGCGGCGTTACCGCATGCTGCTTATAGCGCGTATCATACCAGTTATAGGTGACCGTATTGGTAAAATAGCGATTGGAGTACGTACGGTACTGGTCAAATACTTGGAGATTGGATGAAAATATGGTGCGGGGCAGACCGTGGCGCCCCATCAAAGGCGTTCGGAACGGCGTGAGCAAGCGGGGTACGGTGATATTGACCCCGATCTGGAAATCATTGTTGAATACGCGCTGGAAAATATTGCCCGGCAACCGCGAATCAAACAGCACGCCGTAGCCCAGCTTGATATCCAGCTGTTCGGCGCCGCCAAACAGGTTGCGATGCGAAAACGTGTTGGCGATATTGAACCCGCTCATCCCTGAATTGAAGGTGAATTCGCCTTCCACCTGGTTGGCCATATACGGCCGCGGCACAAGTTCGTAGTGGGCAATCAATCGATTGGAATCCACCTTGTCGTAAGACACCTTCACGCTCCGAAAGCTGTTGAGCTCGTACAAGCGGTCGTAGGTAAGGTTTTCCTCCGCCAGATTATAGGGGTTGCCACGCTTCTGGAACAGAAATCGCGTGATCGGCGTAGCGCGGAAGCGTCCGGTGTAATCGGTAAAAACAACGCCTCCGGGCAACTCCTGGCGTTCTCCCGCCCCCGCCCTTCCCGCGAGGGAAACGATGTCGACATAACTACTGTCGATGAAATAGACCGTGTGGTGATCCGCAGATTCGGGATTATCGATATGGATGGTGATATTGGCCTGGTTTGAACGAAGATTAGAATCGACATCCACGCGCATGTACTGCCGCAGGTAGTCGTAATAGCCATGGCGCTTCATGAGGTGGTAAACCGATTCGCGTTGCAGGATGAGCGAGTCCGTACTGTACTGCATCCCTGCACTCACCCGGTTGAATTCGCCAAACCTACGCGACAGGAAATTTTCGACAACGGGATCCGGCACCTGATAGGTGACCTCATGGATATGGAACGGCTCGCCGGGGTCGGCATCGAACGTGATTTTTGCTTTTTGGTTGCGAATATCGACCCGACTGTCTACTTGGGCGTCAAAATAGCCTTTTGAAAACAGATAGCGGGAAATTTGCTGGGCAGACAGGTCGACCAACGCACTGTCGAGCAAGCGCGGCGCTTCGCCCACATTCCGGATCTTGTCGGTCCGGTAGCGCCCGTTCTGGGCATTGGCTAAGTTGTAGATGAATAAATTAACAATCGAGTTGGGCCGGATATCCCGCTGTATATACGCTTCGGCACCCTCCTCGTATTCAGGCGCGATGCCTTCGAGCGCCACGCGGCGCACTAGCACTTGGTCATCCTCAAGCAGGCGAGTAGAGCGGCACGATGCCGTGATTAACAGCAAAAACGCTATACTTGCATACGTAAATACTGCTTGAGTTTTTCTAG
>CAYUIZ010000251.1:0-2634 GCA_964444885.1 uncultured Sphingobacteriaceae bacterium | reverse complement strand
GACTCCTTGACTAACCGACTAGCCGACTCAACGAATCAACGAATAAGCAAATGAGCGAATCAACGAATAAGCAAATCAACGAATCAAAGATCTCAATCATGAAACCCATACTAATAAGAGATCCCTCCTAATGTCGGGATGACATTCCTGAAAAATTCTTGTGCAGGCGTTACAAACGCCCTTCTCGCACATCTTCGTTGTAAACGAGGACGATTTTCGGCGGGTACTGTACGAGAAGCAATAGGACGCGATATGGCGTATACAGAATTACACCTTTTGCCTGTTTTTGGGGGATGAAGCAGTCGGCAGGGAATACGTTTAGGGCTGCTTTTTTGGTCGCATTATACCGGGAGTGTATCAAAAGTCCAAAAATCATTTTGTTCATTTCGAGGACACGAGAAATCGCTAATTCGTAATACTTTAGATTTCCCAACCTCACTTCGTTACGCTCGAAAAGACAATTTAGACACAGCTACGTTTTTTTTGGCTGGGGCGGCGTTATCCCGAAAACGCAGCTTGCATGTCCACGCGCAAACCGTTACTTTTGGAGAATGAGAAAGCTAACTTTTTATGGACTTGTCACTTTGATTATGTTAGGAACCGCGTCAACAGGCTATTCGCAGGAGCGGAAAACCGTGTTTAACCATATTGCACTTTCGGTGTACGACCTGCAAAAAAGCGCGGCGTTTTACCGGGATGTCATTGGCCTGGATACGATTCCCGAGCCGTTCAAGGTTGGGAAACACGTGTGGTTCGCGATTGCCCCCGGCTTCTCCTTGCACTTGGTCCACGACGCTACTGAAATCCGGGAGCACAATCGCAGCACGCACACCTGCTTTAGCGTGCCCTCAATTGAGGATTTTATCGCCAAGCTAAACGCGCGAGATATTACCTATTACAGTGCTGGAGGCGAAGCGGGTAAAACCAATACGCGCCCTGACGGTGTCCGGCAGCTTTATATCACTGATCCCGACGGGTATTGGCTGGAGATAAACGACGAGGTGATGTAAGCAACGGGTTTAATTTCCAGCCCGAGGCAGCTCGTGCGTTGCCGCCGAATAATTAATAGTTCTTGGAATTGCGCCCCTGCCATGATATCTTCGACATCGAAACGTCTACGAACTGCGATTCCGCGACATTTTTAATTTATTCAACCCGTACGGGCGTTGCCCGTATCTAATCTTTCATACAGCAAGCTACCAAAAACCAAATTATGATCAACCGAAGGAAATTTATTAAAAACGCAGCGACCGTTGCGGGATTCTCTATTGTATCGAGCAATGCCTTAGGCCGGGTAACGGGGCATGTCGCGCCTAGCGACAAGCTCAACATCGCCGGTATCGGCGTCGGCGGCATGGGCCGGCGCAACTTGAGCAATATGGCTACCGAAAATATCGTGGCCCTCTGCGATGTGGACTGGCGCTATGCTGCCAAAACCTTCGGTGATTATCCGGATGCGCGGCGCTTCAAAGACTGGCGCGTCATGTTTGACGAAATGGGCAAGTCGATCGACGCCGTGATGGTGGCTACGCCGGATCATACGCACGCCGGTGTCAGTGCGCACGCAATCACCTTGGGCAAGCATTGCTATACGCAAAAGCCGCTGACCCACTCTGTTTACGAGTCGCGTTTGCTGACCAAGCTTGCCGAAAAACACCAAGTGGCAACGCAAATGGGCAATCAGGGCAATTCCTTTGACGATTGCAGGCGCGTAGCCGAATGGATACAGTCGGGCGTGATCGGCGAAGTCCACGAAGTGCACTGCTGGACTGACCGCCCGATATGGCCTCAAGGCCTGATGGCGCCCACGGAAGCCAAGCCCGTACCGGCCGAACTCGACTGGGATTTGTTTCTCGGCCCAGCAACCAAGCGGCACTATGACCCGATTTACACGCCGTGGAACTGGCGGGGATGGTGGGATTTTGGCACAGGCGCCTTAGGCGATATGGCTTGCCACGTTATGGATCCACTCTATTGGGCACTGGAGCTGAAATACCCCACGAAAGTGCAGGGGAGCTCCACGCTCTCGAATTTGTATTCGCCCCCGCATGCGCAGATGGTGCACTATACTTTTCCAGCGCGTCCGGCGAAAGAAAAAGTGGGCATGCCCGAAGTCAAGGTGGTGTGGTACGATGGCGGTTTGCTTCCCGAGCGGCCGGAAGAGCTGCAGCCCGGGCAAATGATGGGCGACCCGAACGGCGGCATCCTGTTTATCGGTACCAAAGGCAAGATCATGACCGGTTGCTACGGCATGAACCCCACCTTGTTGCCGGTGCAGGAAATGGAACACTTCCAAGAGCCTACTCCGTGGATACCTCGCGTTGCGGGCGGCAACGGCGACATTTGGACGAGCAATGCGCATGAGCAAAACTGGATTCGCGCTAGCAAGGAATCACCGCGCAACCGCACGGAAGCCTCTTCGCATTTCGGGTTTTCGGGGCCTTTCAATGAGATGGTCGTCATGGGCGTACTCGCCGTCAGGCTTCAGGGCCTAAACCGGGAGCTGCTGTGGGACGGCGAACGGATGGAATTCACCAACATCGGTGCTGACGAGAAAATCAATGTGGTTTCGGTAGACAAATTCGCGGTAATAGACGGCGATCCGCGGTTCGACCGGCAGTTTACCGAGCTCAA
>CAYUIZ010000250.1:0-2734 GCA_964444885.1 uncultured Sphingobacteriaceae bacterium | reverse complement strand
TGTTGTAACGTTATAATATGAAAAAGTTAATCACGACATTAACTAACATCTGGAAAATAGATGACCTTAGGACGCGTATTTTAAATACGCTCCTATTTTTGCTTATATACCGTGTAGGCTGTCATATCGTATTGCCAGGTGTAGACCCCAACTCGATTCAAGCGTCTTCTAACGAAGGCTTGCTGGGACTGCTGAACATGTTCTCCGGAGGGGCCATGCAGCGCTCGGCGATCTTCGCCCTGGGCGTCATGCCTTACATCTCCGCGTCGATCGTGGTGCAGCTGTTGGGCATCGCCGTGCCATACTTCCAGAAGCTGCAGAAAGAAGGCGAAAGCGGCCGCAAGAAGATGACGCAGATTACGCGTTACCTGACGCTGGCCATCACTTTGGTACAGTCTGTCGCATACGTGCGTACGCAGATTGAAGCGGGTGCCAAAACCATCGGCGATCCCATGTTCACGATCTTGGCCGCGTTTGTACTGACAGCCGGTACGCTGTTCGTGATGTGGTTGGGCGAGAAAATCACCGACAAAGGTATCGGAAACGGTATCTCCTTGATTATCATGGTGGGTATTATCGCCGAATTGCCTGGTGCACTTGTACAGGAGTGGGCGTCTAAGATGACTTCGGGCGGTGGCGGGCCAATCCCGTTCTTGCTGGAACTCATCGCCTTGTTCTTTGTGGTGGTGCTGACGATATTGGTCGTGCAGGGCATCCGCAAGATTCCGGTGCAGTACGCCAAGAAGATTGTAGGCAACAAGCAGTATGGAGGCGTACGCCAATACATTCCGCTGAAGGTAAACGCGGCAGGGGTCATGCCGATCATTTTCGCACAGGCGATCATGTTCGTGCCCATGAGCCTCAGCCAGTTTTTCCCGAATTTGGACTCTCCCTTCCTGGCTTCGCTGAGCAACTTTACCTCGGTCTGGTACAACGTTACCTTCGCGTTTCTGATCATCGCATTTACGTTTTTCTACACCGCGATCATGGTCAACCCGCAGCAGATGGCAGAGGACATGAAGAAGAACGGTGGATTCATCCCCGGCATCAAGCCTGGGCAGGCCACCAACTTCTATATTGACAGCGTGATCTCGAAGATTACGTTGCCCGGGTCGATTTTTCTGGCAGGTATCGCCATCTTGCCGGCCATTGCCAGCTTGCTGGGCGTCACCACGCAGTTCTCGCATTTCTATGGTGGCACGTCCTTGCTGATTTTGGTGGGCGTTGTGTTAGACACCCTGCAGCAGATCGAAAGCCACTTGCTGATGCGCCACTACGATGGCCTGATGAAGACCGGCCGGATTAAAGGGCGGACCCCCGTAGCGACGGGCGGCGCCACGCAATCCGTCATATAGTTCTTTAGCATGTCTAAAGTATATCTGAAAACCGAAGAAGATATCGAACAACTGCGAAAGGCCGCCCAAGTCCTTTCGCAGTTGCTTGGTGAAATCGCCAAGGAAATAAAACCCGGAATCCAAACCAAGGAACTGGACAAGCTCGCATACGACTACATCCATGACCACGGTGGCACACCGGCATTCCTGAATTACCAAGGCTTCCCCTATTCGCTATGTATCTCCGTCAACGATGAAATCGTGCATGGCTTTCCGAAAGCGTACGCGCTTAAAGAAGGTGATATCGTGTCGGTGGACGGCGGGGTAAACTTGAATGGGTATATCAGCGACTCGGCCTACACCTTTGCCGTTGGCGAGGTGGTCCCCGAGGTGCGCCAGTTGCTTGACGTGACACTGGAATCGCTCCAACTGGGCATCGAGCAGGCCGTAGCCGGCAAGCGGGTGGGCGATATCGGTTTTGCCGTGCAGGAGCATGTCAGCCAGTTTGGTTACGGCATCGTCCGCGAACTCGTCGGCCACGGCGTCGGCTTCAAGCTGCACGAGAAACCCGAGGTACCCAATTACGGCCGCCGAGGTTCGGGCATCAAGTTGCAGGAGGGAATGGTCATCTGTATCGAGCCCATGATCAACTTGGGCAAGGCGGGTGTTCGGTTTTTAGATGACGGCTGGACGGTGAGTACGAAGGATGGCAAGCCGTCGGCACACTATGAGCATATGGTAGCGGTGAGGAAGGGGGAACCCGAAGTGCTGACCACCTTTGCGCACATCGAAGAAGTTTTGGGCGAAAAGAATTGATAAAACAAAAAGATTTTTTTATCTTTGCATCCCTGTTTGTGCGGGGTTATAAATTGATAATAATCAGGACAATATGGCTAAACAAGCCTCAATAGAGCAAGACGGAGTGATCAAGGAAGCGTTATCCAATGCGATGTTTCGCGTCGAGTTGGAGAACGGGCACGAGATTGTTGCCCATATTTCGGGTAAAATGCGGATGCACTACATCAAAATTTTGCCAGGGGACCGGGTGAAGCTGGAAATGTCGCCATACGATTTGTCAAAAGGAAGAATTACATATAGATATAAATAGCGGCAAGCGGCCGCCGCGCCGCCTGTTTTTATAAGCAAATTGATCATGAAAGTCAGAGCATCCATCAAAAAGCGCAGCGCGGATTGCAAAATTATCCGCCGCAAAGGCAAAGTGTTTGTAATTAACAAGAAGAATCCTCGGTTTAAGCAACGCCAAGGATAGAAGGAATTTGGGACGTTAGATTTGCGGCTGTCCGAAAGTTGAGTCGATAGTCTAAAATCTAAAATCATCAATCAGAAAATCGTAAATATTAAATATGGCAAGGATTGCAGGTATAGATTTACCAAAAAAC
>CAYUIZ010000249.1:0-2740 GCA_964444885.1 uncultured Sphingobacteriaceae bacterium | reverse complement strand
CGGTTGGTCATAAGACACAACCGCAGGTGAGAAGGGAAATATGTCGTGCACCCAGCCCCTCCCTAGACCTTGTGCCGCTAATGGATTTTCGTTATATTTGCGTTCCAAGAAAAAAGGGTATGGCAGCGGAGAACAAGCTCAATATTTTATTCAATAACAAGCAGTTGGATCCGGCATTGCGCGCAATCGCCGAGAAGGTGAAAGCCGGTCAGCGCATCTCCTACGAGGATGGCGTATTGCTCTACGAAAAGGGCGAGTTGGCCTATCTGGGCGTGCTGGCCAATTTTGTGCGTGAGCGCTTGCACGGGGATACCACCTACTTCAACCGCAATTTCCATATCGAACCCACCAACCTCTGCGTGTACGACTGCAAGTTTTGCTCGTATTCGCGTCTGATCAAACAACGCGACGACGGTTGGGAAGCCACTATGGATGAGATGCTGGAACAGGTGCGTTCCTATGATGACGAACCCATCACCGAAGTGCATATCGTAGGCGGGGTGTTGCCCCAATACAACCTGGGGTTCTACATGGAGCTTTTCAGCGCGATCAAAAAGCACCGCCCTAATCTCCATGTCAAAGCCCTGACGCCGGTGGAGTACCACTATATTTTCAAAAAAGCCAAAGTCGACTACGCGACGGGAATGGCCATGATGAAAGACGCCGGGCTGGAGTCCATGCCTGGCGGTGGCGCTGAAATCTTCCATCCGGAGGTGAGGGAGAAAATCGCCAAGGATAAATGCAACGCCGAGCAGTGGCTCGCCATACACGAGGAGTGGCATAAGTTGGGCATGCATTCCAATGCGACGATATTATACGGGCATATTGAGGAATTTTGGCATCGGGTAGACCACATGGAACGCCTCCGCCAATTGCAGGACAAAACCGGCGGTTTCCAGACCTTTATTCCGCTCAAGTTCCACAACAAAGACAACCAAATGTCTGATGTTCCGGAAGTATCGGTGGTCGAAGACTTGCGTAATTATGCCATTTCGCGGATTTACATGGATAACTTCCCACACATCAAAGCCTATTGGGCGATGATCGGCCGCGAAACCGCCCAGTTGTCGCTCGGTTTCGGAGTTGACGACATAGACGGTACGCTGGACGACACAACGAAGATTTATTCGATGGCCGGTGCTGAGGAGCAAAACCCGGCTCTGAGCACGCGCGAACTGGTGGCGCTCATCAAGCAGGTGGGCCGGCATCCGGTGGAGCGCGATACGCTCTACAACATCATTACGGACTACAACGACGTGGTTTTTGAGGAAGACGAGAAGGCTGCCAAGCCTAAGTTCTATCCCTTGCCCGTCGTGAATAAATAATTGATTTTTTGGAAAAAGAACTGTTTATCATCCGTCACGGCCAAACCGACCTCAATCTCCGAGGCATCGTGCAGGGACGTGGCGTCAATTCACCGCTTAACGAAACCGGATTCCAGCAGGCTAACGCCTTTTATGAAGCATACGCAGGGGCGGGGTTTGACCGGATTTATACGTCGACCCTGTTGCGCACCCACCAAACGGCAGCGCGTTTCCTCGCCGATGGAATCCCTTGGACCCAACACGCCGGGCTGGACGAAATCAGCTGGGGCAGGTACGAAGGCCAAGATTTAACACCGGAGATCCTCGACGGTTTTGCCGTCTTGACGGATGCGTGGGCAGGGGGCGATCTGGATGCGAGCGTGGAAGCCGGCGAGTCGCCCAATGCGCTTGTGGCGCGCCAGCGCCAGGCCATGGATGAAATTGTCGGCCGCGAGGACGACCGGAAAGTGCTCGTATGCATGCACGGACGCGCCATGCGGGTGCTTCTCTGCTGGATAACAGGCAAGCCGGTGTCGCAGATGGACGAATTCCCGCATACCAATACCGCCTTGTATCGGGTGCGTTATGCCGACTCCCGCTATGAAATCATCGATGCGTACAATGTTCGCCACTTAGAAGGATTAGTTACTGTTTAATGGAAAAAATTCGTTTGTCAGCGGTATCATATACCAATACGCTGCCTTTTTTGCACGGACTGCGCCAAAGTGCCGTCCTTGACCAAGTCGATATGACACTGGATATCCCCAGTGTCTGCGCCCGGAAAATGATTCATGACGAGGCTGACCTCGGTATCGTGCCCGTGGCCGCCCTGCCCGAAATAGACGACTACCGGATCGTGACGGACTATTGCTTAGGCGCCGACGGACCCGTGGATTCGGTTTTTATCTTCAGCCACAAGCCAGTTGAGGAAATTAGCACCTTGCGTCTGGATTCGCATTCCCGCACGTCCAACGCCCTGGCGCGGGTGCTGCTGCAGTTTTACTGGAAAAGGGATGTGGAGATCGTCGAGGCGGAAGACGCGGACGCCTTTGTGCAGATCGGCGACCGCACCTTCGGCAATAAACAGCAGACGCCCTATCATTATGACTTAGCCGAACATTGGAAGGCTTTTCAAGGCCTGCCCTTTGTGTTCGCCGTATGGGTGGCCAACAAGCCGTTGCCCGAATCCTTCATCCACGCATTTAACGAGGCCCTGGCCCGGGGCGTGGCGCAGCGCGGTGACGTGGCGGCCGGAATCGAAAAGCGGCCCGATTTCGATTTTGCGTACTACCTGACGACGAATATCGATTACCAGCTCGATTCGCGGAAGCGCCAGGCCATCGAGGTGTTTCTCGGTTTGTGGAAGAAAGTCGGTGCGTCCGTGACGCAGTAACCGGCCTCGTTCAACGAGAAATGCCCACGTGCAAAATTTGAAG
>CAYUIZ010000248.1:0-2749 GCA_964444885.1 uncultured Sphingobacteriaceae bacterium | reverse complement strand
GCCATGCACAAAAACGCGAGCGGGGTGAGCACTTTCCAGCACAACGACATGAGTTGGTCCGCCCGTAAGCGTGGCAATGTCCAGCGAATCCAGATTTGCACACCTACGATCAGCAACGTCTTGGCGAGCGTCCAAAAAATCCCCCAAACGTTTCCCGTGGTCCACTCGGCGAGTTTCCATGTGCCGATATTGGGCAGGGGACTGTTCCACCCACCGAGAAAGACAACCACCCCGAGCATGGCCACGAGGAACATCATGGCGTACTCTGCCAGGAAGATGAACGCGAAGTGAAGGCCGCCGTACTCGGTGTGGAAACCGCCTACCAGCTCGGATTCCGCTTCCGGTATGTCAAACGGTGCGCGGTTGCATTCGGCGAGGGACGCAATAAAGAAAATAACGTAAGCCAATAGCAAGTGCGGCGCCTGAAAAACGTACCAAGCCAGAATGCCCCCAATCTCGCTCACGTCCCAAATGCCAAGAAAAAGCAGGGTTTCCTCGCTAAGGATGCCCTGGTTGACGGCGATAGTTTGCAAATTGAGGGACTGGGCGATCATAACCGCCGCGATTAATGAAATGCCGACGGGTATTTCATAAGAGACGATTTGTGCTACCGAACGCATCGCGCCTAGTAGCGAAAATTTATTGTGCGAACCCCAGCCTGCCATCAAAATACCGATCGCGTCGATGGAGACGATGGCTATGGCAAAAAATATACCGAGGTGTATGCCTGCCGGCACGAGCGACGGGCCCCAAGGCATGACGGAGAAGCCCAGATACACAGCGCCGAAAATGACGACCGGTGCAATGATAAAAAGCGCCTTGTCAGCGGCTGCAGGCGTGATGGACTCTTTCTGGATGAGTTTGAGAATATCGGCAAGGGTTTGGAGCGTACCATACCGCCCGGTTTCCATCGGGCCTAGCCGGTCTTGGACAAAGCCCGCGATCTTGCGCTCCGCATAGACTGCAAAAAGCGCAAACAAGGCGATGAAGCCGAATAGCAAAATCCCAACCGTTAGATATGTGAGGTAAAATCCCAATGCTTTTGCGCCTTCGCGTTACTTGTTGCAAACATAAGGATTAGGCTGGATAATCTATAGTAGATTAGTAGATTTTTATGGGAAGACACTCAGCCGGCTTACGGGAGTTGCGTGCCGTTTTGCTGATCCATCTTGCGCGATGAGCCCGATCGGGCCGCTCATCCACGCTACGACCCGAAACCGGGCAAGCCGCTGCCTGCGGTCGGTACACTAATGGCTGGAAAATGTGTCCTGCCGGTTTTCCGTTGGCTAGCGCTGATCTAGCGATACGTAATCCCGCTTCGTGCTGCCTACGTAAATCTGCCGTGGGCGACCGATAGGCTCGCGGTTGGCCTTCATTTCCTTCCACTGGGCGATCCAGCCGGGCAGGCGTCCGAGGGCAAACAGTACGGTAAACATGTCGGTAGGGAATCCGAGGGCCCGGTAGATGATGCCGGAGTAGAAATCTACGTTGGGATACAGCTTGCGATCTACGAAATATTGGTCTTTCAGCGCAGCCGCTTCCAGTTCCTTTGCAATATCCAACACGGGGTCGTTGACACCGAGCTTCTCGAGCACGTCGTCGCATGCTTTTTTGATGATTTTGGCACGGGGATCGAAATTTTTATATACCCGGTGGCCAAAGCCCATCAGGCGGAATGGATCGTTTCTATCTTTGGCTTTTTCAATCCATTTCGCGCTGTTTCCGCCATCGTTTTTGATGTTTTCGAGCATTTCGATGACCGCTTGGTTGGCGCCGCCGTGCAGCGGTCCCCATAATGCGGAAATACCGGCAGAAATGGATGCGTATAAGTTGGCGTTTGACGAGCCTACAATGCGTACAGTCGATGTCGAACAGTTCTGCTCGTGGTCGGCATGCAGGATCAGCAGCTTGTGCATGGCACTCACCACCACATCGTCAATTTCGACGTCTTCGGTCAGCTGGCCGAAGGTCATGTTGACGAAATTGTGCACGTAGTTCACGTCATTGCGCGGGTAGATGACGGGATGTCCCAGCGACTTTTTGTGAATCCATGAAACGATCGTCGGCATTTTGGCCAGCAGTTTCACGATAGTCAGGTTCTCGTCCTCTTCAGAAGGATTCGGGTCGAGCGACTCGGGATAAAACGCAGACAGGGCACCCACCAAACACGAAAGCTGACCCATGGGGTGCGACTTTGACGGGAAGCCGTCAAAGAATTTTTTCATGTCTTCGTGGATGAGTGTGTGCCGGCTGATCTTGGTGCGGAAATCCGACAAGGTATCAGCAGCGGGCAGTTCGCCGTATATCAGCAGGTAAGCGACTTCCAGGAAAGTAGACTTTTCAGCCAATTGCTCAATGGGGTAGCCGCGGTATTGCAAGACGCCTTGCTCGCCGTCTAGAAACGTGACCCCACTTTGGGTAGCGCCCGTGTTTTTGTAGCCCGGATCGAGTGTGATCAGACCCGAACTGTCCCTAAGTTTAGAAATGTTGACCGCGCTTTCGTTTTCCGTGCCCGTGACCACGGGCAACTCGTACGTCTTACCCTTATATGAGATAGTAGCTGATTCTGACATAATATTTTCTGTTGACGGCAAATGTAGTCAAAATCGCCTGATTATTCAAAGTGGGGCAAGCTAAAATTGTTGCCTTATGACGCAAAGGAAACAGTTTTTTTACCGAGTGGTACGGTGCGCAGTCGCTGGACATTTCTGACAGCGGAACCGGCGAGGTCGTATCTGGCAAATCGGTT
>CAYUIZ010000247.1:0-2776 GCA_964444885.1 uncultured Sphingobacteriaceae bacterium | reverse complement strand
CCATCCAAAAATCGGGCAGGCTCAACGAAAAATCCGTGCAGTTGCTCAAAAGCTGTGGCCTTAGTTTCGAAAACTATAAAAGTTCCCTCATCACCACCGTCGCCAATTTTCCGCTGGAAATTCTTTTCCTGCGGGACGATGACATCCCCGAATACGTGCAAGATGGTATTGCCGACTTGGGTATCGTTGGGGAAAACGTCATTGCCGAAACCCGCTCGGACGTCGCCTATATTCAGCGCTTGGGCTTCGGGCGGTGCACGCTGAAAATCGCCATCCCCACACACAGTTCCGTCGCCGAGCTGTCTGACCTGGAAGGTAAGTCCGTGGCCACTTCCTACCCCGTCATTCTCAAAAACTTTCTGGATAAAGCCGGTGTACAGGCTGATATACGGACGATTTCCGGCTCCGTCGAAATCGGTCCGGGGCTAGGCCTTAGCGACGCCATTTGCGACATCGTATCCACGGGAGGCACGTTGCGCAGCAATGGACTCAAGCCCTTTGCCGATGTCATGTCTTCTGAGGCGATACTGATCGGCAAACAAGGCATCGCCGACAACCCGGTTGTCACCGAACTCAAACAGCGCGTACAGTCGGTGCTGCTCGCCGAAGAAACCAAATACGTTGTGCTCAACGTGCCAAAAGCCAGTTTGGACACCATTCTCAGCCTTTTGCCAGGGGTGAAAAGCCCATCGGTCATGCCGCTGGCCGAACCCGACTGGGTGGCGGTGCACACCGTCATCGACGAACAGGATTTCTGGGAACGCATCAACAAGCTAAGAGCCGCCGGCGCGCAGGGAATTGTGGTGATGCCGGTCGAAAAAATTATTATGTAGCCATGCTCAAGACGTACACCTACGCTGCGCTGGACGAGCAGTTGACCGAAAAACTCGTTACCCGCAATGCGGACGAGTCCCACGAAATACACGAGCGCGTTGTCCGCATTATCCAGGACGTCAAGCAAGGCGGGGATGCGACTTTGCGGGAGTTAACCGCCAAATTTGACGGCGTGGAGCTGGACAGTCTGGCCTTGGATACGGATGAGCTGACATCGTTGGCTATGGGCATCGGACGCGAGGAGCAACGCGCGCTGGAAATCGCCTTTGCGAATATTCACCGTTTCCATACCACCCAACAACGGCGCGAACGCACGGTAGAAACCATGCCCGGCGTCAAGTGCTGGCGCGAACCACGCCCGATCGAGCGGGTAGGCCTCTACGTGCCCGGCGGATCGGCCGTACTGCCCAGCACCTTGCTGATGCTCGGCGTGCCGGCACGCATTGCAGGATGCAAAGAAATCGTGGTCTGCTCGCCTCCCCAGACCAATGGACTCGTCAATGGCTATGTGGCATATTGCCTGCATCTGCTGCAAATCAAGCGTATTTACCTTGTGGGCGGGGCACAAGCCGTTGCAGCCATGGCCTACGGTACGCAAACCATTCCCCGGGTAGACAAGATCTTCGGTCCTGGCAACCAGTATGTCACCGAAGCGAAACGCATCATCCAAAGCACGACTAACACCAGCATCGACATGCCCGCAGGCCCGTCCGAAGTGCTGGTCATCGCTGACGATTCGGCTAATCCGGCCTTCGTCGCCGCCGATTTATTGGCGCAAGCCGAACACGGTGCCGACAGCCAGGCTGTACTCGTCAGCACTTCAGCGAAGCTGATAGACGATGTGCAGCAGGCATTGCGGGAGCAAATCGCTGTTTTGCCCCGTGCGGACGTGGCCGCCCAAGCCCTTTCGAATTCCTATGCCGTCGTTTGCGACACGCTGGAAGAAGCCATGGCATTCAGCAACCGCTACGCACCTGAACACTTAATTATCGAAAGCGACGAATGGCAACGGCTCACGCGGCTCATCATCAATGCAGGTTCTGTTTTCGTGGGCCATTTGACGCCTGAAAGCGCTGGCGACTACGCATCAGGCACCAACCATACGCTGCCCACAAGTGGCTATGCGCGCTCCTACTCCGGCGTTTCTGTCGATTCTTTCGTCAAGAAAATCACCTTTCAGCATATTTCCGAGCAAGGTCTGCAGCAGCTCGGCCCCACGGTGGAGGTACTGGCAACACTGGAAGGGCTACAGGCCCACAAGCATGCCGTATCGGTGCGCTTGCAGGAATTAGGTCTTGAATAAACCATCCTTTTTTCGTATATTTGTAGGCTATCGAAAAATCCGGGGTCGACTGGAATTGACAGGATGGAGACGGTTATGTAAGCATGCAGTGCATTGTGAGTCTAGCACTTTAATCTGAACTTTCAACTTTTTAACTGGCGAAAATAACTACGCCTTAGCTGCCTAAGTTAGACTTAGCATAGCTATTTGTCCCGCTAGATTCCGTTCTACGGTTTAGCATCCGGGGCATCGATCAGTAGAACTGGCCCGCGTGATGTTGCTAAGCGCAGGGCAAGACACAGCAACTACGGAAAACGGTATAGGTAAGCGCCTCACCTTCCCTTTCCCGACAATGAAAGAGTAGCTAAGCATGTAGAAAGCGTATATTGTACCATCTCTGGACGAGGGTTCGAATCCCTCCGACTCCACCAAAGCAACTGAATGCCCTCTCGCCAATAGCGAGGGGGTATTTTTGTCCGGGGCGTTGCCAAGCTTGCTTGAGCAAAAGACACGGGCAGAAATACCCAAAATGAGCGTAGCGAATGGCATTCTGTTGCTTTGTACTACCCCCACCGATGGCTGCGGCCCAAGTGCATGGGCAAAGTGCGACGCAGCCAATCCCTCCGACTCCACCAAAGCAACTGAATGCCCTCTCGCCAA
>CAYUIZ010000246.1:0-2789 GCA_964444885.1 uncultured Sphingobacteriaceae bacterium | reverse complement strand
GACAAGTTCCTGAACAACGTGAAGCCTGCCAGGCACAAATGATTGTCTAGCAGTGTCGTTGTAGACCTTTGTCCTCCCTATAGGGTAAAGGCCTGTGCGTAATGGCGAGGGAGCCTGTCCGACCACTGCGCTTTAGCCCTATGCGCCCCCCTCCCCAATCCACGAGGCATTTCCACACAAGGGGGATACCTGCCGGCCGGTAGGCGGGCGTCTGCGGGATACTTACCTGCCCTGTAGGTAGATATACCTTGCGGCAGACAGGTCTACCTGCGGCAGACAGGTCTACCTGCAGCGGAATAGCTTGCCTGCCTCGATGTATTTGCTTGTAAAAGGAAAATTGTACACCCACAAACACCGCGATTAAGCCGGCTTTTCCCCAGCTGCGTCGTCAGGTGCTGGCTCCTCCGTGATCCGCTGGAGGACTTTTTGGATGTCGTAGGCAATGCGCGACAAGAAGTCGAGTTGCTCGTTGACGGCCAAGGTGTCTTCGGTATCCGCTTGTTCAGCGTCTTTTTCCGCCCGGACAACCAGTTCGTTAAAATCGGCTTCGGCGCTATCCGCGGGCAGGCTTCGGATAGCTTGGGCCAACTGGTAAAGAATATGGCGCGTCTTTCGGATATGGTCGGTCGTGATGGATTTTGGGTTTGCGTTAACAACAGCCGTGAGTAATGCTACGGAATACGACGACAGGATATGATTGAACACCACGAATCGGTTCATCTCGGAGGCATGTAACTGCTTGCTTTTGGGTTCAGTCATCATCCGCTGAAATGACGCGCCCATGTTAGCCGAGCTAACGTAGACGTCCTTGCGGGCAAGCTTGTACTCCAGTACCGGGATGGTTTCTTCGGCCATGAGCCGCAGGGCTTGCCCCAGGTAGTTGTAGTTGGCAATGAGGAGCTTGCGCATGTTGTCGTGCACTTGCTGGCTTTCCCAAGTCGGGAAAATCACGTAGCTAGACCCAAAGGCCAGTACGGAGCCGATTACCGTATCCAGGATGCGCTCTTGGGCAACCATTATCGTATTGACGCCCATAAAATTAAACAGGATAAGGATAAAGGGCGTCATAAACATGACAGCGACGATATAGTTGATCCGGATGAAGCTGTAGGTAGCCACCATGAACACCAGAAGAATGGCGAACAGGGCGATTTCGTGCTTGACCAGAATGAGGATGAGGATACCGCTGATGCCACCGATGATCGTGCCGGCCAAGCGTTGGAAGTTACGTTGCTTCGTCATGCTGTATCCGGGCTTGAGGATGACCATAATGGTCAGTAGGATCCAGTAACTGTGCACGCCCGTGGTGATGTACAGGGAAATTAGGTACCCCAATCCCATGACGGCAGCCATGCGCAAGGCGTGGCGGAACGTGTTGGACCGGAAGGTAAGGTTATTGCGAAACGAATAGATGTCGATATCGTGCGCATCCACAAAGCGGTTGTAATCCGACGCATCAACATAGGGCGTGTCCGCAGACGCCAAGTTGAAATAAGCGTAGACGTTGTTGATGCGCTTGGTAATGGCTCTGATATTCACCAGAATGCGCTTGAGGGGTAATGTCGATAACCCGTTTTCCACCTCGACTTTTTCGATAGCCGTCCGGATTTTGTCGAGGTCTTGTTCCAGTTGGTAGAGGGGCTTGGGTTTCCGGTTCCCGTTGAGATCGTACCCAATATTGTCTATTTCATTGGCCACCCGCTTGATGGTCAGGTTAAAAATACGCAGAATGCCGGTGTCTCCATATTGCTTGCGGATGCTGTTGTAGTCGTGGTGCGTGGCCATACCCTGTTCAAACAAGTCGACCATATCGGTGAATACGAGCAGCAACAAGCGGCCGATTTGGGTGGTGTCCTTCACGCTTTTCTTGCTCCGGAAGAGCATTTCGCGCACCATCTCCTTGTGTTCGTGGGCCAATATCTGCTGGTCGATGAGGGCCAGATAGTTCTTTTCGACGTCGGTATCGAGCGTGTAAAAATCGGCTTTGATGCGTATGTATTCGGCGATGTGCTTGATTGATTCGGCGAGCTCCTGTTGCGCAAGCCGATAGGGGCGCACCTGGGTGAGGCCCAGACTGAGCAGCATGTACCAGGCACAGCCGATCGACAGATAGCCGAGGTATTCGAGGGTCTCGAGGGGGCCGCTCACCGTATCGTCTATGTTGAGCACCATCACGAGCGTTCCCATGGCGCCAATACCTGCCGCGCGGTCGCCAAATACGGCCATCATCGCGAAGAGAAAGCTGAGCGCCACGATTACGATGCCGAGCAAGGCATCGTGGTGGTCGACGAGGTTGGTGAGCATCGCGCTCACCAGCGCTACTGCGGCGCATACCAGCATCCCGTTGCGCCGGTGGTTGGTCGGGCCGTGGGTGTCGGCTAGCGCGATGACCATGGCGCCGGCTGAAATGGTGACGCCAATGTGCAGGTTGCCCAAGTAGGAAAATACGACCGCCGGGGTAATCATGCCCACCGAAATACGCACGCCGTCGGCAAAATACTTGCCATAGAGAAAGGACTGGATGGTTCTCGCGTGATTCATGTGTGGTAGCAATCCGAAAATAGTTTGCTATTTCGCAACCCGAACTCCTGATTTTTTGGCGTTCTAGGAAGAAAAAGCAAGGCCGTTAGCCCTCATATGCAAAGGTAAGCAAAAGCTGCGTCATCCGTGGAGGGTACGTGCAAAACGGGAAGGGGGTTTGGGCTTGGGAGTGGGCCAGCGGCTTGGTTTGGTGGTGGATTTTTGGGCGGCTATCCGGGTTCATGTGCTGGTTTTGGGACACGGCCGCG
>CAYUIZ010000245.1:0-2805 GCA_964444885.1 uncultured Sphingobacteriaceae bacterium | reverse complement strand
CACTACTCACTACTCACTAAAGGCATGATTATTGCGACTTTTCCTGGAAATGAGCGAGGGTTCTATGGCTAGAGAGTTGTACATCATACGGCACGCGAAGTCCGACTGGGGCTTTGAGTTGAAGGATTTTGACCGGCCTTTGAGTATGCGTGGGTTTCAGGATGCACCCGTGATGGCGGATCGCTTGCACGCGACTACGCCCGGCATCGATTGTCTGGTCAGCAGTCCGGCCAAGCGGGCGATTACGACCGCGCAGGTGTTTGCCGAGGTTCTGCATATCCCGATCAAGGACATCCAAATTCGCGAAAGTATTTACGAAGCGGGGGTGGAGGCACTTCTGCAGGTGGTGAATACCATCGATGATAACTATACGACGGCAGCGCTCTTTGGGCACAATCCGGGCTTCACCATGTTCGCCAACTACCTGGGCGATTCGAATATCTACAATATCCCGACCTGCGGCATCGTGCATTTGCGGTTCCCTGACACCACAAGTTGGTCTGAGATTTCGGGAAATACCGGCCAAACCGTTCGTTTCATCTACCCCAAAGACGGGCAGTAGCCTCCGGGCAATCGGGGACGGGAAATTGGAACACCTGTCGTGGACGATCCTGTTTGCAGCGCCTCGGATGCAGGATGCCTGAGGGTATATTTACCCAAAAACACGTCCCGATAAGCTTCCCTGTTTACATAAAATTACTACCTTTACTTCCGGATGTCCAACAGATTAACGCAGCAAACATCGCCATACCTCCGGCAGCACCAACACAATCCGGTTGATTGGTATCCTTGGGGAGATGAGGCACTGAAGAAGGCGAAGGACGAAAACAAGCTGATCATCGTGAGTATTGGCTATTCGGCTTGCCATTGGTGCCACGTGATGGAGCGCGAAAGTTTTGAAAACGAAACGGTCGCGGCGGTGATGAATACGCATTTTGTTTCCGTGAAAGTCGACCGCGAGGAGCGTCCGGACATCGATCAAATCTATATGCTGGCCGTACAGCTCATGACCAACGCCGGCGGCTGGCCGCTCAACTGTATTTGCTTGCCGGATGGCCGCCCTATTTATGGCGGTACCTACTTCAGGCCAGACGATTGGCAGCAAATCCTATTGCAACTCGTGGACATGTGGCATAATAAGCCTGAAGTGGCGTTCGACTATGCGGAGCGGCTGACGTCAGGCATTGAGCGTGCCGAACGTCTCCCCATTGCCCCCTTGCCGGATCGCTATACGGAAGACCATATCGCCGATATTGCCGCCCCTTGGGTTAAACAATTTGATCGGCGAAACGGCGGTTATACCCGCGCCCCGAAATTCCCGTTGCCGAACAACTGGATTTTCATGCTCCGTTATGGCGTACTTGCCAACCAGCCCGATGTGGTGTCCCATGTTCACTTTACGCTGCATAAGATGGCCGCAGGTGGTATTTACGATCACGTAGGCGGTGGGTTCGCACGCTATGCGGTGGATCACAAGTGGCACATACCGCATTTTGAGAAAATGCTCTATGACAACGCCCAGCTCGTTAGCCTCTACGCCGAAGCGTGGCAGCAGCGGCCCACGCCGCTTTACAAACAAGTGGTGGCCGAAACCCTAACTTGGGTGGCACGGGAACTGACCTCCCCGGAGGGCGGTTTTTACTGCGCGCTTGATGCCGACAGCGAAGGCGTCGAAGGCAAATTCTATACGTTCCAGTACGAGGAATTGACCCGTGTGCTTGGTGAGGATGCCGCATGGTTTATCGATTATTACCAAGTAACGCCGTCAGGCAACTGGGCGGAGGAGAAGACCAATGTGCTCCACTTCACCGTTGACGCTGACGCCGAATCTGTGGGAGCGGACACGGCTGCTGCACTGACGGACGACCGCTTGGGCAAGGCCAAGCAGCGGTTGCTTGCATACCGCGAGAAGCGTGTACGGCCCGGCTTGGACGACAAGATGCTCACTGCGTGGAATGCGATGATGCTAAAGGGCTACGTGGATGCATACCGCGTTTGGGGTGATGCCAGTTATTTGGAAACGGCGATACGTAACGGGACGTTCATCCGTCAGAATTTGTATGCCGGATCCGGTGGATTGAAGCGTCAGTACGACCGGCATGGCCATGAAATCGACGGCTTTTTGGACGACTACGCGTTTTGCGTAGAAGCCTTTATCGCGCTTTACGAAGCCACATTTGACGAACAGTGGCTATACGAAGCCCGGCGCTTGGCCGATTATGCCATCGCCCATTTCTACGATGAAGAAACGGGCATGTTTTTCTATACCTCGGTTACATCGGAGGCCTTAATCGCGCGCAAGCACGAGATTATGGACAATGTTATTCCGTCGTCAAATTCGGCCTTCGTCCGGCAACTGTTTCGCTTGGGTACTCTTTTCGAGCAGGCGGATTACACCGATAAAGCCAGCCAAGCGCTAGCCAACGTATCCGAACAGATCAAGGCTTACGGATCGGCGTATTCCAATTGGGCGGTTCAGTTGCTCGAAGAGGTCTACGGAAGTTACGAATTGGTCCTGACCGGGCCGGGCCACCACACGTTGCGCACCGCCATCGACGGGCGTTACCTGCCAAACAAAGTGCTGGCTGGGGGCGAGCAAGGTACGTTGCCGATACTCGTGGACAGAATCAGTGCGCAGACAAGAGCCTTTGTCTGCAAGGACAGAACCTGTAGTGCGCCGGTGGCCACTGCAGACGAACTATTGCAATTAATTACATAATCAGGATAGGGATGCTATCCATAATCACAAACAGATGACAATCGAAGCAAACAAAGTGGTGACCTTGACGTACAAGTTGCACACGG
>CAYUIZ010000244.1:0-2821 GCA_964444885.1 uncultured Sphingobacteriaceae bacterium | reverse complement strand
CAAACTCGAACCATTGAGGGTATAAATGAATTAAAAACCAAGGAATAAGATGAGCAAGATTACAATTATCGGAAGCGGAAATATCGGCATGTCATTGGCGAAAGGGCTGGTGAAGAAAAATTACTGCGAGCCGGGCGACATCACGTTAACCCGCCGCAACCTGCAAAACTTGCAAGCTGATTCTAACGAGGGCTTCCGGCTGAGCGATGACAACGTATTGGCTGTGCAGGGCGCAGGTATCGTCGTACTCGCGGTGTTGCCACAGCAACTGCGCAAGGTGATGGAGGAGATTGCGCCCGCCATTGACCGGCAAAGCCAGTTGTTTGTGTCCGTCGTGTCGGGTGTGTCCTGTGCTGAGATCCGCGCTGTATTGGGCGAGGATGCCCAAATAGTCAGGGCTATGCCCAATACCGCCATTGCCATCGGTCAGTCGATGACCTGTATCGCGGCAGACCACGTCTTGCCTGAGCTGATGGATGAAGTAACGCGCATGTTTGAAACCGTGGGCGCGGTCGTCACGATCAATGAAGATCTGATGACTTCCGCAACAGCGCTTTGCGCCTGTGGCATTGCTTTTTTCCTGCGCAGCATACGGGCGGCTTCGCAAGGAGGGGTCGAAATCGGCTTCCATGCGCACGACGCCTTGAAAATGGCGGTCCAGACCGCCAAAGGTGCCGCGGATCTGCTCCTGCAAACCAACAGCCATCCCGAAGGGGAGATCGATAAGGTGACGTCGCCCAAAGGCTGTACCATTGCGGGGCTTAATGAAATGGAGCACTACGGCTTCAGCTCGGCGTTTATCAAGGGTATCAAGCTCTCGGCGCTCAAGGCAGGAAACTTATACAATGATTGAGAAACTGACCACGGAAAGCGTTGCCTTGCTGCGCGATCTCATCCGAACGCCCTCGCTAAGCCGGGAGGAAGACGGGACGGCATCGCTTATTGCCCAATTTTTGGGGGATAGGGGCGTTCGTGTTCAGCGCAAGCAGCACAACGTCTGGGCGTTCAACAAGTATTTCGATGCGAGCAAGCCCACGATTCTGCTCAATTCGCACCACGATACCGTCAAGGCGAACACCGGCTACACGCGCGATCCGTTTTCGCCCGATATCGAGGGTGGAAAGTTATATGGGCTAGGGAGCAATGATGCGGGCGGATGCCTAGTGTCGCTCATTGCGGTCTTCCTGCATTTTTACGAAGCGACAGGCCTGCGTTATAACCTCTGTTTGGCTGCAACGGCGGAAGAGGAAATATCCGGGCGGAACGGAATCGAATCGGTCTTGCCGGATCTCGGCCCCCTCGATTTTGCCATCGTGGGCGAACCCACGCAAATGCAGTTGGCGGTCTCCGAGCGGGGCCTGATGGTGCTCGACTGCGTCGCACATGGCAAGGCCGGGCACGCGGCGCGCGATGAGGGTGAAAACGCCATTTACAACGCCATACAGGACATCCACTGGTTTCAGAACTTTCGCTTTCCGAATGTATCGGACGAATTTGGACATGTGAAGATGAGCGTCACCGTCATTCAGGCAGGATCCCAGCACAACGTCGTGCCGGCCACCTGTGATTACGTAGTGGACGTGCGCGTTACGGACCGGTACCGCAATGAGGAAGTATTGGAAATCATCCGCCAACACGTGGCCAGCGAGGTCACACCGCGGTCAACCCGCTTAAAATCCTCATCCATACCCAAAGACCATCCCATCGTACAAGCCGGGTTGTCCCTGGGGCGAACGACCTACGGATCGCCCACGACGAGCGATCAGGCATTGCTCGATATCCCTTCGCTCAAGATCGGCCCGGGCGATTCGGCGCGCTCGCATATGGCCGATGAGTTTATTTATGTGGACGAAATTGGGGAGGGAATCCGGCTGTACATCGCGATGTTGGAAAAAGTACTGAATAGGCAGCAAACCTCCTAAACGGGGCTAAAGGAAAAGCAATGGCATTGAAAACGGCAATAAAAAACGGCACGATTTATACCGGCGAGAACGTCATCGCCGCGGACAAGGCATTACTCATTGAGGGAGATCGCATCGCCGGTGTGGTGAGCGAGGGCGATATTCCGTCAGATGCTACCGTGTGGGATGCCGCAGGGGCGAATATCGCGCCGGGCTTGATTGATTTGCAGATTTACGGCGCGGGCGGATTCCTGTATGCGGCCGACCGGTCGACGCGCGCCCTCGACGAGATAAGCAAGGCCATCGTTTCCACCGGAACGACCGGCTATATGCTGACCTTGGCGACCAATACCCTCGACGTATTTCGCGAAGCGATGGCCGTTGCGGCCGATTATGCGCACCCCGCATTTCTCGGCCTGCACCTCGAAGGCCCTTACCTGAACGCCAAGAAGCGAGGTGCCCACCCCGAGCAACTGATACGACGGCCTGAGTCTGCAGCGATCGGCGCGCTGTTATCGGGAGCGGGCGGCGAGCGGGTCAGAATGATGACCATCGCGCCCGAGTTCTTTGATGAGCAGACGGTCCGCATGTTATTGGATCGGGGGCTCGTGCTGTCAGCGGGGCATAGCGATGCCGATAGCGAGCAGGCACGCCGGGCATTTGACTGGGGCGTGCAAGCTGCTACGCATCTGTTTAATGCCATGTCGCCCTTGCATCACCGCGCATCCGGGTTGCCCGGTGCGGTGTTCGTGCATGACAACGCTACGGCCAGCATTATCGCCGATGGCATCCACGTTGGCTATGATTTGGTCAAGATCAGCAAGCGCGTGATGGGCGACCGGCTGTTTTTAATCACGGACGCGGTGACGGCATCGGATACGGGAGAATACACGCATATTGACAAAGGCGATCATTTTGCC
>CAYUIZ010000243.1:0-2842 GCA_964444885.1 uncultured Sphingobacteriaceae bacterium | reverse complement strand
CGGAAATCTGAATGAGGCCTCTCTATTAAAAGCCCCTTATTAGATGGTTGCAAATATTCCTTTATCTTGCAAAGGCTTTCAGTTAAATTCAGACCTTGTGTTTCTACGCGATACAGTTCTTCGTTCGCTTCGCTAAAGACAATCCTATTACCCACCGCTATATTTTTCATATCATTGAATTACAGAAAATTACAAAGTCAAACTTACTGAGTTTTGTGATGAATTTATGTAAACAATTGCAGGTAATTTTTCACAATTCACATGTTCGTGCTTTCAAGATCCTAGCAAAATTTGCACTTCCTATGTAATCCAAATTAAAGAGACTGCCCTTTTGAGACAGCCTCTTTTTTATTTATCATGGATTCGTGGCTGAGCCAAGCCCTTCGTCCTAAAACGATCGTACAGGCATCCGGAACATCCGTTAAACGTATCGCAGGTCACTTCTTTTCAGTGCCGTCCAGTAAATTCTGATAATGTTGAGTCCTTACACCGCGATCCGCCGGTACCACAAAATAATCGAGCTGCTCGCCTTCGATTCCTAAAGCAGTGATGGTGATTTGCTCTGCGTTGTAATCTACCATGTGAACGTTGTGAACCGACTTAGCGATACCAGGAGGTTTCAAATACCAGCGCGATGTGTCCACGTTACGCGGACGGACGCCTAAGCCGCCATCGCCGATATAAACGATGCCGTTGGGATCGGCTTTCACATTTAAGATAGGCACAGTCCGTTTCATAGAATGGTCATGCCCCGACGCGACCAAATCGACTTTGTACTTTTCAAACAAGGGTACCCAAGCTCTGCGCCGCGCTTCGCCGTCTTCAAATGCACGGACACTGGGGTAGGCAGGACGATGGTACATGGCGACGAGCCAGCGTTTCGATGGTCTTAGGGTTTGCAATTCCCTCTCCAGCCATTCCCGCTGATTTCCAGTGATGCTGATTTCCGTATTCAGAATGACAAGCGCTGTATTCTGGTTGAGGTTGGCGGTATAATAGTAGTCGTTCTGCCGGTTTGGCCACCAAAACATTTCTTCAAAGCCGATATCCATATCATGATTGCCTCTCGAAGGAAAGATCGGCAAGAGGCGTTGATCGGCGGTCGTCGTTCGCTCAAAATGGTCTTTCAGCCAATAATACAGCTGAGACCAGTAAGCGCGATTGGTGTAATCGGCCGTATGGGCTAGGGCAATTATTTCTGGATTTTTTTCAAATAGCTGCTTCATAACCGTGTTCATACGCCTGCGCGCATTATTGTCGGCTACTCGGTCAGCCCCCAGACGGGAGTCGCCACCCACCAACAGCGTCACCGCCCTATCATCCGCAGGAGCCGTGATAAACGAATATTCACCAAGGTGCTCTCCGTCGCTTTCCACGGTGATGTAATAGCGGGTGGAGGGTTTCAGATTATTCAGGTATGCGTGATGATAATAGGACTCCATAGGCCGCTCCTCTTTTTGAAGGGTGTAAGCGCCGGAGTGTATCGCATTTGACCGAAGGGTGTATAGTTCCCTATTCCCATCCCGGGCGATGGTATCGTAATACAGTACATGGTGCTTCCCCGGCAGGGATGTTGTCCAGGAAACCACGGCTTCCCGGTCCGGATGGCTTTCAAACTGCACATACACATGCATGGGTTTGGTTGATCGTTGAAGTGGAACGATGTGCGGATCCTGAGCCGTCGCGATAGGTGCGAATGAAGCCCACAAACAAAGGCTGATGAACAACCGGAAGAAATGTCGCTTTTCAAGCATAATGCTAGTCAGTATTAATGGTGTCGGATTTTAACAATTTTTTATCTTTATTTAGATAGGAGCTCAGCATATAAACGGCCAGCGGAGCCAGTATATGGGAGGCCCTCAGCAGGACTTCCGTATAGGCGCCCATGCCCAAGGCCGTCATCCTTGAAAAGGCCGTTATGGTAGACCAAAACAGAAGCCAAGCTAGCAGATATTTGTGCGGTTTGAGAAGTACGGAAATGGCCACGATAATGTCTACCCAGCCAATGACTTGCATGATCTGCAAGGCCACTGCTTCAGTCACCCTGACTCCCAGCACATTATTCATTGACCCGATGATGAGGTCAATAAATTGGGGATTCCCCATCAAGCATTCCAATCCGTGGGTAATAAATACCACCGCAAGGCCAATCCTTAATAGCCAGGACGTAGCGTTTGCTTGACCTCGCTGGGAAAGTACCCGCGAAAAGGGCCAAGGAAGAAGGAAGATGACGGAAAACGGAACAATATAGCGGAGCGCCTGCGCCCCGAAAGTCCATTCACTGAACCGGTAACCGCCCTGGTAATAACCGGCCCAGGCTTCAAACAAAATATAAAGGAACACCGGAATCAGAAGCAGTGTCCGGGGGAAGAATAAATTGACAAGCGCCAATAGACCAAAAACCGAGATCGTGATGCGTTCAATGGCAAAAGCCCGCGCATGGTCTATCTCCATGACCATAAACATATAATTACCGAAATTGGTGTGCTGTGCACGGAAGAAGATAATGATGAGTCCCAGCGCATGCAAAGCAACCGCCAAATTAAGAACTCGTCGTACCGACGAAAAGCTTACCGTATTCATCCAGTTATCAAATGGTCAATGACAATATTAACAAAAAAACTAGACTTACACAGGGAACGACAAAACAAGTTCATATCAAAGCATTTACGATGTCGGCAAACGCAGAACCTGGGTGAGACGGTATGACCCGCTGAAAGCTGCTCCCCCCTCATGGTGCACGCATGTCGTGTGTGTTTCTTGATATAATTCAACGCCAAGCCGAGTGCGATGGCCAAAAAAACAGAGCAGTAATCATCCATTACGGGCAGGATTGGCTGCG
>CAYUIZ010000242.1:0-2856 GCA_964444885.1 uncultured Sphingobacteriaceae bacterium | reverse complement strand
TTCCGCGTGCGGACGCGCCCTACCCCAAGGCGTTGACAAACGCTCGCATAGCACCGGCAGGATCGTCCGTCTTCATAAAATTTTCGCCAATCAGGAAGCCTTGGAACCCAGCCCTTCGTAGTTCGTTGACGGTGACTGGGTCGCTGATACCGCTTTCCGCCACCTTGACATAGCGGTCAGGAATCCGCTCGACGAGGGCCATCGACTGCTGGATATTGACGGTAAAATCCTTCAGGTTTCGGTTATTGACCCCAATGGCGTCCACGGTTTCCACGAGGCTTTTCTCCAACTCGGATCCGTCGTGCACCTCCAGCAATACAGACAGCCCAAGCGACTTCGCATAACCCGACAAGTCGGCAATCGCTTCCACAGACAGGTAGGCCGCAATGAGCAGGATAACATCCGCGCCGTACGCTTTGGCTTCCGCGATCTGAAACCGGTCAACGATAAATTCCTTGCGCAGCAAGGGGATGGACAGTGCCGCGCGAGCTTCCACCAAATCGGCTAAACTGCCTTGGAAAAAATCCGGATCGGTCAGGACGGACACGGCGGATGCGCCGGCTGCCTGGTACCCGGCGACCGTTGCACCCACCTTCGCAGAACCGTTGATTAAGCCTTTGGAGGGCGATGCACGCTTAAATTCAGCGATTATCCCCGTCTTGGCGGGATCAAGAACCGATGCATTCAGGTCGAAGCATGCCCGCCCAAAAAGAGGCATTTCTTCCAATTGCGATAGCGTGGTGTGCAATTTGGCTTCCTTTACTTCCGCTCGCTTGCGCGCAACAATTTTGTCTAATATCGTCATTCGTCTAAACAGCTAACCAGTTTGCGATCATCTCCTTGCCATGTTCGGTCATCACGGACTCCGGGTGGAATTGCAAGCCGCGAACGTCAAGGCTTTGGTGAGTGAGGCCCATGATGACGCCGCTTGCGTCCTCACCCGTTATTTTCAGTTCGGAAGGCAGCCCTTCCTGGGCAACGGCCCAAGAATGGTAGCGACCCACTGCAAAAGATGCAGGCAACCCCGCAAAAATCGGTTCATCCGTGTCCGTGACCGTCATGGTTGTGGCTACGCCATGCACGGGCTTCGCCAAGTTGTAAAGCGATCCTCCGTATACTTCGGCAATAGCCTGCAGGCCGAGACAAATACCTAAAATGCTCTTACTTTCGCCATATTGCCGGATAACATCCAGCAACAGGCCCGCTTCCTCGGGGATGCCAGGCCCAGGCGAAAGCAGGATTTTGTCGAAAGCCGCTACGTCGGCCAGCTCAAATTTATCATTGCGCCATACCGTCGCTGTATGGCCGCATTCGTGCAACAAGTGCACCAGATTAAACGTAAACGAGTCGTAATTATCCACGACCAATATCCGCAACGCTTGTTGTGTATCTTCTTCCATTGTTTGATAGATGCTTCTTAAATTTCTCCTGCCATTTCCAGTGCCTTGCGGAGGGCGGCGATCTTGTTATTCACTTCCTGCAGTTCCTTTTCGGGTTCCGAATCGGCCACAATCCCCGCGCCCGCCTGGTAGTGCAGGGTGTTGCTTTTGCTCAGGAACGAACGGATCATGATCGCGTGATTGAAATCGCCACTGAAACCCATAAACCCAATAGCCCCGCTGTAGAAACCGCGTTGGTAGTTTTCGTAACGGTCGATGAGCTGCATGGCTTTGTGCTTGGGCGCGCCACTGAGCGTGCCCGCCGGGAAAGTATCGCCCACCACATCAAACGACTTGCTCTTGTCGCGCAGGGTGCCTACCACACGCGATACCAAGTGAATGACATGGGAATAGTACTGCGCTTCTTTGTACGTTTTGACGTGTACATTTTCGCAGTGGCGGCTCAGATCGTTGCGCGCCAAATCAACCAGCATTACGTGTTCGGCGTTTTCTTTTGGATCAGCTTTGAGGGCTTCGGCAATTTGCTCGTCCCGCTCCGCATTGCCCGTTCTCTTAAAAGTTCCCGCGATGGGGTAAATCGTCGCGTCCCGGTTTCGGATAGTCAGCTGCGCTTCGGGCGAGGAGCCAAACAGCTTGAAATCGCCGTAGTCGAAATAAAACAAGTAGGGCGAAGGGTTGATCGACCGCAAGGCGCGGTACACGTTGAACTCATCGCCCGTGAACGACCGGGAAAATGCCCGCGACGGAACGATCTGGAAGACATCGCCGCGGTAGATGTGGGTTTTCATGGTTTCCACCAGCTGGCGGAAATCCTCATCGGCCATATTAGAGGTTTCTTCCCCGGCAAGCGAAAAACTGTATTCGGGAAAGTTTTTATTTTGAATCAGGTATTGCAGCTTGTCCAATTCTGAGGAATCGTCCCCTTCGAGGCGGTGCTCAAACACGAAAAGCTCGTTGCGGAAATGGTCAATGGCGATGACATACCGATAGACATGGTATTGCAGCGAAGGGATGGCGCGGCGCGCGTCGGCTTCGCCTGTCAGTTCGATGTCCTCGAAGTGGGCAACCGTATCGAAGGTAAAATAACCAAACAAGCCGTTGGAAATGAAACGGAACAACGAATCGTCTGCGTACGCAAATGCACGCCTAAAATCAGATACTTCCTCCCTCAGATTAATCTCGGCGGCGGCTTTTTGCGCCTTGCGCCCATCCGGATAATGGGTTTCCAGTTGGCCGTCATGCAGGCGAATACCGGCTATGGGGTCGCAGCAGATGTAGCTCATGTTGTTTTCGCGGCTGTGATAGTCCGAACTTTCCAGCAGGAGGCTATTCGGATACACATCGCGCATGCGCAGATAGATGCTGACGGGCGTGGTGGTGTCTGCCAGCAGTCGCCTGTACGTCGTGTTGAGCTTATATGTGGTCATAGATCATTATTATCTGCAAGTATATGAAA
>CAYUIZ010000241.1:0-2907 GCA_964444885.1 uncultured Sphingobacteriaceae bacterium | reverse complement strand
GACGACCTCGAACAGCAGTTTCCGGAAAACCCGGACGAACGCCGGGAAGACCGGGAGCGGGGAGGGGATAGTCCGCTCGACGACATGACCATCCCCAAAGACCCCAACGGGGTAAACGTGGGATAGCGTCCGCCGTAAATCGTCGATCGTGCTACTCCTTTGGCCGCAAATGCTGGGGTCTTACCTGGATAGGGCTAGCGGGGTAGCACGAACGAACGATGCAGGTGCATGGGTGTCGTTGGGGCACATGCACGAATAATCAGTTCCAATCTTAAATCTAAAGCCATGAAACATAAAATCGCATTGATTAGTGCGCACTCCTCCCCGTTGGCACCTGCTGCTGACGGTCAAGTAAACCACGTGGCAGCACTCGCCAAGGCCCTGTCAGACATGGGTTACGACGTGGATATCTACACCCGACGCGACTCGCTGGAGCTGGATGAAATTGTGTATTTCTACCACCACGTTCGGGTATTTAACGTGCTAGCGGGGCCTGCAAAGCCCATCCCGGCGGATGAGTTGCTGATGTATATGGACGAATTTGCGGATATGATGCTTGACATCATCGCGGATTACCATATTCCGTACAACCTGATCCACGCACATTGCTGGCTATCGGGACATATTGCGGTCAAAATCAAGCAAGACCTAGCGATTCCCCTGGTCGCCAGTTTTGACGAGCTGGGCACCGCCACAAAGAACGAGCCGTCCGATGACAACCGGATACCGGCCGAGCGGATCGACGTGGAAGACGAAATCGTCTGGCATGCCGACCAGCTGATTGCAACCGACCCGGACCAATTTGCCGCCTTGCTGGAGCTCTACCATGCCGACCCAGCCAAGGTCGACGTCATCGCCCAACCTAGCAACCGGTCCGGGCACATCTTGGCCGAAGGCATCCACTCCGCTAGTGCGAGCGCCTTGGCGTGGGAAAGCATCGCCGAGCAAACGGCCGCCCTGTACGACCGCCTGACAACGCTGAAAACAACCAGCAACGTAATCAACTCGCGGCCCATGCTGGTGAAGAATAAGCTAGCAGAGGCCACCGCGCTTTTCCAGCTCACCGCTGAGACCCTCTGCGCCGATGTGGCCGAAGCGGCACAGGCGCTGTCCGAATCGATAAAAAAAGGTGCCAAGATCCTGGTCTGCGGCCACGGCGGCTCGGGTGCAGGTATCCAGCACTTTGTTTCCCAGCTTGTCGGACGTTTCAATGGCGATACGAACTGTCCGTGTGCGGCACTGTCGCTTAACGGCGACCCGGCTCTCTTAGCCGCTTGGGCCAATGGCCAAGGTACGAATGACGTCTTTGCGAGGCAGATTGAGGCGCTGGGAAATGCCGGTGACATATTGGTCTGTTTCAGCGCGGATGGCCCGACGGGTGCCGTCGCAAACGCATTGCGGCAAGCTCGGCAACAGCACATGCTGTGCGTCAATTTTCTGGGAAACAACAGCGGACAATTGACCAGTTTGGGGCATCATAACCTCGTGGTGCCGTCTGCTGACCCGGCACGGGTTTCCGAAATGCACCTGCATCTTATCCACTCGGTATGCGAATTGGTCGCGCAGGATTTGGCTACCTTCCGCCCGTCTTCAGGCGATCATCAGGAACTTAGGCAGGAGGTGGCAGTATGATACGGGCAACAGAAACAGACACCATGGACTTGCGCCAGCCCCAGGACTCCAGGCGGCAACCCGCTGCCAACCCCATTCCACAGACACCACATTCGGAGCTAATGGGGCGCAAAGTATCCGTCGCGCAGGCAAAGCCGTACATCGTTATGCATCTCGAGGCGTCGGAGGTTGCCCAGCCCGTCCAAGGCAGCGCGATCGTGAAGTTTATCAACAAGTTCATGGGCGACACCCACGCTATCTTGTTTACCGGCCACCGACGGACACCATACATCGAGGAAATATCCAGCGCCGTGGTGCATAACGAGTTCCACGATATTGTGGGCCAGCTTTCGACGGATACCTTGCGGCACGTCATTAATGGCGCGGACGCCGTAGCAACGGCCAACACGGAGATATTCTGGCTGGCCGACCGGCTGGCTACGCCTGTCTTATTATTCAATGCCGCTTCGGCCACGCCGCTGAAGCCTTGGTCACAATACGGGTACCAACTCGGTCTTCGAGAAGAGCAGACTACGCCGTACCAAATCTGCGAAGCGTTAGCGTACCTATTGAGTTTTTCAGCCCATCGGTCCACCCGTGGCGACTTCTTGGTTTGATTTCGTGAGGCTCCCGCCCCTGCGAGCATGGGTGTTTAGCCTCAAAACCAACGCGGTAAGGGCGCACCACCTCCGGGGAATCGCTTGAAGAAGGTAGTGAACCCCGACGGAGTGTCCTATTGCTAGCCTTAAGATTGAAACCCGGAGTTAGAAATTAAAAACCAAACGCTTGGGTGATAAAGCTGTGCCTTTAAAAAGTATCTAATCCACGAAGGGATGTCCGATTGCTAGCCCGGGGGTTCAACCCGGGGGGCTTGGCCAACGGCCCGCACGAAAGGTGACGACCACGAAGATTTTGGCATGTTTTTTTGTTGCGTAGCTGACAAAAACCGCAACAAAATCCAATTTTTTTGTTAAAAGCGATCCCTGCGCACCCCCTGCGCGAGCATGTCGCGCCCAAACAAATTCACTAACTTACTGTTATTCTACCTGAAGGTGGTCTCCCAAAAGCGGAAGCGATCCGTGCAGGCACGTATCGGGTTGTCGGGCAAACCCGGTCGCTGGCGATGAAATTCTCCAAAACGCCCGTGTATCCTTGAAAAAGTGACAATAGAAATTCCAACATCGTACATCGACCATGATAAACGAGAAAAAATAATGCTATTTTTGTTTAGTTACGTCTGTGCCTTTAAAAACATGTACATGATTTCATTCCATTATGCGTCAGCAAGGTAGTGTT
>CAYUIZ010000240.1:0-2933 GCA_964444885.1 uncultured Sphingobacteriaceae bacterium | reverse complement strand
TTGCATAGACAAAAAGGCTCGAAAAGAGGCGTAATCAGGAAAGGGACGGAATTTCGTACTTTTGCAATTAGCCTGAGTTTTTTAAAGGTGTTTCAACATAATTAGGTTTGATTCATTTCGTCTTGACGCGGCGTTCCGCTATTTATGATTTAACATATCGGCCGACATCCTACATTACACATCTCAAAACAATGAGAAGAATAGCTTTTATTTTTACTGTTGTGGTATTATTTGTGGCTTGGGTACCTCAGAGCCACGCACAATCCACGCACCAATTTACCGAAGGATTATTTATCGAGGTACCTTTCCGCTACGGGCGGGAGGCGGTCTATACAGACGCCTTGTTATGGCATCAATATCGGGGCGACTTGGCCCGGCCGGTATTAGGCTACTCCGTCGAGGGGCTGCCGCAGGGCGGGCTGCCGGTATGGGCACCCATCAAGGTGGATACGTCGGGCTTTTTCCGTCCCCAGCCGGGTTTAGGCGGCAATCTCAATAGCCCCAATAATCCAGCAGGACCGGGCCGGATAGACCGGCAGACCGCTGCCAGGCCTAACCCCGCGGCGCAACGGCGCAGTTGGTCCTCATCGTATCTGTATCTCGAATACATCGCCGACAAAGCCGAGGCTGCTATTCTGCGCATCCGTGGCAATAGCGCTGTCGTCGTCAATGGGGAGCTGCATGCCGGCGACCCCTATCGGTTAGGCTGGATGATGGTTCCGGTACAGCTGAAGAAAGGGCTGAACGAGTTTTACGTTCGCGGCCTGTTTGTGTCGGCTGAGCTCCATTTTCCTGCCTCGCCTGTTTTCGTGGATACCGAGGATTCGACGATTCCCGATATCGTATTGGGAAAGGATAACGGTGCATTGCTGGCGGGCTTGGTGGTGGTGAACGCGTCGGACAAAAGCCTGACGAATCTCACCGTGCGTAGCTCGTTGGCGGGCCGGGTGGCGGAATCTGCCGTGCCGAGCATCCCTCCGTATAGCACACGCAAAATAGCCGTCCCAATAGACGCATCGCAGGTGAGTATCACGGGCGAGGTACAGACGGAAATCGAACTTGTGCAGAAAAATAATGTCATTGACCAAACGCGGCTGGCGTTGCAGGGGGTCGGCCCGGGTGAGTCCTACCGCGTTACTTTTTTAAGCGACATCGACGGCAGCGTGCAGTATTACGCAGTAAATCCGGCGATAGGAGGTGAAAAACCAGGCGATGCGCTCTTCCTGTCGGTCCACGGTGCGGGGGTAGAGGCTATCGGGCAAGCGCGGGCTTACGCACCCAAAGACTGGGGTTCGCTCGTCGCGCCCACAAACCGCCGTCCGCGAGGTTTTAACTGGGAAGATTGGGGGCGTATCGATGCCCTCGAAGTGTTGGCACTAGCTAAAGAGCGCCTGCAGCCCGACACGCAGCGCGTCTATCTCACCGGCCACTCCATGGGCGGTCATGGTACATGGTTTCTGGGCGCGACATATCCCGACAAATGGGCCGCGATTGCGCCTGCTGCGGGGTATCCCACGCTGAAAGGATACGGATCGGCCGATGGGCTGATTCCCGCGAAAGGGCGTAATGATTTGGAAAATATTCTTCTGCGGTCGAGTAACCAGAGTGATGTCATCGCGTATGCGACCAATTACAAGCCGTTGGGGGTGTACGTGTTGCATGGTGATGCTGACCGAACCGTTTCGGTGGAGTATGCACGGCAAATGCGCCGCGTACTGGCCGATTTCCATCCCAATTTCAGTTACTATGAATACCCGGGCGGATCGCACTGGTATAGCAACGAAAGCGTCGACTGGAAGCCGCTTTTCGATTATTTCCAATGGCATACCCGTAAAGAAAGCAGCGCGGTCCACGAGATCGATTTCATGACGGCAAACCCCGGTATCTCTGCATCGTACTATTGGGCCACGATTTACCAGCAGGAAAAGCCGTTGGAATACTCCCGCATCGTGCTGTCGCGCGACGTGGCTGAGCGCACCCTTGTAGGCGCTACCGAAAATGTGCGCTTGTTGCAATTGGACATCAGTGATTTCCCAGCGGGAGAATCAGTTCGGATTCAGCTTGATAGCCTGGCGCAAATCACGGTGACGCCGGGGCAGGCTGCCGTCTTCCTGGAAAAGAACAAGGGTGAATGGAGGGTGGTCTCGGCTCCTTCGCCGGGTGACAAAGGGCCGCATCGAAACGGTGGTTTTAAAGAAGCGTTTAACCATCGGATGCTATACGTGTATGGAACGGGGGGAAGCCGTGAAGAGAACCGCTGGGCCCTTGAAAAAACACGGTACGACGCTGAATCGTGGTACTACCGCGGCAACGGCGCGTTCGATATCCTGGCCGACTACGAGTTTGACCCATTGGTACACGCGGATCGCAACATCATCTTGGTGGGCAATGCGAAAACAAACAAAGCGTGGGCTGCATTGCTGGAAGGCTGTCCGATCCAGGTCGGTGCCGGTGTTATGCAGATAGGCGAAGGAAGGTATGAAGGTGACGACATCGGGGGCTATTTTACCTGGAAAAAGCCGGGAAGCGCCACGCACACCGTTGGGGTAATTACCGGAACGGGCGTACCGGGCATGCAGGCCGCCACAGCGAACCAGTACTTTGCCGGTGCCAGCGGATTTCCGGATTACCTGTTCTTTAAGCTCGGCATGCTTCAGGACGGCCCGGAAGGCATCGTCGATGCCGGATTTTACACCAACGAGTGGGAAATTTTCCCTTAACCACAAAAATTGCATTTTTAAAACTTTCGAAGGCAGGAAAAAGACGGTAACGCCCTTGAATGCCAGACGAGTCCAAAAATAAATAAACCAGATCATGAAGACACGCACCTTTTTACTTCTCATCGTTTCCGTGCAGCTGTTGTTTGCAGCTTGTGGCCCTTCGGCCGAACGAACGGACAAGCCCAGGATCGCGATCGCCGGACTGGCGATTGA
>CAYUIZ010000239.1:0-2935 GCA_964444885.1 uncultured Sphingobacteriaceae bacterium | reverse complement strand
GACAAACTAATTTCATTAGCAAAAGAGCTATTTTTTCCTTATTTTTGCCCCTTGGTTTCGACTGGGGTCGAGCCACGCTAAAAAACAGGTTAAATGAGCAAGACTACGACGCCCGACTTAGGCGAACAACGTGATGTGGAGGTCTTCGGCGCCCGCGTGCATAATCTTCGAAATATTGACGTTAGTTTTCCACGCAATAAGCTGGTGGTCATTACCGGGTTGAGTGGCAGTGGCAAGTCATCGTTGGCATTCGACACCATCTATGCCGAGGGGCAGCGCCGATACATGGAAACCTTCAGCGCCTATAGCCGCCAGTTTCTGGGCGGGATGGAACGGCCCGACGTCGACAAAATATCGGGCCTCAGCCCGGTCATCTCCATCGAGCAGAAAACGACGAGCAAAAACCCGCGATCGACAGTAGGCACCATAACCGAGGTTTACGATTTCATGCGTCTGCTGTTTGCCCGGGCCGGTGAGGCATTTTCGTACGTGACCGGCAAAAAAATGGAGCGGATGTCCGAAGACCAGATCGTCAACCGCATTGTCCAACAGTTTGACGGGCAGGCCATCCATATCTTGGCGCCCGTGGTGAAGGGGCGCAAGGGCCATTATCGCGAGCTGTTCGAGCAGATCCGGAAGCAAGGCTATGTTAAAGTGCGCGTGGATGGCGAAATTCTGGATATCACGCCTAAGATGCAGGCAGACCGTTACAAAATCCATGATATTGAGATCGTGGTCGACCGGCTGCCGGTAAGTGAGGACGGTCGCAAGCGCTTATATGACTCCGTATTGCAGGCCATGAAAGCGGCCAAAGGGATTATTAAAATCAGCGATTCTGCCAATAACGAATATTTTTACAGTCGTTACCTGATGGATGCCGAGTCTGGCATCTCGTACGACGAGCCGCAGCCCAATACGTTTTCCTTTAACTCGCCCTATGGCGCCTGCCCGCACTGCGACGGCCTCGGTTACGTGTTCAATATCGACCGCCGTGCCGTAATCCCAAATCCCAAGCTGAGCATTATGAAAGGCGGGCTGGCTCCCCTCGGCGAATATCGGGACGTCTGGAATTTTCAGGTAATCAAAGCGGTTGCCAAGAAATTCGGTTTTTCGCTAAGTGCTCCCATCGAAAGCCTGAGCGACGAGCAGGTGAGCGTCTTGCTTGACGGATCGCCCGAAAGCATTACCCTGCCCCTGTCGCATGGCGGCTGGAGCACGAAAGAACACCAGTTTGCCTTTGACGGACTGTTCCGGATGCTGGAAGACCAACAGGAGCGGATGGGGGGCAGCGGGCAGCTGGACGAGTACCGGGCGCAGGAAACTTGTCCCAGTTGCCAAGGCGGCCGCCTGAAAACGGAGTCCCTGCATTTCAAGGTTGCCGGCAAGAACATCCACGAGCTGTCCTCGCTGGACATCCGGTCCCTGGCCACCTGGTTTGAAAATATCGAGGAGTCGTTGGACGATCGGCAGCGAACCATTGCGGCGGAAATCCTCAAGGAAATACGTGCGCGGCTAGGGTTTTTGCTGGACGTAGGCCTGAGCTATTTAACGCTGGGCCGCACGGCTAGAACGCTGTCGGGCGGCGAAGCCCAACGCATCCGCCTGGCTACGCAGATCGGGTCGCAGCTAGTCAATGTGCTGTACATCTTGGACGAGCCCAGCATCGGCCTGCACCAGCGCGACAACGAGCGGCTAATTGGGGCACTCAAAAACCTGCGTGACATCGGCAACTCGGTTCTGGTCGTGGAACACGACAAAGACATGATCCTCAATGCCGATTACGTGATTGACATGGGACCCGCGGCGGGCTGGCATGGTGGGCTGGTGGTCGCCCAAGGCGCGCCAACGGAACTGATGCAACGCAATACGCTGACCGCCTCCTACCTCAATGGCGAGCGCGCGATCGCTATTCCCGAACGCCGGCGCGCCGGCAACGGTCACGCCCTGGAAATCTCCGGCGCCACGGGCAACAACCTGAAAAACGTATCAGTGTCTTTTCCCTTGGGCACGCTTACCGTGATAACCGGCGTATCGGGCAGTGGCAAGTCCAGCCTCGTGACCGAAACACTGTACCCGATCCTCAACCAGCATTTTTTCCGGGCGAAGAAAGCACCCCTGCCGTACAAAAGCATTAAGGGGCTGGAACATATCGACAAGGTGATCGAGATTGACCAAAGTCCGATCGGACGCACCCCCCGCTCCAACCCATCTACGTACACGGGCGTATTCTCCGATATCCGCTCCTTGTTTGTGCAGTTGCCCGAGTCTAAGATCAGAGGTTACAAGCCCGGTCGATTCTCGTTCAACGTCAAAGGCGGACGTTGCGAAACATGCCAAGGGGCAGGAATGAAAGTGATCGAAATGAACTTCCTGCCCGACGTGCAGGTGCCTTGCGAAACGTGCCACGGAAAACGCTATAACCGCGAGACGCTTGAAGTGCGCTACCGCGGCAAATCCATCAGCGATGTGTTGAACATGAGCATTGACGAGGCGGTTGCCTTCTTTGAAAACATACCGTCTATCTACCGAAAGATCAAAACCTTGCAAGATGTGGGCTTGGGGTATATCACGTTGGGCCAATCGTCCGTGACGCTCTCGGGCGGCGAGGCGCAGCGCGTGAAGCTGGCTACCGAGCTGTCTAAAAAGGACACGGGAAAAACCTTCTACATCCTGGACGAGCCGACAACGGGTCTTCACTTCGAGGATGTCAATGTGCTGCTGCAGGTTTTGTACCGCTTGGTCGAGCGTGGCAATACCGTGCTGGTGATCGAGCATAACCTCGATGTGGTCAAAGTAGCCGATTGGGTGGTCGACCTCGGTCCGGAGGGGGGCGCAGCAGGCGGGCAGGTGGTGTTTTCGGGCACGCCCGAGGCCTTGGCCAAAAATAAAAAGAGCGAAACTGCCCGTTTCCTGAAGGCCGAACTGTACGGCTAGC
>CAYUIZ010000238.1:0-2944 GCA_964444885.1 uncultured Sphingobacteriaceae bacterium | reverse complement strand
CCGACCGCCTGCTGATGCTAGCCGAAATTGCCAATGCCGAAGGGGCTGACCCGCAGAATTTCATCCAGCCCATTCGGGACCGCGCCTTCAACGGCAGCGATCCGGAGCCGTTTGTAAACGGCAGCCAAGATGCCAATGAAATTGCGATATTTGAAGAACGCGCCAAAGAGTTTGTCTGGGAAGGCAAGCGGTGGTACGATATCCGCCGTATGCGGGTCGGCAACCAGCCATTGGTATTTGAGTCAGGCAGCCATCCGTACGGGCAATTGGACCAAGGCACGGAAAGTCACAAAGTGCTATGGCCCATCGGACGGGATGTCTGGACGAACGATCCGCTTGTGGACCAAACGCCGGGGTACGAAACAACGAAACCATAATCGTACCTAGAAGCAACGAAACTAAGGGAGACGACCGCTACGCCGGCCTAACGCCTCCCTTAGTTGTCTTTTTTACATACGTTTAATGTGCTTTTACAAGGAAAGTTCTTTTTTTCCGAAAACAAATTCTCAAGACATGAAAAAACTAGAAGGCTTAATTGCGGCACCTTTCACCCCATTCGGGCAGGACGGTGAACTCAACCTAGACCTCATCCCGGATTATTATCGCTCCCTGAAAGGCAATGGCGTCATTGGCGCATTTATCTGTGGGTCTACCGGCGAAGGCGTATCCCTGACGTTTGATGAAAAGGTAGCCGTGATGAAGGAATGGGTTGCGCTCACCAAGGACGACCCCGATTTTTCCTTGATGATGTTCCTAGGCGGCACCAACATTAAGGAATGTAAGGAGTTGGCGCGGATCGCCGAGGCAGAAGGCGTCGACGCCATCTCATTCACCGCTCCTTTTTACTTTAAGCCTGCCAATATCGAGCAGTTGGCGAAGTGCTGCGCAGAAATCGCCGGAGCCGCGCCCAATACGGCTTTCTATTATTACCACATTCCGGTGTTGACCGGAGGCAATTTCGCGATGATCGACTTGCTCAAGGCGGTCGACAATCGTATCCCTACTTTTCGGGGTATAAAATACACGCATGAAGACTTCATGGACTTCCTGTCGTGCCTCAATTTTGCAGGCCGGAAATACGACATGTTATGGGGCCGCGACGAAAACATGCTCTCGTCCCTGGTGTTGGGCAGCAAAGGCGCAGTGGGCAGCACCTACAACTACGCCGCGCCCTTGTATCACCGCCTGATCGACGCATTCGAGCAGGGTGATCTCGAACAAGCGAATGCCCTGCAGCAAAAGTCGATCGACATGATCACGTTATTGGGCCAATATGGCGGTATCGCCACGGGTAAAGCCTACATGAAACTGGTTGGCTTAGATTGTGGCGAATTTCGCCTGCCTGTCCGCAACATGGACGCGGCATCTTTTGTGGCATTCCGCCAGGATGTTGACAGCCTGGGCTTTGGAGGATTTAAGTCGCGCACGCCGCAGGTGCAAAAGGATTAGGAGCGCATGTAATGAATAATCGGATCTGCATGGGATTACTGATATTGATGGCAATGCCGCTGGCCAAGGGCTGTGGAGTTGCCAGTCCGGATCAGCTTGACTGGACAATAGGGTTTTCACTGCCGGCCGACAATGCGGGTAACCCTCATCTGGGCTTAGCGGGTCCTGTGGTAGGCGTGCATCAGGACGTTCTGTTCATCGGAGGCGGGGCCAATTTCCCGGGCGGTATGCCGTGGCGTGGCCATGCCAAGGCATATAGCCAAGCGCTTTATGTCTATGTGCAGGATCGTGAAGGGATGGCTCAGCTGCAGACAGTATCCGAGTTGCCGGAGGGTTGGGCCTATGCCGCGCACAGCAATACCCCCCAGGGCGTGGTGGTGGCAGGTGGCGAAAATGAGAACGGCCTATTGGCAGGCGTGATGCGCATTGCGTGGGACGCCGCGGCACAACAGCCATCCTACAGCTCCTTGCCGGACCTGCCCGTGCCGACGACGAATGCTTCCATGGCACTATGGGACAATATCTTGTATTTTGCTGGCGGCGAGCAGCAGTATGCTGTTTCCGATAAGTTGTTCGCACTAGACCTTACCCAGCCCGAAGCCGGGTGGAAGTTGGAGGCAAGCTTGCCCTATTCGGTTTCCCACGCCTGCTTGGTTGCCCATGAGGGTGGGCTTTACCTCCTGGGTGGGAGGAAGCGTAATCCGGGCGATGTCAGCGATTTCTATAACGCGGTATGGCGTTACGATGTAACGCGTAACGCTTGGGAAGCACGCGCGCCCTTGCCCAAGGCCATCTCTGCCGCTACCGCCGTAGCGCTGGCCGATGGCGAACTGCTCCTGATCGGTGGCGATGATGGCGGCACGTTCCTGCAAGTGGAAGCTGCGATAGCGGCGGCAGCCCAGGAAAGCGACAGTACGCGCCGGGCCGCTATTGATTCAAAAAAAATTGCCTTGCTGGAAGGGCATCCCGGATTTGGCGGAACCGTTTGGCGGTACCATATCGGGAAGGACACGTGGCAGCAACAAGCCGACATACCGCTGACAACGCCCGTGACAACGACGGCTACCTGGTGGGGAGGCAACCTGTATCTCCCTAGTGGCGAGGTCCGCGCTGGCGTCAGGAGTCCGGATGTCCTCGTGGGTACATGGACGGAAACCAACTAAAAAAACGAGGTGATGGCAAATAAGAATGTATATCCGTGGGTGCTGGTGGGGTTGCTGTGGGTGGTAGCGCTATTAAACTACATGGACCGGCAGATGCTGTCGACCATGCGGCCCGCGATGGAAGGAGATATTGCAGAATTGCAGTCGGCAGCCAATTTTGGCAGGCTGATGGCCGTATTCCTGTGGATATACGGGCTGATGAGTCCGGTGGCGGGCATGATCGCCGACAAAGTCAACCGCAAGTGGCTCATTGTGGGCAGTTTGTTCGTGTGGTCGGCGGTGACCTACGCCATGGGTTTCGCCCAATCCTTCGAACAGCTGTACTGGTTGCG
>CAYUIZ010000237.1:0-2969 GCA_964444885.1 uncultured Sphingobacteriaceae bacterium | reverse complement strand
GCAATCCCTTCGCGGCGTAGGTAAACCGGTTTTCGTGGATGATCAGCCCGGCGTCTATACGTCCGGCGAGCAGCGCGCTTTCGATCTCCGAAAACACCATTTCTTCCTTGTTTTGCCATGCGGGGTACGCTAAGCCGAGCAAGAAATTCGCCGTCGTGTACTTGCCCGGAATACCGATTTTCACATCCGCGGCCTGCGCCGTGCCGGCCATCATCCGGAGTTCCTGCGCCTTGTGTTCATCGTTGCAGATCAATAGCGGTCCTACGCCGAAGCCGAGCGCGCTTCCTGCGTCCAGCAGCACGTAATCAGCCGCCGCGTACGCGTAGGCGTGGTAACTCAGCTTCGTGATATCCAATTCGCCCGCGAAAGCCTTGCGGTTTAGCGATTCCACGTCTTCAAAGGAGACGGCAAATTCCAGCCCTTCGGTGTCTATCTTGTGGTGGATAAGCGCATCGAAAATAAACGTATCGTTGGGACAAGGCGAAAAACCGAGCGTGAGTTTCATAATTTCTAAGCAATTAAGCCCGCGTCAACTGGCTACGGACAGGTTTTTTACCAAAATAAGAGCAATGGTAGCCACGAAGGTGACGAGGATGATTCCACGTGCCGTATTTTCCATCCCATTGCGGTAGTAATACCGGACGACCAGCAAATTGACCAGGGCGGCGACAACGTAGATGCCGATTTCCTTGCCGCCGAATAACGCCGCCCAGTCCGTAAAGGTACTCAGCAGGTGTGCGATTGCGGGTGCCGCCAAACCCATTAATGCCCCGAAGAAAAAGTTATTCCGTTTCAATGCCTTATGATTTCAGGTCGAAGCTCCACGAATTGAGCGTGGGAATAGCGTGGTGGGCAGTCATGTCAAACTGCACCGGCACGACGGATGCATATCCGTTTTTCAGGGCCCACACATCCGTGTCTTCGCCTCGGTCCCGTACTTTGAAAACGCCCGTCAACCAGTAATAGCTACGCCGGTAGGGGTCGGCACGTTCCTCAAACTCTTCCTCCCACTTGGCATCGGCCTGCCGGCATATTTTGATGCCTTTGATCTTCGCGACATTCGGGAAATTGACGTTCAACAATGTCTTCTGGGGTAAACCGTTGGCAATCACCTGCTCGGTAATGCTCCTGACGTACGGCCGGCAGAGCGAGAAATCGGCGTCGTTGTTAAAATCATCGTAGCTGAACCCGATGGACGGTATTCCCTCTATGGCACCCTCTACCGCGGCCGACATCGTACCGGAATACAGCACGTTGATGGAGCTGTTTAGGCCGTGGTTAATCCCCGACACGCAGATATCAGGCTTGCGTCCTTTGAAGATTTTGTTGACCGCCAGCTTGACGCAATCCACCGGCGTGCCCGAACATTTGTACATCTCCACGCCGGGGTAAATATCGACTTGGTCGAGACGCAAGGGCTTGCCGATGGTAATGGCATGGCCCATGCCCGATTGTACGCCCTCGGGTGCTACGACGACCACTTCGCCGAGGTGCTGCATTTCTTCCATCAGCACCTTGATGCCGGGGGCGGTGATTCCGTCGTCATTCACTACCAATATCGTGGGCTTATTTTTCTTCATTGGGCTAAATTAAAAAGAAAAAGCGTTATGGGCGATTGTCCATAACGCTTTTTGACATTGCTCAGTGAAAGGTGAGGCCCCTACAAGCTGTTGAGCCAATCCACAAGTTCGTCGCGCGCTTTGCCGGTCTTTTTTTGTAGGCGCCCGATCAATTCGTCGTCCTTGCCTTCTTCGTACAGCAAGTCGTCGTCGGTCACCTCCGCATATTTCTGCTTGACCTTGCCTTTCAGTTCGTTCCAGTTACCTTTCAATCGTAATTTACTCATCGTTTTGGTGATCTTGTTTTCCCATAAGCTGCTGCTGCAGCCGTTTACTAATCACCAGAATAACACGTTGGCACCGAAAATGTTCGTGCTGACGCTAGAGCGTTTTGATTTTAATGTTCCGGAAACTCACCGCATCGCCGTGGTCCTGCAAGAGGATATGCCCTTCTTCGGCCAGCCCGAAATTATCCCAGTCCTTATACTTGCTGCGCTCCACCAGGTCGTGAAACTCGTCCGAACCCCGGACGTACGACAACACTTTCTCGCCATTCAAATAGTGCGTAACCGTATTGTCGGGGGCCACCACCAGCCGTCCCCTATTCCATTGTCCGATAGGCCGTTTGGAACGGTTGGGCTTGTCGGCCGTCATGAGGTCGTAAAGCGAGGCTAAGGTGCGGTTGCCGTCCCGTCCCATCTTGGCATCAGGATGCCGTTCATCATCCAATATCTGATACTCCAGACCGATTGCCGAACCCACGTTGTTTTCGGATAACGTGACAAAATATTTGACCCCACTGTTGGCTCCTTCGGTCAGTTTGAATTCGAATGAGAAGTCAAACGCCTTATACTGCCCTTCGGTGACGATGTCCCCGCCATTGGTCGATTCCCCGCCGCCCGATGGCAGCACATTGATCGTCCCTTCCTTTATTTCCCATCCGAATTCCGGAAAAGCGTCTTTGTAGGCACCGATCCAACCCGCATTACTCTGCCCATCAAACAGCAGCTCATATCCCTGTGCCTGCTCATAATCGCTGAGCGTATTCGGCGTCAGGTTGACCGTGTACATACTGGTCGAAAATTCTTGCGGTTGGAGGTTTTCGGTTTGTATGCGGATATCCCTGAAATATACTTTCTTGCCGGCCAGACTTTCGTCATTAATGCTGTGCACCTGTAGCCCAATGAATCCCGAAGCATCGATGGTGTCGATGACGTGTGCCACCGGTACGCCGTTGACCCATGTTTTGGTTTCGTTGCCGATAGCCTCGATCCGATAGGTATTAAACTCTTCCGCTTTGTAGGCGCTTTTCGCTTCGGGGTTCAGGTCCACGGGGTACAGCCATCCACGGCGTGCCTCGTCGTATATCCCGCCAGTCCAAGCGCGGGGTGTGGGATCAATTTCTACCTG
>CAYUIZ010000236.1:0-3097 GCA_964444885.1 uncultured Sphingobacteriaceae bacterium | reverse complement strand
CACGCGGAAAGCTTGTTCCCGTGTCTGTTAATAATTTCGTATTTTTGCAGCCCAGGACGAATAACATGCCCATCCGCATCGGTCAACATATCGAACTAGGCGAGTTCCCACTCTTGCTCGCGCCCATGGAAGACGTGAGCGATCCCCCGTTCCGTTATGTGTGCAAGAAAAACGGGGTGGACATGATGTACACCGAGTTTATTTCGTCCGAAGGATTGATCCGCGACGCGGCAAAAAGCCGGCAGAAGTTGGATATCTTCGAATACGAACGCCCGATCGGCATCCAGATTTTCGGTAGCGACATCGATACGATGCGCGAGGCGACGGAGATCGCGTCGCAAGTAAATCCCGACCTGATCGACATCAACTACGGTTGCCCCGTGAAAAACGTGGCCTGCCGCGGTGCCGGTGCCAGCCTGCTCCAAGATATTGACAAGATGACGGCCATGACCAAGGCCGTGGTCGAAGCCACTCACCTGCCCGTCACCGTCAAAACACGCTTAGGCTGGGATGACGACACCAAAAACGTATACGAAGTAGCCGAACGCCTGCAAGACGTAGGTATCCAAGCGCTCAGTATCCATGGGCGTACGCGGGCACAAATGTACAAAGGCCAAGCCGACTGGAGCATGATCCGCGACATCAAGCGGAACCCACGTATTCGCATTCCGATTTTCGGCAATGGTGATGTGGACAGCGTGGAGAAGGCGGCGGCATGGCGCATGGAATACGAGGTAGACGGCATCATGATCGGGCGTGCTTCGATTGGCTATCCGTGGATATTTCGTGAGATCAAGCATTTCTTTGCAACTGGTGAGCGCCTGCCTGGGCCTACCCTTGCCGAGCGTGTCGAAGTCTGCCGTACGCACCTGCTCAAGTCATTGGAATGGAAAGGTGACCGGACGGGCATCTTCGAAATGCGCCGCCACTATGCCAATTATTTCAAGGGAATACCCAATTTCAAGGAATATCGCATGAAACTGGTGTCGCTCGACCGCGTCGACGACATCGAGGAAGTGCTTGATGAAATCGGATACCGCTTTTCTGAACCGGTATTGGCCTAAGCCGGGCCCCGGAGACTCCGCATAGCCTCCCCAATTGTCTTCCGTTCCAAAAAGGCGATCGCCACTAAGAATCCCGCAAAAAGGATATTGCTGTATAATAGATGACGCTCGAGCACGTCAAACATTACCCACGAGAGTCCGCCTGCCACGAGCAGATACGCCAGGCCTTTCGGTACTTTGTACGGAATCGGATAGCGTGCCTGACCCCACACGTACGAAAGCGTAATCATAAATCCGTAGGCCACCACGGTGACCCAAGCGGCGGCGACGTAGCTGTACATCGGGATGAAGATAAAATTCAGCACCAAGGTCACTAATGCGCCCATCCCCGATATATACAGGCCAAAGCGCGTTTGGTCGGACAGCTTGTACCAGATTGACAGATTCATGTAGACGCCCAGCATCGCGTATCCCATCAGCAGAATAGGGATAATCTCCAAGCCGGACCAGTAGATGGCCTGTTGTTCCACGGAATCACCCTTGATGAAATACTTGAGCCATTCGATATTGGCGGTGATACCCACGACTACCACCACCATGGCGATGATGAAATATTCCATGATGCGGGCGTAGGTGCGCCGGGCATTTTCGCTTTTGGCATAGCTGAAGAAAAACGGCTCCGCACCCAGCCGGAAGGCCTGCACGAAGACGCTGAGGAAGACAGCGATGCGGGAAACCGCCCCGTAGATACCTACATCAATTCGGCCTTGTTCGCCCGGTATCAGCTTAGGCAACAGGATCTTGTCGATATGTTCGTTGATGATAAACGATATGTTCGCTACCAGCACGGGGAAACTGTAGGCAATCATATCAATCGCCATTTTGCGGTCGAGACGCAAGCGTACGCGCGAAAGTTCGGGCAATAGCAAAAGCAGGGTCAGCACGCTCGCAATCAGGTTGGCAATGAATACGTATCCCAGCCATCCGGGGCGGTACCACGGCTCTGCAAACCGCGCAAACGCGCTGCTGAAGTCGATGAGCATGGGAATGCCGAAAAGGAAGACCAAATTGGCAACCAGTACCAGGAGAATGTTTACCAGCTTAAGGACGGAAAAGCGAATCGGTCGGCCATCGGCGCGCAAGCTAGCGAAGGGGATGATGGCAAGGGCGTCGGCGACCAATATAAACCCGAATAACCAGACGTAGGTTTCGTAATCGGCGTGGTACGTACCGTTATTGAGCCATGTGGCGATGCTCGATGAAAATGCCAGCAGGGTCAGCAGGAACAGGCCCGATACCAAGAGGATAGCAGTGAATGTGTTAGCATAGACGCTCTGGCGGTTGTCCTCGTGCTTATGCAGGTAGCGGAAAAACGTTGTTTCCATCCCGAAGGCCAAGACCGCGTTGAGCATGGCCGCAAAGGCATAAAGGTGTGTGAAAACACCGTAAATATTAGCGGGGAACTGGCGGACAAATATCGGCGTCAGCACGAAATTGATGAGCCTGGACACGATCGTGCTCAGCCCGTAAATCATGGTTTCACCTGCAAATTTGCGGAGTAGTGACAAGCTTATCGTGTTTTATGCCAGCGTTTTGGGTTTCTTGACGATCTCAAAGTTACGATAGTTTTTCATTTCGGCTTCGTGCGTGCTCACATTTTCGACCCGGGCTTTATCGGGGCCTTCGTGGCACCAATCCAGGAGCTGCGCTAAGACAAACTGGTCGCCCTCGGCCTCCAGATACACCGACCCGTCGGGCTGGTTCGTTATGATGCCTTTGACACCCAGCTGGTCGGCCACTGCTTTGGTGGAAGCGCGGAAGAAGACACCTTGCACGGTGCCCGTGACGGTAATCTGGAGGTGTTTGATTTGCTTTTGAGCCATGATGCTATTGGGATAATACCGGCGCAAAGATAAGGAATAAACGAGCCCGATTAGGTCTGTGCATTACCGAAAGATTGTTTACCTTCGCTGTACACAAAAAGGGAAAGCCGGTTGCCGGGATAGCGCCGATCTGGAACTAACGTGCAAACAGGCCGCACCTCAAAAGTTTAAACCGTTGAAGAAGTCGCTAGCCACTTTCATATCGTTCGC
>CAYUIZ010000235.1:0-3150 GCA_964444885.1 uncultured Sphingobacteriaceae bacterium | reverse complement strand
AGTCGTAAGTCGATGAGTACGATACGCAAACACACACCCGTTAGGGGAAATAAGTACCCGGATTGTTACATGCCTTTACTACCAATACCCCCTACTCAAACGCCGAAGAAGGGATATAACCATGGGTACGCAGGTCTTCCCGGCCGTCGATTTGGTAGTTGCATCCGTTGTGGATCAACACGATCCGGTCACTGATATCGAGGATTCGATCGTAGTAGTGGTCCGTAACGATAAATCCCTTGTGGGGGCGAAGTTTTTCGATGTGGTTGTTGATCTCGTCGATGTACACCGGCGCCATATTCGCATACGGCTCATCCAAGAGCACGTAAGGGGCGTCACTATAAAGCACGATAAGTGCCTCTATCACCCGTCGCATCCCCCCGGAGAGATTGCCCATCCGTTTGCTGAGATTATCCCGAACGATTGCATTGTCCAAAAGCTGCTTCGTGTACAAATTGACACTCAGGTTGATGGCAAGCCCTACCGTCACGTACCCCGGCACGAGCGGCTCCTGGGTGAGGTACGCAATGCCACGCGTCCGATAGCCGACCTGAAATAACTTGCCGTCGAGTTCGCAGTGCTTATAATAGCCCTTCTTTCCGCCAAAAATCACTTTCATCAGCGAGGATTTGCCCGCTCCGTTGAGGCCCAGCAGCCCCACCACCTCCCCGCGCCGACAATTGACAAACACGCTGCTGAGGACCATCTTGGACCCGTAGCGGCACGCTACGCTGTCTACAAATAGTTGTGTATCGTGTTCCATGCCCAATAAACGATGACTAGTAAAATACCATCAATGACGAAAAGGAATCCGAAAATATGGCGATACCCCAATCCCATATTTTTAAAAAAATACTCGCGCTGTCCGGCGAAAAACCACTTTTCGATAACAACGGAAATCCCATATCCCAACAGCTTGGCCAGCAAGGCCAGCACATAAGCGCCGACCAAATTGTCCGCCCACTCCTGCCGCAGCACCAAGGCCACGGCAAAGACGCTCACCCCCAGATTAACCACGGTCAGAAATTTAAAAAAATGGAAATAAACGCGGTACAGTTTCGCAAGCATGGCCTACTGGGGTGAAAATTTAAGTTCAATGTACGCAAATATTGAATAAAACGACCGAATTGACATGCTTTTTTCGGCCCTGCGACGGCGCTGGCTCCCTACACGCCCGTTGCTTGTCTCCTCGCGCCGAGGCGTTTGCTATATATATTTATAATTATCCCTACCTTTGCACCCAATAAATCCCTGCCTATGCGCAGCCATTGACACAAAATGTATAGTTATGACTTTTAAAAAGCTTACTCCGATTCTTATGATGACGATCATTGCTGCGGCTGGGTGCGATAGCCCCGCCGGCGACGATGCTGGCAACCCGTTGTTGGCCGAATACGACACGCCCTTCGGCGTGCCTCCCTTTGACAAGATCAAGGACGAGCACTTCGCGCCAGCCTACGACAGAGCGCTGGCCCAGCATGAGGCAGAAATTGATTCGATTGCGAACAACTCGGAGGCTCCAACCTTCGAGAATACCATCCTGGCACTCGAAGACGCCGGGCAACTGCTGTCCCGCGTTTCCTTAGTGTTTGGCAACCTCAATTCAGCAAACACCAACCCCAACATCCAGGCACTGGATAAAGAGTTGGCGCCGCGCATGTCTGCACACCGCGACAACATCTCCCTCAATGAGAAACTGTTCGCGCGGGTTAGCGCCGTGTGGGAAAACCGGGAGTCGCTCGACCTCACGCGCGAGCAGGAAATCCTGTTGGAGCGGCGTTATAAAGGCTTCGTGCGCAGTGGCGCGAACCTCAGCGAAGCCGACAAAGCGACCATGCGCGATATTAACTCCCAGATTGCCGTACTCACCACCCAATTCGGACAAAACGTGCTGGCAGAGACCAACGCGTACGAAATGGTCATCGACAATGAAGCCGATCTGTCTGGACTGCCTGCTGGGCTGATTGCCGCCGCGGCTGAAACCGCCACGGCCAAAGGCCATGAGGGCAAATGGGTGTTCACGCTTTCCAACTCGAGCGTGATGCCTTTCTTGCAATACGCGGACAACCGTGAGCTGCGCCGCCAAATCTGGGAAGCCTACAGAAACCGTGGCAACAACGGCAATGAGCACGACAACAACGAAACGCTCATCAAGATTGCGAACCTTCGCCTGCAGCGGGCCAACCTGCTGGGCTATCCCACCCATGCGCATTACGTGCTGGAAGACGCCATGGCCGAAACCCCCGAAAATGTCACCAAACTCCTGACCGACCTTTGGAAGCCGGCCATCGCCAAGGCTAAAGTAGAAGCCAATGACATCAAGCAAGAAATCGCCGCATCAGGCGAATCGTTTCAACCCGAGGCATACGATTGGCGCTATTATGCCGAGAAAATCCGCCAGAAGCGCTATTCCATCAGCGAAGACGAGCTGAAGCCGTACTTCAGCCTGGCGAGCGTGACCCAAGGGGCATTCGACGTGGCCACCAAGCTTTGGGGTATCACGTTCACACGACTGGACAACGTCCCCGTCTACCACGAAGATGTGGAAGTGTACGAAGTGCTGGATAAAGACGGCAGCCACCTGGGTGTGTTTTATGCCGACTTCTTCCCGCGCGACTCCAAGCGCCCGGGCGCTTGGATGAGCTCCTACCGGCCGCAGACCACGGTCAATGGCGAGCGCGTTGCACCGATCATCACCAACGTCTGCAACTTCACGAAACCCGTGGGTGACACCCCTTCACTGCTGACGTTTGACGAGGCCTCAACACTATTCCACGAGTTTGGGCACGCGCTGCACGGCTTGCTTTCAGACGTTACCTACCAAAGTCTTGCTGGAACGTCCGTATCCCGCGACTTCGTTGAGCTCCCTTCCCAAGTAATGGAAAACTGGGCGGCTGACCCTGCGGTACTGAAGGAATATGCCAAGCACTACGAAACTGGTGAAGCCATCCCGGATGAATTGATCCAGAAACTCGAAAATGCCGGCACGTTCGACCAAGGGTTCGCCACCACGGAATACCTCGCGTCCGCTTGGCTTGACTTTGACTACTACACCGTTACCAACCCCATCGAAATCGGTGCGCAGGAGTTTGAAGCGCAGTCGATGGCCAAAGCCGGACTGATCAACGAGATCATCCCCCGCCACCGCAG
>CAYUIZ010000234.1:1762-3153 GCA_964444885.1 uncultured Sphingobacteriaceae bacterium | reverse complement strand
CGGAGGGAAAATCCGGATAAACCTCACATTTGTCATAGGAGACACTGATTGACGTGACCCCTGCTGATACGATACACAATGGATCCAGTTGACTTCCTGGTGACGGTATTGCCCGACTGGAAGCGGAGAAATATGGGCTTTTTTATGGTGAACGGCGACAGCGACCGGCCGGATGCATTTCTGGAATTCGCCACGATGTTGCGTGATACCGGCTTGAGCCACGAGCAGGTGGTACTGGAGAATACAGGCCATAATTTGGGGCATTACTACGAGCGATCCGCGCTCCAGATGCTTTCTTTCGTAGGGAAGTACTTTGCAAAAGACCCCGTTCGCTAACCTTCGCGATCCCACATAGCAAGCGTTTAGCTAATGAGGCATAAGGCGTGCGAGTTGCCGATCGCGCGCCTTTTCATTTTCCAGTCTTCGCGTTTTGGCCTCCGGTCTTTTCGGGCAGGGAGGAGCATGATGGTAGTTGGCCGCTTTTCTTTTATATTTGTTGGATAACCTAATTATGGTGCCTGTGGATAAGTTCGTTACAAGTGCGGTCAAGGACATGAGCTAATGCGAACCGCCTTTTTCTCATATCGCCCCTTACACCTCAAGTTGATGCTGGTTGCAGTGTTGGCATTGGCCAGCACGGGACTCGTTGCGGCTGAAACGGAGGCTGTGGTCCAATCCCAGCCGTGGTGGGGGTGGGCATTTCTAGGGCGCCTGCATCCGGTGATGGTGCATTTTCCCATCGCCTCGCTGGTTATTGCAGCAGTGATGGAGGCAACCATGCTGAAGCGGTTCGACGCGCGCTTGCGCCCCGGTGTCACTTGGATGGTTTATGCGGGTGCGGTAGCAGGCTTCATCGCCGCTTTGTTTGGCTGGCTGCTTTCAGAAAACGGCAATTACGGTGGAGAAATTTTAACCTATCATAAGAATTCTGGGATAGCGACCATGCTGTTGGGCCTCATCGCGGCTTTCGCGTTGTGGCGGGCCCATGCTACGAAAGGCAAAGCCTGGATCGGAGCATACCGCACTGCGCTCTTTCTGGCGGCTATCGGCATTTTCGTGACGGGGCATTACGGCGGCTCGTTGACGCATGGCCGCGATTACCTGTTGGGTGCTACCCCGTGGGCATCGGAAGATACGGACTTCGCCGAGTTTGGCGGGGGCACGGGTTTGGAAAACTTTGATTGGGCGGCCTTTTCGTCCGATACCGGCAGCCTGGATTCGAGACAAGAGCTTGAGCTGAACATTGCCGCCCGAACCATCTTAGCCCACCGTTGCTACCAATGCCATAGCAGTGATAAGGCCGAAGGCGGCCTGCGGCTCGACCAGAAAGATTTTGTCTTCCAAGGCGGTGATTCCGGACCATCCGTCCACCCGGGCGATGCACAGCAAAG
>CAYUIZ010000234.1:0-1662 GCA_964444885.1 uncultured Sphingobacteriaceae bacterium | reverse complement strand
ATCGAATGGCCGGAGCTGGTCGATGACCGAACCTTCTTGCGGCGCGCATACCTGGATATCATTGGTCTCGCGCCGACGGCGGATGAAGTGGAGCAATTTGAGGCCGCTGGCGACGCCGATAAGCGCGTCCGGGTCATCGAAGAGCTGTTGGCCCGGGACACCGACTATGCCATCCATTGGACGACCTTCTGGAACGATTTGCTCCGAAACGACTATACCGGCACCGGCTACATTACCAATGGCCGGTCCAATATCTCGGACTGGCTTTTTAGGGCATTGGAGAACAATATGCCTTATGACCAGTTTGTCCGGGAACTGGTCGACCCCGATGAACGTTCTAAAGGCTTCATCCGGGGGATAGCATGGCGCGGCGCCGTCAATAGTAGCCAAACAACGGCCATGCAGGCGGCGCAGAACGTCTCCCAAGCACTGTTGGGCCTTAACCTGAAATGCGCCTCCTGCCATGATAGTTTTATCAGCGATTGGAAATTAGCGGATGCTTATGCCTTTGCCAGCGTGTTTTCGGAATCACCCCTCGAGATCAACCGTTGCGATATCCCCACAGGTGAACTGGCTGATACGCGTTTTCTGTGGGACGAACTCGGAAGCATCACGAAAGACGCCACGGTAGCGGCGAAGTCCAGCGAGCTCGCTGCGTTGCTTACCAAGCCTGAAAACGGACGTTTGTACCGCACGCTGGTCAATCGTGTCTGGGCGCAGCTTCTCGGGCGGGGTATTATCTCGCCGACAGACGAGATGGACAACGAACCGTGGAGCCAGGATCTACTCGACTGGCTAGCCGTATATTTCGTCGAGCAAGGGCATGATGTAAGGAAACTTATTGGTCTCATCATCGCGTCAAAAACCTACCAACTGGCTTCGGTGACGGTGACGGACCCCGCATCGATCAACGCGCGGAACTATGTGTTTCGGGGCATGCATAAACGTAAACTGACAGCCGAGCAGTTTGCCGATGCCGTCAGTGGCGCGGTGCACCCGATGTATCCCATTCAGGCACTGAAATACAATCCGTTGGCAAGTGCCGACGCGTATGCCGGCCAGCATGCCTTCGTACGGGCAGCCTTGGTGCAAAACGATCCGTTCTTGACTGCACTGGGCCGGCCCTCACGCGAAAATGTGACGAGTGTCCGCGAAAGCCACGCTAACCTCTTGCAGGCTATGGAGCTGACAAACGGTGCGCTCCTAAATGAGATTTTAGGGGAAGGCGCGGGCCGATGGACGGCGAATCATACGAATCCAGATCAGCTGGTGGATGCGGTCTACCACAAGGCGTTGGGCAGGATGCCTACGCCGGGCGAGCGACAGGTCGCCAACGGATTGCTGGGCGACGGGCTCTCGGCAGAGTCGGTGCAGGATATGCTTTGGGGTATTGTGCTCCTGCCCGAATTTCAATTTATCGAATAACGTGGCCACTTTTGCCCAAAAACAGGACGTATATATCATGGATCAGCCAATCAATCGACGGAATTTCTTGAAGACAGCAAGTGCTGGCACCTTAGCCGCGTTAGCCGCCGGCGCGCCGCTTTCCGGGTTCTTAGCATCCTGTGCAGGCAAAACCACGACAGCCGATACGGTTATTCTGCTCTGGATGGCCGGTGGCATGGCCCACACCGATACGTTTGATCCAAAAAAATATACACC
>CAYUIZ010000233.1:0-3173 GCA_964444885.1 uncultured Sphingobacteriaceae bacterium | reverse complement strand
ATGCGTTTGCCCTGCCTGGCCGAACATTATGCTGGACTTTAGCCGAATTTTTTTAATAGTTTTGCGTTATGTCTACGCACACGACGATAAAACGTATTACCACCCAAACCATCCGCGACATGAAGTCGCGCGGCGAAAAAATCACCATGCTCACTGCCTACGACTATTCGATGGCCCGGGTGCTGGACGACGCGGGGGTTGACGTGATTCTGGTGGGCGACTCGGCCGCCAACGTGATGTCGGGCTATGAAACGACCATCCCGATTACCCTGGAGGAAATGATGTTTTTCGCCTCGGCCGTCGTACGTGCGGCCAAACGATCACTGGTGATCGTCGACCTTCCTTTCGGCACCTACCAGGGCGACAGCAGGGATGCGCTGGAAGCCGCCGTTAAAGTGATGAAGCAGACGGGCGCGCACGCGCTGAAACTAGAAGGAGGCATTGAAATGTGCGGCACTGTTGCCCGCATTGTTCAGGCCGGCATCCCGGTGATGGGCCACTTGGGCCTGACGCCGCAGTCGATCTACCAATTTGGCACCTACACCGTCCGGGCCAAAGAAGAGGCCGAAGCCGAGAAGTTGCGTTCGGATGCCCTCGCCCTGCAGGAAGCAGGCTGTTTTGGATTGGTGCTTGAAAAAATACCGGCGGCACTCGCTTCCGAAGTAACAAGCGCATTGGCTATTCCTACCATTGGCATCGGTGCAGGCGCAGAATGCGACGGGCAGGTATTGGTTGTCAATGACATGGTCGGCCTGACCAAGGGCTTCAAGCCGCGGTTTCTCCGCCAGTACTTGCACCTCTACGAGGATATCCATGGCGCGGCACAGCACTATATCGCCGATGTCAAAACCGGCAAATTCCCCAACAAAGACGAACAATATTAAGGGTATTTGCTACTCTTGGCTGGCGCCTATGCGTCCGGTAATCGTGTAGGTATTGTCGCTCCACCAGCGGATGTCTTGGCGTTTTTCAATGACGTATAAAGAGTCCGGATAGTAATCGAGCAGCTCTTTGGAAGTATAGAGCATGTTCGATGCCTCGTTCGCCACGTGGATATGGCGGATTTCGCCCTCGTCCGAACGATGTATCACGATGCGGCGGGTACGCAGCTCCGGATCAGTAGCCCGGTATTCCACGTAGTGTTGCCCACTATCCACCGCGTATTTTCCAATCCAAGCCTCCATGTTGATATCGGAAAGCCTAAATAGTTCCAATTCGTTGACCCAACTGCGGATTGCCATCTCCCGATCCTCCGTGTCGTTATTCTTCTTGACCGTCTTGCGGACTGTTGGCGACGTGCGCTGCATTCGCGCGGCCTCTTCCGCAAAGTAAGTTTCCAGACTGAAGTACGGCTCAGCTCCACGCGACTGCGCCGGCTCGTCAGCACCGGGTGAACAGCCCCCAAACAGGATTGCTCCCAAGATTGTAAGAACGAAAAGATGCCTGTTGCGCATGCGTGAATTGAACTTTGATAGCGTTACACAATACAAATACGTGCTCAGTGCGAGAAACTCCTACTGCCCAATACGGGCCAAAGCGCCCATACTGGCTGCGCTCGCGAAGATCGCCCGTCCTGACTAAACGAGTGGCGTACCCGACATATCGTCGGGGATATCGATACCCATTAGTTTCAGCACGGTCGGCGCAATATCCCCCAGCTTGCCGTCGGCAATGGATTTATAGTGGTCATCGAGCAAAATGCAGGGCACCAAATTGGTAGTGTGCGCTGTATGCACTGACCCGTCGTCGTTGACCATATATTCCGAATTTCCGTGGTCGGCGAGGATGATAAACGAATACCCGTATTGCTTGCCGCATTCCACCACTTGCCGCAGGCAAGTATCGACCGTTTCCACAGCTTTCACCACCGCTTCAAATACGCCCGTGTGCCCCACCATATCCGGGTTGGCAAAATTGAGGCAGATAAAATCAGGGGTACGGCTGACGATGTCCGCGCAGATCGCGTCGGCTACGCCTTGCGCGCTCATTTCGGGCTGCAGGTCGTAGGTTGCCACTTTCGGCGAGGGGATAAGGATACGGTGCTCGCCTTCGAATGCTTCTTCGCGTCCGCCGGAGAAGAAGAAGGTGACGTGTGGATATTTTTCGGTTTCAGCGATGCGGGTTTGCGTCCGGCTGTTTGCTTCCAGCACTTGTCCGAGCGTATTGGATAGATTGTCCTTATGAAACACAACGTCTACGCCCGCAAAGGTATCGTCATAGCTGGTCATCGTAATATACCGCAACGGCAAGGGTTGCATGCCGTATTCGGGAAAAGCACGCTGCGTGAGCGCCTGGGTAATCTCCCGGCCCCGATCCGTGCGAAAATTGTAGCAAATTACCACATCCCCCGCTTGGATGGTCGCAAGTGGATTGCCACTAGCATCCACCCGAATGATCGGTTTAACAAACTCATCTGTCACCTTTTCGCCATACGAAGCCTGCAGGGCGGCACGGATATCCTCCGCCGGCTGTCCGACACCGTGGACCAGCAAATCATAAGCGAGCTTCACGCGTTCCCAACGATTGTCGCGGTCCATCGCATAATACCGGCCGATGGCAGATGCCAAATTCCCGCTGCCGTTTTGCAGGAAAAGCTCCAAATCCTCGAGGTAGCCGCTGCCCGAATTGGGATCGGTATCCCGCCCGTCCAGGAACGCATGAATATGGACCTGTTGCTGGCTGACACCCGCCGCTTGCGCAGCCAGGCAGAGACCTTTCAGGTGATTGGTATGGGCGTGCACGCCACCATCGGAGAGCAGGCCGATGAAATGGATGTTTTTTGCATTTTCCTTGGCATAGCGAAAAGCATCCTGCAAAACCGGGTTATGGTTAAACTCGCCATCGTCCACCGCTTTGTGGATGCGGCCAAGCTCTTGGTAAACAATCCGGCCAGCACCGAGGTTCATATGGCCTACTTCGGAGTTACCCATTTGTCCGTCGGGCAACCCGACAAACTCGCCGGAGGCCTGCAACGACGAATTGGGCTGGGAAGCCAGCAACTGATCAAGATAAGGCGTATTGGCGGCCAATACCGCATTTGATTGGTCTTGGCGGCCATATCCGAGGCCGTCTAAGATGAGGAGGGCTACTTTTTTCTGATTCACGAGAGCAAATATAGGGATTTACAGTGTATTGAACGGTTAAAAGGAGATGGGAGATAGGAAAGTTGAAAT
>CAYUIZ010000232.1:0-3177 GCA_964444885.1 uncultured Sphingobacteriaceae bacterium | reverse complement strand
TGCCCTGCTTTGACTTAGCGATCTAACCAATCCCGATAGCGAAAACGAAAGAACGTTGTTTAATTTTTTTACATACTTAACCACGAACCGGTGTGAAAAAATCGGCGTCTCCATTTTTACGATGCAGCCGGACGCCAATAGCTGCTAATGCAGTCAGTACTAAATTGAACATAAAATGGAAGTTCCAGCTCATGCTGTCCAAGACCCCGCCACAAGAGCAAGGCACATAACCCAGCATGCCCGATGCAGCAACCCCTGCATATAAGGTGAAGCTGCTCATTAAGACAAGGTTTGCCACTAGGCCAATCCGCGCCAGTCGAGGGGTTGAAATAAAAAAAGGCAAGATCAAAGCGAAAACAACCAGTATCTCGGTTATAGGGATACCCCAAACAAAAAAATCCTTCCATTGGTCCGGCAAATGCTGCCTACGCATTTTGATGCGGTACACCGGGAAATCAAGCCATTTCATCATGGCCGTATAGGTGTAAAGCGCTACAAATACTATCCGTATAGCGGTTTCAATATAGAAGTTTCTCTTATTCATGTCTCACTGAATTATTCATCTTAGTTCAAATTTGATACTAATGCGAGTCGCCTAGCGCCTGCGCACCACTAGTTTATCACGGGTCCATAAGTATACCTCCTTTCGTATTTATAAATTCTTGCGCACCGACATCAGCGGATAGAAGGGAGTCGGTTAGGGAGTTTTTCTTGATCCAGACGATCGGTTTACCATCAGACGATAAATAGCACGTACACGGTGGTATGGAGGTGTCCGTTGTTTCTAACACATCGGGCAATACGAAGGTCGCGTCGTACTCCAGAAGCCACTCCGGATAGCCCTTTTGCGGGGCCTCGTTGCATGCATTCAGGATCAGTGCTGCAATCGTAGTGAAGATGACGTGTCTAGTTTTCATGACTGGTTAGGGGTTAACTATATAATTGTCGGCGAGGTGCTTTTATCGGCGTATCGTAAAAGAAAAGGAAGTCCATCGTGTCCCCGTTATTTTGTGTGCGGTAGTAATAGGGCATGCCGCGGCTATCATAAAGGAGGCAACTCCCACAATCGCGGGGAGCCGAGTTGCTGGAATCGAATTGGATGCGGTATGCCATCTCCGGCGCTATCCCGAGCATGATGAGGGCCAGCATCCCGATACGTGGAGCTATAGGCAATATCCCTAAGTAAGTCTTGTATGTGCGAGGTGTTTCCATACCAGCGAAGATAGGCCATACGCCGCCGGACGAATGTTAAGCCCTTGCCGTTATGAAGGTTAACTTTTAACATTACCAACGACCGGAGCGATGGTGCAGGGTTGGATTATCCGTGGAGGATTGGCGTACCGCCAGATTTAGGGTAGCTTTTTGCTGTAGGTCTGGCGCGATAGGCCGACGTGCATGCTGCGCAGCTGTATGGAAGCGACGTGGGTGAAACTGCGGAACTTGCGTTCGAATGCGGCTACACGTGCCGCGGGCGGCAGCCGGTTGATTTGGTGGTAGGCCAGGCGCTGCCGTTCCTGCTGTCGTGCCAGCAGGCTAATGCCCTGTTCGACAAATTTAAAATCCGTCATCAATTGCCGCAGTTGGGGGTAGCGGATGCCAAGGTAGGTGCCGGGTTCCAGTACTTGGGTGTACTCCGTGCGGGGCAGCGCATCCAGCAGGGCGTGGGGGTTGAAGACCAGCGTGCCGCGCATCCAGATGTGTGTGCCGGCTGCATGGGTATGGCCATCGACCACCATAAGCTGGAAACTATGGGCGATCGCCTGGGGGAGGAGGAAAGCCATGCCTTCGGCGCTGGGACCGGGCTCCTCCAGGTACTGCCCGGCCACCGCGCGCCGCACATGGGTTTGGATCTCCAACTGAGCAAACAGTGGCTCCTGTTCCGCAGCGGGCATGCGTCCCAGCAGGGGGAACAGGTGCGTTCGAATGAGGTTCGCCTTGTCGGCACGTTCGAAGCTGGCCATGGTCAGGTAATAGTGGGGCAGGAGTTCCCAACGGTGATAAGCGCACGGCAGCCGCGTTCCGCTACCGCCGTGCGCGTGCCTGGTTATTCGCCGGGCGGATAGGAGATCAAAACCTGCAAGTAGCCCACGCTCAGTGTACCGTTGGTACGATTGTAGGAAAGCTGCCGGCTTTGGTTAAACAGGATGAGTTTGCCGCGCGGACCGTCATCATCGTCGTCATCATCATCATCATCCGGATCGCCTTGCACGGCGAGCTCGATCGGGAAGCGATGCCCGATATGGAAGGCGACCAAATCGCCAGCAAGGTCTGAGAACGCAGGCTCCAGCCCGATCACGTAGGCCGTCTGGGCGGCATTGAAATCAAAATGCCGCCGCAGCCAGGAGCCGAACTGGGTGCGGGCGTCATGGGCCTCGAACTCGAGGGAGGGGTCGGGCAGGGCGTAAAGCGCATCCAGCAAAGATTGCACGCCCGCACTGTCAAAAGGATACTTTTCCATCATGTTTAGTGTTTGATGTATGGATTGCGCATAGGAAGCGCGTTAATTGACGGACAAAGCTAGTCCATAAGCCCTGCAACGGACAATAGCCGTTGCAGTTTATGTGCTATTCTGCCAAATTTTATGTGTTAAAATGCCAGCATTTAAGCCTGTTGGGCGGTGTCGGTTGCCCCGGACTGCATGGTTTTTACTATTTTAGCATTTCATTGCTGCCAGAAAAGCTTCCATCTACCAATTAACATTCCTATGGCAACAAGTTTACAGCGGTTTGATCCGACCTCCCGGCAGAACAGGGTAGCGCTATCCCTGGCCATGGGCGCGCTTATGCTCCTGGCCTACCAAACGATGCCCCTGGTGCGCATACTGACCAATGCAGGCTTTTATGTCTCCTGGCTGGCCAGTGCTTTGATGGCCTTGGCCGTGATTGCCACCGTGCGGCGCGTGCTGGCACGTATTTTTGTAGGCGGAACCACGCAGGTGCAGGAAAAACACCGTTTCTTCCGGGCGTTGCTCGGCGGGGTCTTGCTACCCTGTTTGATGGTGCTGGGCATGGTGTACGGCTTGCTTGAGTCGGTCGGCGGCGGATTTGCGCAGAGCGGCTACTTCGACCGGGAGTTTCCCTTAGTCATCCTGTTTATCGTTATTCTCAACCTGACTTACCTCACCCTGCATTACCGCAGTGAGTTTATCAGCTTGCACGCCGCAGGGCAGGAGCTACT
>CAYUIZ010000231.1:0-3180 GCA_964444885.1 uncultured Sphingobacteriaceae bacterium | reverse complement strand
TTTACTTTGCACTACATGGCCTAATAACCACCAATTTAATGTCTTTATGCGCTATTTCACCACGACAAACACCTTATGCTGTGTAGCACTGTTACTGCTCGCCACCGCTACGCCCTTATTCGGGCAACATATCCGGGTCGATGAGGCGGACGCACGATACGTCAGCACACCGTTGGTCAAAAACGATCCGGCATTCGCGGACCACAATACGGAACAGATCTCCGCCATCATGGCCAATGCGCCGCGGGGCGCCACCCTGTATTTTCCGGCCGGGGATTATCACTTCAATGGGAGCGCCCTGCCCAACCGGGGGACGATCGAGTCGAGCGAGCGGGGCCAACAATTTCGCGGCGACGGCGTGGGCACCACGCGGCTCATCCAGCACAACGCGCAGCGCGATTTCGGGTTTGCGGCGCGGGCGGATTTCAAACGGGTACCGGCAGCTACGCTGCGGATTCGGCACAAGGGATGCCGGGTGGAACAGCTCACCATCAAACTGGCTGACGAACTTCCGCCGAAAACGATTGCCGGTACCGCTGCGATTTCCATCGCGCACATTGTCTATTTCCCGGACCACAACGTTGGCATTGTCGAAACGACCGGGGATGCCAGCACCGGAAATTTTGTACTCGACCACGTGGTGGTGACGCAGGTGGATATCGGCGAGAACCATAGCGGCGGTATCCTTGCCGATCGCTTTTTTGAAGTGGGCCTCGATATCCAAGGGTCGGCGGGGCACATCCGCGCTTCCCACATCCACCGACTCGACGCACGCACGGGCATCCGGCTGGATAACGGAAACCATTGTGGACAAGGCGAATACCAATTTGAATCGATCTACGCCATGGGCAATCCCGCCGTGTTCACGGACGGCGTTTTCTTCGACTGGGCAGGCGGTCAGGCACCTTCCATACACAACAGCTCGTGCTCCTTTACCAGCGGCATCTTTGCTGGACCCAAAGGCAAGTTTGGCGATCGCATGAACCCCTATCCCGAGGCCATCGTCAAGCGCAGGGACGGAAAAGACTGGGATTGGTTCACGATCCATGACCATTACGTGGTAGACGAACCGAACGAAAGCCAGCGTCGCGAATGGTACGGCCTACCCCGCTACGGCGAGGTCGTCCGCATCGGCAGCCAGCCGCGCACGGGCGGCACGGAATGGGTCGAAGGCGTGGATTTTGTGGTGGAGCAGGTTGACTCGGGTCCCTACCAGGGCGCCTCACGGATCATCTGGAAGGGCGAACGGCCATCCCCAGCCTCGGTGTACTACGTCACCTATACACAGGACGCGGCCTACCGCGTACACGACTTGGAATGGGGAAACGCGATTAATTTCTCCTGCCAGGAAGCAAACCAAGTGAATGGATTCGCCGTTAAGTTCGACGACCAGGAAACGGGATACCTGAACCCCGATTTCCGGTTTGGAATCGGCTATAACTTCCTCTTTTCGGGCAATTTTATTATTAACGGGGATATGGAATTCCACGGACACGTGGATAACGTCAACATCAGCGCCCTGACTTCCGGCGTTTGCAACATTCGCCTACAGGGGGCTGACGCAAACCGGATGGTCACCCGCATATCGGTCAATAACAGCACGTTCAATCATTTGGTGATCGGCGACCATGTCCAGCAAATCAACGGGAACAACAACTTCATGGACAATACCTATCAGATTTATACGCCACCGGGAAGCGTCATGGAAAATGTACTCCGCGACCGTCAACTGCAGTTGGGTGAACCTGGCAGGGTGGAATTGCTTTTCAAGCCCTAAAGGAAGCGTCTGCTGCCTCGTACCAGCCCCCTCGGTTGGTGCCTTATTGACCGGTTTCAAACTTTATCTCCCCATTGCTTGTTTCTGGGATGACATTCAACACATCCCGATAAGACATCATCAACCCACACCATGACGGACACGGAAGCAATCATCAAGGGAACGGGGCTCTCGTACAGTAGGGATAGCACCCCGGGCATCTACCGTAAGGGTAAACCGGGCAAGTTCCAGTATGTGGACCGCGCCGGGAAACGGATTGCCGACAAGCAACAGCTCGCCAGGATCGCGGCGCTCGTCCTGCCACCGGCGTGGACATCGGTGTGGATCAGTCCGAAACCCAGCGGCCATTTGCAAGCCACGGGCATAGACGCTGCGGGGCGCAAACAATACCGGTATCATCCCGACTGGACCAAACGCCGGTCGCAGCATAAGTATTTCCGGCTGACGGAATTCGGAAAAGCCCTGCCCCAAGCCCGGGAGCAACTGACGAAAGATTTGTCGCGGCGCGAACTGGATGAGCGCAAGGTACTCGCGATATGCGTGGATCTCCTGCAAAAAACCCTGTTGCGCGTGGGCACAAAAACCTATATGAAGCAATACAAAAGCATCGGACTGAGCACCCTAAAAGACAACCACGTCAACATCAACGGCAGCACCATGCGCCTGAGCTTCGTCGGCAAGAAAGGCGTCAGGCAGGACGTCAAGCTCACCGACCGGCGGCTGGCACGGCTGGTAAAAAAGTGCAAGGAGATACCCGGGCAGGAACTTTTCCAATATTTTGATGAAGACGGCGAGCGCAGAAACGTCGACTCCGGGCAGATCAACGACTACATCAAGGAAATCACGGGCGACGATTTCACGGCGAAGGATTTCCGTACGTGGGGAGGCACGCTGGAGGCGCTACGCCAATTTGCCCGCTGCTACAAGCAGGCTGATGACCGGTCGAAAGCGAAAATCGAAGTGGACGTACTCGACTGCGTGGCGCAAAAACTCGGGAATACCCGGGCCGTCTGCAAAAGCGCCTACGTCTATCCCCTGCTCCTGGAAGCCCACCGAAATGATGCCCTTGCCCGGTGGCTCAAGAAAATGGACACCGATAGCCCGGTCACCGAAGCCACACTCCATAACCATGAAAAAACGCTGCGCGCATTTCTACGGCACCACGAGCGGTTGGAAAATAAGGCTCGGGAGTAAGGGTGCAGCCCGATGGCGTGCAGTGTGCCTAATTTCCGGATCCATCGTTTCGAGGGACGATAAGGCGATCCATATCCCGGGCACAAGTTAGGCCTAGCAAGCCTCATTACCCCTTTCGACAGCGGGGATACTGTCGGTATGCTGTTAGGCTTCTCACATCGCTGCGCTCCGTTCGAAGTGACGTGCTGGATAGGCCATAACGCCAGGAA
>CAYUIZ010000230.1:0-3240 GCA_964444885.1 uncultured Sphingobacteriaceae bacterium | reverse complement strand
GCTGTTGAATCGGAAGCGGCAACCGACACTGGGTGTCCAAAGCCATTGTCGAGCGTGTAGTTCGTCCTGTCCGTCCCCGACATCGTATCCAGCGGACGATTGAAAACCAGGCGCAGTGTGTTGTCCGTTTCTATGTCCAGCGTATGTATTAAGAAAGGAGGAGCAGCGGGCGCGATCGTCGCGTTGCTTGTATCTACCTGAAAATACCGGAATCCAAATTTATCGCTGTTAGCTGGCGTAAATAAACAATGGACACCGAAAAAGGCCGTCGTGGTATGGTCAAAATCCCAAGCTACGCCTTCGGAAGCGAACGCCGATGCCGTATCGATGGCGGTGAAAAGCCCCCAATAGCCCGCCGAGTCGCGCACGACCCGTATGCGGTCGACAATGCGTGCTGGATTGATCCTGTTTTTCGGTGCACTGCTCAAAAGTAGTTGCACGGTAGTCCCCGTTTGCTTGTAAAGCTCGTAGCGGTCTTGATTGCCATTTTCGCCGAGCTGAATAAAATAGCCATTCAGGGGCGCTGTCAGTGTGTCCGTGTCGGAAACCAGGTAAACGCGAAGGCGGTTTGAAGGGGATGGGTTGAAGTCGAGTTGTAGCCCGAACTCCCACACCGCCCCGTAGGCCAGCGTGTTAGGCGCGCTAATGTAGGTGGAATGGACGGTTTGGCTGCGAAGCAGCGAGTCGTCTTCCAGTCCGAAGGCGAAGGTATGGCCCCGCCAGGCTGGATCAGCGGGGTAAGATGCCGCAGAAAAATCCACAGTGAGCTGCGCCTGTGCCGCCGTGCTGATCAGCACGAAGCAGGCAATCGAGAAGCCGTATTTCATCAGCATACGTGTTGTGCAGAACAGGGAAAGGAGTGCAGGACCGGATGCTGATCGGGGGTCTGCCTAAACTGGAAAGCCCTGTTCTGCTGGTTTATAATTTGCCAAATCTTTATGCCATCATGACAGAAAGAGTGCTTGTTTTTTGTATTTTTGGGCTCTTTAACACAAATTTACAGAATATTTAAGTTATTTAACAACAAAGAAATCAAAAATGAAAGTCGCAATTGTCGGCGCCACCGGACTCGTTGGTTCGGAAATGTTAACGGTATTAGCATCGCGCAACTTCCCCGTCACAGAGTTGATCCCCGTAGCTTCAGAGCGGAGCAAGGGTAAAGAGATCGAGTTTAAGGGAAAGAAATATAAGGTGGTGACCGCTGACGAAGCGATTGCGTTGCGGCCTGACGTTGCGTTGTTTTCGGCCGGTGGTAGCACGTCGTTGGAGTATGCCCCTAAATTCGCAGAAGCGGGCATCACCGTCATCGATAATTCGTCGGCTTGGCGTATGGATCCCAGCAAAAAGCTGGTTGTGCCCGAGGTGAACGGCAATACGCTTGATGCGTCGGACAAGATCATTGCTAACCCAAACTGCTCCACCATACAAATGGTCGTGGTACTGAAACCCCTGCACGAGCGCTACAAAGTGAAACGCGTGGTGGTATCCACATATCAGTCTGTGACCGGAACGGGCGTCAAGGCTGTAACACAGCTTAACGACGAGCGTGCGGGCGTGGAAGGCGAGAAAGCTTATCCATATCCGATTGACTTGAACGTCATCCCCCATATCGACGTGTTCCAGGAAAATGGTTACACGAAAGAGGAGATGAAAATGATTAATGAGACTAACAAAATCATGGGCGACGATTCGATCCGGGTGACGGCCACGACGGTGCGTATTCCGGTGATCGGCGGCCACTCCGAGTCGGTTAATATTGAGTTCGAACAAGATTTTGACGTGACAGAAGTGCGTCAAATACTGGCGCAGCAGGCCGGCGTCTTGGTCGTTGACAATCCCGAAAAACTGGAATACCCCATGCCGCGGGATGCCCACGGCAAAGACGAAGTGTTCGTCGGGCGTATCCGGCGCGACGAGAGCCAGCCGAATACGTTGAACCTGTGGGTGGTGGCGGACAACCTGCGCAAAGGCGCCGCTACCAACACGGTGCAGATTGCCGAATACTTGCATGGAAAGGGCTTGTTGTAAGCCTGTCGTTGCGAGACGTTGATCAAGAAAGAGACCGCTCCACACCCAGTGAGGCGGTCTTTTTTCGTTTGCTTACCAATGGTGGTCAGTGAAAGCGGGCGAGGACTGGTACTTTCAGGTGTGCTGACCCGCAAATTTGTGGGTGCGGAGCATCCGTGGAATTGATGTATCTTTGCATCCATGCGATTTGACATCATCACCGTATTGCCCGGTCTGTTGGAGAGCCCATTTGCTCATTCCATTCTCCAGCGTGCCCAAAATAAAGGGCTTTGCGAGATTGTCGTGCATAATCTGCGCGACTATGCCAATAATAAGCACAAGAGCGTGGATGACTACCCGTACGGAGGCGGCAGCGGCATGGTGATGCAAATTGAGCCCTTCGCGGCCTGCATCGAGCACCTGCAAAGCCAACGCGATTATGACGATATCATTTTCATGACGCCCGATGGCCCTACGCTCAATCAGGAGATGGCCAATAGCCTTTCTGCAAAGCAAAACATCATGGTGCTGTGCGGGCATTACAAAGGCATCGACCAACGGATCCGTGATGTATTCGTCACCCGCGAAATCTCTATTGGTGACTACGTATTGTCGGGAGGGGAATTGCCTGCGGCTATTCTCGTTGATGCCGTGGTGCGCTTGATTCCCGGCGTGTTGTCCGACGAAACATCCGCACTGTCAGACTCCTTCCAAGGCGGGCTGTTGGATGCGCCGATTTACACACGCCCGGCCGAGTGGCGGGGCCATAAGGTGCCCGAGGTGTTGCTGAGCGGGCACGCGGGCCATATTGAGCAATGGCGCGATGAGCAATCGCTGGAACGCACGCGGGAACGCCGACCCGACCTGCTCGGCGAGTAGGTCGTACGGTTCATTTATCCCGCGACCAATCGTTGTGAACGTTTCTCCAAATTGTCATTTTTATTCCGACAATTTTTTCAAAATGTCGCTGGAAGTTGACAAATTTTGAATAAACAATTGGTTTCCTTGAAAAAATCTATATTTTTGTACGACATCAAATGAACGTAACTGTAAATATCCTTGCTTGGTGGCCCATGGCGAAAAACGTCGGGGGCTACGGCAGAACATACCTATAATCAACCAAAGCCTTAGTGAAGTTAGACCCGACGTTTGAAAATTCGTCGGGTTTTTTTGTGAACTTTCATATACTTGCAGATAATAATGATCTATGACCACATATAAGCTCAACACGAC
>CAYUIZ010000229.1:0-3269 GCA_964444885.1 uncultured Sphingobacteriaceae bacterium | reverse complement strand
GAAATGATCCGGATGTGGATTGCTGATATGGAGTTTGCTACGCCGGCGCCGGTGCTGGATGCGGTACGGGCGCGGCTAGACAAGCGGTCGCTGGGGTACTCGCTAATCTACGATTCGGCTTATCACGAGACGCTGATACAATGGTTTTCGCAACGCTACGACTGGCAGATCACTGCGGATACCATTCTCAATTCGCCGGGCATCGTCCCGGCCCTAAACCGGCTCGTGCCGATGCTGGTGGCACCCGACGAAAGCATCCTGTTTTGCACACCGTCGTACGCGCCGTTTCAAGGCGCAGGCGACCTGCACGGACGGTGCGTGGTGACGAGTGCGCTGCGGCGTGAGGACGATCGGTTTGTTATGGATATACCCGATCTGGAAGCCAAGTTATCCGACCCATCCAACAAGATTAAGTTGTTTATCCTATGTAATCCGCACAATCCGACAGGTCGGGTATGGACACCCGAGGAGCTGACCGCTCTCGCTGAATTATGCTTGAAGCAGAACGTGTGGATTGTGTCAGACGAGGTGCACTGCGATCTGTTGCGGGTAGGCGGGCAGCATACCCCCCTGATGCGGCTGTATCCCGATGAGCGGCGGATTGTTGCCTGCATTTCGCCGAGCAAGGCGTTTAACATGGCCGGAAACATGCTGGCGCACGTTATCGTCAAAGACCCCGACCTGCGCCGCCAGTGGATGCGGCATTACGGCGAAGTATTGTCCCCGTTGAGCATAGCCGCTGCCCAGGCCGCTTATGGGAAGTGCGGCGCGTGGCTGGATGCGCTAAGATCCTACTTGGATGACAACTTCCGTTTCTTGCAGGCACAGCTGGCTGCACGGTTGCCCCTGGCACGGTTTGCGATTCCGGAGGCCACGTACCTCGCTTGGGTTGATCTGAGTGCCTACGCCGGGCGGTTGCCCGATGGCCAGGACTTCGGGACATGTCTCGCCACCAAGGCAGGCGTGCTGGTCGAGGATGCAAAGAGTTTTGTCAGGGATGGGGACGGATATGTCCGGTTCAATCTCGCTTGTCCGAGGGCTCTTATTGATAGGGCGGTAGCGCGGATTGCCGGCGTACTCGAGCCCGGTACACCGGACGAATTCGGGTAGAATAGGCGGGAATGCGTGGACGGTTGCGTTGCCCAAGACGGGATTTGGAAAGCGATCCTGTCCAGGGCGCTTCACGGGCGTGGAGACCGGTCGGCCCGATCCTTGTCGCGGCAGCAATGCGCGACGTGCCCCGTGTCCAAATAAAACTTGCGGGGCGCCATCCGCAAAGCGCAAAAAAATTAGTAGTTTTGTGCAGTTTTTCCCAGCAATGCAATGCCTTTCCAGATGAAGCAATCTGTACTACTAGACGGCCCCAAATTCCATATCACCATCCAGCGGCTCTGTCATCAGTTGATCGAAAACCACAATGGTTTTAGTGATGCGGTGATTATTGGGATTCAGCCCCGGGGGATTTTTCTGGGACGCAAGATCAAGGCGGAGTTGCAGCGCATCCTCCACGTCGACAATATCCCCTACGGCGAGCTCGACATCACTTTTTTCCGCGACGATTTCCGGCGGAAAGGAAGTGGTCCATTAGTGCCTAGCAGCACGAATATCGACTTCATCGTGGAAGGAAAGAAGGTGATTTTGATGGACGATGTGCTATGGACCGGACGTACCATCCGTGCGGCCATGGATGCGCTCCAAGCTTTCGGACGGCCGGCCAAGATCGAGCTGATGGTGCTGGTGGACAGGCGCTTTTTCAGGCAGCTGCCCATCGAGCCCGACTACATCGGGATACAGGTCGATTCGATCGACTCGCAGAAGGTCATTGTGAATTGGGAAGAGACTGAACAACGTGACAGTATCACGCTCATTACGGAGAAAGACAGTTAAGTTAGGAACATAGCGCAGATCGGATTCGACATTCTACCAGATATGGCCGCATCAACACAGCAAATCAGTACCCGTCACCTACTCGGCATCAAGGATCTCAACGAGAACGACATTCAGCTCATTTTTGAAACGGCGGATAATTTCAAAGACGTATTGAACCGCCCGATCAAAAAGGTGCCGTCCCTTCGCGATATCACGATTGCCAACGTGTTTTTTGAAAATTCAACGCGTACGCGCCTGTCTTTCGAACTTGCCGAAAAGCGGCTTTCTGCCGACACCGTCAATTTTTCGGCTTCGTCCTCCTCGGTGAGCAAGGGGGAGACGCTGATCGATACGGTCAACAACATTTTGGCGATGAAGGTGGATATGGTCGTGATGCGCCATCCCTATGCAGGTGCCGGCGTGTTCCTGAGCAAGCATGTAAACGCGCAGATCGTCAACGCCGGCGACGGCGCCCACGAGCATCCTACCCAGGCCTTGCTCGACGCGTTCTCGATCCGGGAGCGGTATGGCGATGTGGCCGGGAAGAAGGTGGCGATTATCGGAGATATCCTGCACTCGCGCGTGGCCCTGTCCAATATCCTCTGCTTACAGAAGCTGGGTGCGGAAGTGATGGTGTGCGGGCCCACGACGTTGATTCCCAAGTACATTGGTTCCTTGGGCGTACGGATTGAACACGACTTGAAAAAGGCCTTGGCTTGGTGCGATGTGGCGAATATGCTCCGCATCCAGCTCGAACGGCAAGATATCGCGTATTTCCCCTCCCTGCGCGAATACACGATGCTCTACGGCCTCAATCGCCGGCTGCTCGACAGCTTGGGCAAAGAGATCACGATCATGCACCCCGGACCGATCAACCGTGGCGTCGAGATCACGAGCGACGTGGCCGACAGCAAGCATTCGATCATCCTGGACCAAGTGGAAAACGGCGTAGCCATACGCATGGCCGCCCTCTATTTGCTGGCCGGAAAACGCGGCTAGCCTACCTTGGCAGACACGGCCGGGAGAGGCGTATGCGTCCTAGCCATTAGGCCCTTTTGCCAAGCATGTCGAGTTATTAACAAATGTTAGGAACTTTTGAGGAAAACTATTCGCTTTACCGCTAAATTAGCGTGTTAATTTGGATGCACTGTGTGTTGTGGTCTTAATTTTGCTGGTGTAAGCGCAGGATTTTTGCCGTTCAGTGGGACGTAACCGGGCACTATTTGTAAGAGGCTGTAACGAGCAATATTGGGGTGTTATTTGCCTTTTGCCACCAAGCTATATACGGGGAACCTGATGTAAAGGAGCCGGACAAATCGAGGAAATTAGGTAATGGAATTAAAGCGGAATATGTTAAAAAAGGTTAATTGGATTGGGATGGCGTTGTGCCTGGCTGTGCT
>CAYUIZ010000228.1:0-3291 GCA_964444885.1 uncultured Sphingobacteriaceae bacterium | reverse complement strand
TGATAAATCCTTGTTCTTTCAAATGATTCCAAAAGTCGGGGTAGGATTTTTCCACAACGTTTGGTTCGGCGATGCCTACCGTGTCAAACCGCAGTGCCAAGGGAGCGAACGCCATGGCCATGCGATGGTCTTCGTAGGTGTCAATGACCAGTTGATCGGGTTCGGTGAGGCCCGCAGACCGAAGCTGAAATACTTCGTCTTCCGTTTCCAGCAGCTGAACATTGAATTTGGCCAGTTCGTTTTGCAAAGCCGCGATACGGTCGGTTTCCTTGATCCGCAGGGTATGCAGACCCGAAAAAGACAGGTCGCGTTGCAGGGCAGCCGCGGCCACGACGACTGTCTGAGCCAAGTCAGGACATTCGGTAAAATCGAAATGCGTGGTGTCGGACAACGTGCCGTTCTTCGTTATCCGGATGCCGTCGGTTTCAAACGCCGTCGACACGCCGAGGTGCTGCATGATTTCCACGATTGCCTTATCGCCTTGGAGGCTTTTGGCCCGCAATCCCGGCAGGAAGATGCTGCTTCCCGTTTCGGATAGCGCTATGATGCTGTACCAATACGATGCCGCGCTCCAGTCGGGCTCGACGTATAAGGTGCTAGGCTTTGCGACTTGTTTGCCTATCCGGATGCGATTTTCCGTCCATTCATGCGCGATGCCGGCTTCGGCTAGCATATCGAGCGTCATGGTCACGTACGGGCGGGAGGTGAGGTCGCCGTCAATGTGCAGTTCCAGGCCTTGGGGCAGCGCGGACGCGATCAGCAATAGTGCCGACAAATACTGGCTGCTGACGTCGCCACGAATCGTGACGGTGTCCCGTTGTTGGTCAAATCCGCCCGCGATGACGAGCGGTGGATATCCCTCGTTGGTGGCGTAGCTGATCTGTGCACCCAGCTGGCGGAGTGCGTCTACCAATACCCCGATGGGGCGTTCCTGCATGCGCTTACTGCCTGTCAGGGTGTACTGGCCGGGCGTGACGGAGAGAAAGGCCGACAGGAACCGCATGGCGGTGCCTGCCGGGCCAATATCAATCACTACGGGTTGGCCTCCCGGTGCCGATGCCGAAACGGATGCTAAAGCCTGTTCCAGTGTGACGGTATCCGCCGCCTCAGACAGGTTTTCGATGCGTACGGCGTCGCCATGCAGCGCGCGGATAACCAACGCCCGGTTGCTTTCGCTTTTGGAGCCGGTAAGCCTGACACTGCCGTTCACGGCCTTAACGGCACGCGAGACATTCAAACGATCGACCGCCATTATGCCTCCGCTACCGGTTTGGTGTTCATCACCTCGTTTTGCTTGCGAATGGACTCATTGTGGATCAACTCGAGCATTTTGACCGAGAAATCCACGTCCAGCGACAACGCTTTGGCCAAGTTGCTCCGTTTTTGGATGATCTCATCCCAACGGCTTACTTGCAGGATAGTCACGTTATTGTCGCGCTTGTACTCGCCGATTTTCTCGACAATCTTCATCCGCTCGGCAATTTTCTGAATAATTTGGTCGTCAAGCTTGTCGATGTCTTCGCGGAGTGCGGCAAGTTTGTCTTCGAATGCCGGGTTATCAGACTCAGCCGTCCGGAAGGAGATGGTGTTCAGGATGTTGGTCAGGCTTTCAGGTGTTACTTGTTGTTTGGCATCGGTCCAGGCTACGGACGGATCGATGTGCGATTCCACGATCAAACCCTGCATGTCCATGTCGAACGCTTTCTGCGCGATGTAAGGAATAAGCTCCCGGTTGCCGCAGATATGGCTAGGGTCGTTGATAACGGGCAGGTCGGGCACCAAGGTCTTGAGCTGGATAGCCAAATCCCACATCGGCTCGTTGCGGAATGCCGTTTTCTCGTAGGAGGAGAAACCGCGGTGTATGGCGCCCAGCTTCTTGATGCCTGCGCGATTGATGCGTTCCAATGCACCCAGCCACAGCGATAAGTCAGGGTTTACCGGGTTCTTCACCATCACGGGGACGTCCACGCCTTGCAGCGCATCAGCAATTTCCTGTACGGTAAACGGGTTGGCCGTCGAACGGGCACCCACCCAAAGGATGTCGATTCCGGCTTTCAGCGCTTCTTCCACGTGCTTGGCGGTCGCTACTTCCGTCGTAATGGGCAATCCAGTTTCTTCCTTTGCGCGCTTCAACCACTGTAGGCCGATGCTGCCGATTCCCTCAAATTCGCCCGGACGGGTACGTGGTTTCCAAATGCCGGCACGCAGGGCAGACACTTTTCCCGTGTTGGCCAGCAGATGCGCCGTCGATAGCACCTGCTCTTCCGTCTCCGCGCTGCACGGGCCGGCGATAATGAATGGCTTATCGCCCGTGTCGAACCAGGACTTTAAAGGGACGATGTCTAATGTTTGTTTCATGTTCGTAGTGATTTTATGGGGTTGTTAATACTGTGTTTCGTTATCTAAATCTTGTCGTTCTTTTTGTATTCGCCCATGATGTTGAAGTTAATCGTGTGCTTCAGCACCTTGCGGATCGCTTGGTCGTACTGGGCGTTTTTCTTCCATTCGATGTCAACGTAGAACTCGTATTCGTTGCGCCGGCCGAGGACGGGCATCGACTGAATCTTGCTCAGGTTGATGTTTTGCTCGGCGAAACAGGACAGCACTTTCGCCAGTTCGCCGACACCGTTTCCGGTCTGGAAGGAGAGGGACGCCTTGTTGAACTCAGTTTCTTCGGCCGGCTTGTTGGCCAGAATCAAGAAGCGCGTGTAGTTCTTTTTGTTGGTTTCGATACGCCGCTCCAGAATGTCCAGTCCGTACAGCTTAGCCGCGAGCTGGTTGGCAATGGCCGCAGTCTCTTTGAGATTTTGCGCTTTGATTTTCTGGGCGCAGGAGGCGGTATCCATGCCCTCGCTCACCTTGATTTGCGGGTTGTCTTCCAGAAAATCATCGCATTGGCGAATGGCAATGGGGTGCGATTCGACGAAACGGATGTCCGCAAATTTTGTCCCCGGCAACGCCATCAGGTGCAGTTGGATATTGAGGTAAATCTCGCCGATAATCTGGAAACGGTAGTCGCGTAGCAACGTGTAATTCGGCAAGAGGCTGCCGGCGATCGAGTTTTCGATGGCCATCACCGTGTAGTCTGCCTTTTCCTGCTTCAGTAGTTCGCAGGTTTTCTTAAAGGACTCGCACTCAATGGTTTCGATGTCGTCCCCGAAGAATTTGAATGCGGCCTCTTCGTGGAAAGAAGCCTTGGTTCCTTGTATTGCTACTTTTAAGCTCATGCGTTATGGTGTGTTGTCAAAAAAAAATCCCGGCGATTCGCGCCGGGATTTTTCTACATTATAT
>CAYUIZ010000227.1:0-3308 GCA_964444885.1 uncultured Sphingobacteriaceae bacterium | reverse complement strand
CGTCCGTGCAATAGAGTGTGTACAGGCCCTGATGCAACACAATGCGGTAGTGCGAAGGCAGACCCCCGACGCTTAGCAGTAATTCCGGCAGTACCCGCGTATTGAGCAAATCTCCTCCAGCCAATGCGCTCCGGGCACGCCCTTCCGGGCCAGCAACAATGACCGGCACCTTATATACCTTGCCTGCAGCCGGTGAGTCCTGCCAGGCATGCAAATGCCGGTACTGCTGCCGGAAATCTTCATCTGAGAGCAGCTTCCATTCGCCGAGACGGCTGGCCAGCGCGTTCTCTTGCTCGCTATCCTGCCCCAGCACCGCGGTGAGAAACCGTTTAATAGCTGGCATAGCCCGCACACCCCCAGGAAGAATGTCCATCCCTTTGGCGCGGTGCATTTGCCAATCAGGCAGGCAGCTGGTGATGTAGACAAAACGCTCAGCCAGCGCGTCTCCGTCAAAATTAAGGCGGAGCAATTGGAGCAACTCATCGGAATCTTCCCCATAAAGCACGCAACACATTTTGGCAAAGGAAAGCCGCTTCGCTGTACCCATCACGGAGTTATACACGTTGCTAACGCTCACCCCTTCATCCAGCAGTTTACCCAGACTTTCGATTTCGACGACAGGTTCGAATTCCGGACGCCCATACGGCGCGTGTCCCATCAGCGAAGGAATGGCCTGCAATTGCTGGTCGACGCTCGAAAACAAGTAATCTACCAGCAGCATATACCCCTTCAACTGCAGGATATAGGCCTGGTGGGCAACATCGGCATGTGATGGCGCACCCTCTGCACCTAGCCCGTACGTGGCCGGCATGTCGTACTGCAAGGATTTATGGCGGTATCCGGCTAAGGGAATCGGCATCCGGCCTAACGCTGGGACATCGTGCTGGTGGATATCGGCCGCATAAGGGGACGGCGCGTTGGCCTCGGCGATGTCGTCCTGCACCACTACTTCAAACAGCCGCTCGTTGAGGTTGCGATTACGGTAGTACAAGTCGGTTACAGCGCGGATAACCTGTCCGGAATCGACCTTGTCATGCAGGGTGACGGAGATACGATAACCCAGCTCGGTCCACGACACGTCGCATGCCCTGATGTCTGACAAATTCGCTTTGACTAGCCCAGCGTAATCCTGGGGCGTGACGATAGCGTCCGCAAACAATTCTTCGGCGGGGTGCAAGCCCCACGCGCGGTAATCGATTTGGCCGGATGCGTCATGAGGTAAATAATCGGCAAAATCGAAGCCGAGACGATATTCGATGTCCAATAAACCGTAGCAAAACACGTCCAGCATCGTCACGCCGGGGTCGTGCGGATTGAAATCGGTCCAGCGCTTGCCCGCGAGCCCCTGGATGATCTCCAGCGCGCGCGAATACGACGCGCTGTAGGGGTCCTTCCCTTTCTCCTTGCGTTGGATTCCCATCGTTCTACTTCATTTGCTGCATGGTGGGGTTGTCCCACAAGTTGGTGATCTGGTAGCTGATTTCGCGGTTACCGTCATAGCGGAACAGTGTTCTGAGCTGCAGTCGGCATTGGAAGGTGCCTTTGGTGCGCACCCAACGGATGCAAATCCGGTTGCCGAATATGCCGTAATGGGACCGCGTTTTCCGGATTCGCCGCCGGCTACCGAAACAATGCATGGCGACGGCCTGGAGAATGGCATAACGGCCTTTGTCGGGCTGGGCGCATCCGGCCGTCACTTCAAACATCCAACAGCCTTCCTGTTCGTTCGTTTCGCTATCCAAGATATCATGCCAATGCCCATCGGCAGGCACTTTCCCCGATTTGAATCCGCCCACCCGGCCACTGGCGTGCAGGTTGCCATCGATAACCACATCGCCGCGCCTGAGCCCGTTGTGCGGGTCATCACTGCTTTTTAGCGTAATGGCCGTTTTTGCGTTCTTCGCCCCTTCTTTGCTGCGGATAGTCAAATCTTTGGTCTGCCGGTCTAAAGCAATTTCCCACACCGGGTAATCATCGCCAGCTTGGACGAACCCAGAAATCATTGCACCGCTTTCGCCTTGTGCTACCAAACCGATGCCGATCTCTGGAGAGTGCGTAAAAAAACCGTCGTCCAGCGTATTGAGGCTCGAATCAATGAGGTCTTCAAACGCCTGCTCGCTGGGGCGCCTCCCGTATCTGAAATAATCTTTTAAAGTCGCTCTATTCCTCCTCGCCATAAATCACAAAATTCTGGTCAATACTCATTTCTTCGATTCCGAACACGTCTTCGGGACGGCTGCCCAGCACGTGGCGCTTGGCGGGCACCATAATCCCGTGCGGCGTGGAAGCGAATACGCGCTCATCCAGCGTCTCATAGCGTCGCAACCGAAAATCGTGCGCCTCGATATGCATCAATTGATACACCCGTAAGTCGACGTGTAACACCGAGGCTGCCAAGCGGATTGCCGCTTCGAGTTCGTCCATTCCAAAGGAATAGCCGAGTGTAGGCGCATCGCCCGTATACAGCCAGGGTGCAATCAGCTGGTTGATCTGGCGCAGCAGGTGATCCTGGGCCAGCGCTTCGTCCACGCCAGGCGCATAGGTCACATGGGCCCGTACAATGATTTCCTCATAAATGGGATTGACAACATCAATCTGCCGCACGTAGGCTGAAGCACGCGGCAACAGAAAGCGCTGTATATCCAGCAGTAAATCGGGCGGGCAGTATGGATAACCCAGCTCAACCGGCGTCGGCGCATGGGGAAAAACCACCAGCGACACCGCTCCGGCCGAGCGTCGTAGGCCGGCAGCGCCCAACGAGGCATAACCAGGCAGGCACAGTACCTGGCGCACCGCCGGAAAATGCTGGAGCACCAACCGTTCGAAATCCCATTGGGTCACCGCTTTGCCCCGGTGTGCGGTATATTCCGACACGCGTATCGTCTTCTCGGACGGGCTTTCGGCTTCTATCCGGTCGTAGAATGGCCCGATTTGCTGGACGTTAGCCAACCCCGGTACGCGGGCTTCATCCAGCGCGTAGTCGGGAGGCAGGATCTCGGCAACAGCAACAGCCTCACGTTCCACCTGTACCACATGGGGCACCACGCGCCGCAACAAGGGGATGCTTTCCGGATTTTTAGTAATCGCGGCGCACATCCATATATGTCCCGCACCGGCAGGCAATTCGCGAAAGCGCAGGGAAACCAAACCGTCGACCATGAAATTGCGCGTGGTATTGGAGCTAATCACACCCGCGGGGAGGGGTTCCCACGCGTAGCCATCGCCCCAAAACCAGGTAATTTCGGGCAAGGCGCCTATCCCGATATCGCGCTGTTGGGGGATAAATTCAACAAAAAACTGATATTCGT
>CAYUIZ010000226.1:0-3343 GCA_964444885.1 uncultured Sphingobacteriaceae bacterium | reverse complement strand
GTTGTTTTGGCTTGGAAATTCGGGGCGGTATCCCCCAGTCTTAAACTCATAATATTACCTCCTATAGCTATTTATTCGTAAAACCTACAATATCTACAAAACTAATAGATTTTTATGAAAAGCAACTGATTTTTTTTATTTGCCACGTTTTTTTACCCGTCATCCACAATGGTTTATCCTGTAACAAACCCCGGTGGGGTGCATCCAAATACAGCATGATCACACCCGAATACCGCAAACGGTTGCAAATCGAGCTGGGCTTTTGGAAGTACAACATGACCAAAAAGGAGCCCATGGGCAACGTATTGGCCAAGAACATCCAGACACGGCTGAACAACCTAATTCCCGAAAAAATCCACATCGCGATTACTGTTTCCATCGAGAAGATGATCAAGGCAATGCTGTTCGGCGCGAAATACACGTCGACCACCAAACAGTCGTACAGCAGCTTCCAAGTGCGCGAGGCCTACATCAAAACATTGATTAGCAACTACCAGAAAACGGCGTCGATAGAAGGCGCCGTTACGGGCGCGGGCGGCATTCTGATGGGTATTGCAGATTTTCCAGCCCTGCTGGCGATTAAAGTCAAAATGCTCTACGACATTGCGGCCATCTACGGGTTTGACACCAGCCAATACAAAGAGCGGCTGTTTATGCTGACGACCTTCCAGCTCGCGTTTTCAAGCCACCAGCACCGGCGCAAGGTATATGAACGCATCCTGAACTGGGATGAATACGCGGACAGCCTGCCCGACAACATTGAACACTTTGACTGGCGCACCTTCCAGCAGGAATATCGCGATTATATAGACCTAGCAAAGATGGCGCAGCTTATCCCGATCATCGGTGCCGCCATTGGGGCGGTTGTCAACTATCGCTTGCTGCGGCAGTTGGGAAGCACGACGATGAACTGTTACCGGGTGCGCATCCTAGGCAATTTGGCGGATACTGCCCCGAAATAGCGCACGCGCTACATCCACGGCTTGGTCGACGATTCGACTTGGAAAAGCCAACGGTTGACACAAGCTTGTATGCGGTCAAATTCACCAAAACGGAAAACCAGCACGCCGCTCGCCGTCTGAATGCTGAGATGCCCGACATTGGCGCGCCGTTGCCAGAAAAACTGCTTGGTCGTCACGCTTTGGATTTTGTGTGGTTCGATGATGATCGTGCGCACGTCCCAAATCCCATATTGCTGGATAACGAAATCGTCTCCGACAAAAAGGCGGGCGCGTCGGTAATTCACCCCCAGCAACACGATGGCGAGCGCACAGTAGGCCAATAAGCCGAGCAAAGTCGCCCCATCAAACCCAGACACGGTGGCAAACCCCACGTACGCCACGACAGGAATCCCGATGAACACAAGCGCTCCTGACAGCCATTTTCGGTAGTTGGGCAGCAGCGCCACGCCACGTTCGGGCGCACGCCCCAAGACGAACCGCATAATGGCTTCGCTCGCTGCCTGGCTACTCCCCGGTATTTGTACGTTGGCGTTAACCCCTTGCTGGGTTGCGGCCGAAGCTTGGCGGATCGTCATCCACCGCAGTCCCATCTTGCGCTGAAAATAGTTGGAGACCATTACGAGCATCTGCACCTTTTGGGGATAGAGCAGGATATTGCGGCTATTGATCAAACCATAGGATATGCTGAGGCCTTTGGCGCTCTTGCGAATGACGAACCCAAAATACGTGACAAGCGTGCGTACGAGGTTGAACACCACAGTCAGCAGTATAAGTCCTCCGAAAATGGCGGCGGCTGCCTTAAGCACAAAAAAAGACCCCACATACGCCTCAAGACGATTGCCGTCTTCCGCACTGAACTGCAGCAGCTCGCGGATATTGTCGTATAGGCCAAAGAAAAACGCGACGAGGATAAAAAAACTCTCGACGTATCTGGACGTGATGCCGACCTTAAAGAGACTCGCTAGGCTAATTTCGACGAATGGTGGGCTATCGTTTTCGGCTTGCGGCGCGACAGCTTGGATAGGTTCGCCAGTTTCCTCGGTTTCGGCGAGCAGCCGGGTCCGCAAGGCCTGAGCGACGGGATAGGAAACAGCGCGGATCCGTGCTTCGCTTTTCGAGCTTCCCGCAGTTTCAATCTCGACGCCGTACACTTGGGTTATTTTCTGCAGGAGGCTTTGGCTAATGTTCACCTGCTGTATACGGTCGAGTTGGAATGCCGTCCGCTTCTTGGCCAGCACCCCCTGTTGCAGGACGAATTCGCCCCGCTCGTGATCGATATGGAAATAAAAATTGAGGAATGCCAAGTAGCCGGCTACCCCAATGAGCACGAGCAGGACCACACCCCCGAGCAAAAGATACCATGCCGGCACATCGACAGGCTTAACCAGGAAATACAGCAATAGCACCCAGAAAGCCCGACCCACCCGATAGACCATGTATCCCGCTTCAACGAGAATGCCGACGGGCGACTGCCGCTGCGGCTTATCAAAAAAGCCAGTTGGGGAGACGGGATTATTCATCATCCGATTCAGTTGCGGGAATTTCAGTTATCGGAGTTGCCGCTGGACGGATATGGTCCATGATATACGCTTTGATCCGCTCAGCCTCTTCCTGTGGCAAGCCGGCGATGCTCATGTTAGCCGCCGATCCGCCGGCGGTAAACAACTGCAACTGCGCCAGCCCGAATTGCCGCGACAGCACGCCTTCGTTGATCGACACATGCTGTATACGGTTGAACGGCACAATGGTCGTGACGATACCCAGTACACCCTTGCGGTAGATGACATCATGCTCGCGCAAGGCATACCCGCGTTGCCGGAATGCGATACGACGCAACACCAGCTGCGCCAACATGAAGAGCAACCAGGCGCTCAGCAGGAGCCAAGCCAGCATGGGCGACCGCACCACCGCGAACAGGAAAACAGCCCCCCCTCCACCCACAACCAGTGTGACCATAACGGTGTTGATTAAAATAATGTTCCAATACGACGACGCTATGGGTTGGATGGGTACCGCTTCGTACCGCGGCAACGCATCCGGGATGACCGGATAGTTGGTAAATTCATTTTCCTTCATTGTACAACTCGGATTTCCTTCATCGAAGGTAAGCAATAAGTGCGAACGAACAACGATGGCTGACAAAATCGGGTGCACGACAGATTTCCGCTTTTGGAAAAACTCCTTACAAACTATGCCGTCATCTCGACGAGGAATGAGGAGAGGTCTATGGTTAAGCAGGATATGTCCACAGATTTCTCCTCCTAATGTCCTCGAAGTGACGTAAGCGGATTTTTGTCGTGGACCCGACAAAATCCCCGACGTCCCGCGTGTGGATACCACCCTACTATTCCCCGTCAAATCCGTATCTTAGCCTCCTCTTC
>CAYUIZ010000225.1:0-3365 GCA_964444885.1 uncultured Sphingobacteriaceae bacterium | reverse complement strand
TAGGCGAGGTCGATCAGATCCATGCCTTGAAGCTGTTGCGGCACCGGCACCCCGGCCAGCTTGAGCAGCGTGGGTGCAATATCGATGTTCAGGGTCAATGACGCGTTCTCGACGCCGCGCATCGCCGTAGGACGCGGATCATAGATGATCAGCGGCACGTGGATGCCCACGTGGAAACCGTACCATTTTCCCATCAGGCCATGCTCGCCCAAGGATACGCCGTGGTCGCTGGTGTAGACAATAACCGTGTTGTCGTCCAAGCCGAGCGAAGCGAGCTTCTGCTGAACCCGGCCAACGGCCTCATCCAGGCCCGTTACCAGCCGGTAATAGTCTTTTGCGTTTTGCTGGAAGAGCTCGTCGGTCGAGAAGAAACCATGCCAGCGGTTCCGCGCGATGTTCTGGTCGGTACGGAAGAAATCCGGGAATGCATTCCAGTAGCGCTCGTCCGCCGTCGCCGGCTTCGGAATTGTCACATCCTGGTACAGCGCGTTGTGCCGTTCGGGCACGAGGAAGTATGCCGGGTGGCTGGCAGTAGGGTCAATCTCGTGCGCCGCGCTGAACGACAGGTAGAGATGGAAGGGTTTATCCCCGTCCTGCTGATCGAGCCATGCCTCCGCTTTGCTGACGATGTTGTCCGTATTGTGGACGCCGTTCTCCATCCAGGGGATGTCGTCCTCAAAATAATCGTAGTATTCCGCCGGCGGCGTGTTGCCCACGCCGTACAGCCCAATAGACGCCGTGTTGTAGCCATGCGCCTTGAGCAACATCGGAAAGGTCTGCAGCATTGCTTCGTGGACGAAATTCGTCGTGAAGTCGTTAATGCCGTGACGTGCACGGTGCTGGCCCGACAACAAGCTAGCACGGCTCACCGCACAGATCGCCGTTGTCACGTACGCTTCCTTGTACATCACCCCCGCTTGGGCGAGCTTGTCCAGGTAAGGCGTGACGACAAACGGGTGCCCGGCCGCGCCGAGCGCGTCCCCGCGGTGGCTATCCACGACGATGAATACGATATTGGGCTGCCCCTTCCGGGATGAGGAGTCCGGCAAACTGGAATCTGCCCGGGAAAATCCAAACTGGCATAACGCGAGCCAACAAAGCAATAATGACCTCATGTTTCTAGTATTCGACATTCGTTTAAGCCCATTTATACGCGCGCCAAGCCACTCGCAGGGCGCAATCGCAAATAGGTATGTGACAACGCGCCTAAAACCGCTGTCATATTTTGGTTATTCCATCCATCACGCCCAACAGCAAACCTGCTGTTTCATTAAGCGCCACTCGTTTCGACGATCCCTGCTAACGAAATTTCCAAGGGCTTATTCATTTCGATCAGCCAGTTGGTGACGGTCAGCTGCTGCACACCTGCTGCCCGGAACACCGGCTGTTTCGCGCCTTCTGGAAGGTTATACGTCGTTCCACCGACCGATACGGTGATGGGCAATGAGCTGCTATTCGTCATTTCAAGTATGCCGGCGTGCGGCGCCTTGATGTCGACGGTGGCCTTGAATAATTCGGGCAACCACGGATCCCGACCCCACAGCATACCCGCAGCCCAGGCGATTGTCCGCTTGGCAAACATGGCTTCGCGAACGCTTTCCACGGAGCGGTCTGTCGCCAGCACGAGCGTGATCGGCCGCAACGGATTATGGATGCCGTAGTGGTTGAGTTCGGTGGCGTGGATGTCGCTATTCGCAAAAATAGCCAAGTCGCGCTCATTGCACCAATCGGATACGATGGGGTAATATTCGGTGCTGTTAAACACCTCAATGCCGTGCATGTATCCCTTCCGGTAAAGCTCCTCATGCTCGGGCAGGAAACGCAGGGGGGCTCCCACTTCAATTCCTCCGCTCTGCGGCGCCTCCCAGCCCGGATGGTTCCATAGCAGGAATCCACCTTGATCCGCCGCTATCCGAAACATTTCGCGCCAGTCGTCCGCGGCGGCGGCTATCGGATTCACGTCCTGCGTGAAGAACACGTTGAAGTGCCCCGGCGGCATGCTGAAACGCGTGATCTCCGTGCCCGGGACCAACAGCAGGTTTTGCTTGTCGGCCTCCGGCTTCGCCAAGTTGTACGCAATGTTGAAATCGTTGGCCACTTCGTCGACTAACTTCCAGCGGCCACCTTTACTGAAATATGGACGGTATTCGATGTGATCCGTGATGGAAATCACGTCAAAACCGTTCTGTACCGCTTCGGCAACACGGTCGGCGGGCATAACATGCCCATCCGAAAAAAGGGTGTGCATGTGGAAATCCCCTTTAAGCACCTTGAACCCTGCGGTGTCGGGGATGGTAATTTGCCGCGGCGGAATGGGCTGGGGCTTCATGGCCTCGCGCATGCTGACCGGGTAGGTGTCTATTTGTGCTCCTCTGGAAGCATACACTCGATTCGGTTCGTTCCCCATCGCGGCAGACAAGGGCACTACACTCGCTGCTCCGAGTAGCGCAGATTGCTTTAGAAATTCACGTCGGTTAGCCATATCAAAATTTTAGATTTATGATTATCAATCCTTCAAAAATAGACAGCTCTTTACAACAGCCATACTGCACCGTCCTGCTATTGATTGGCTGTTTAAGATCAGCTAAACAACCCCATTCCTAAAAAGGCGACACCTTCTCGGCTTGGTCGTCCGGGCGGTTCGCCCGTTTCGCCGTTCGACATGAGCCGTCCCGGCAAGATGATGTGTTACGGATTCGCAATTATTTTTTTGTCGATTATTTCGGCGTTTTGGTCTAAAGGGGGATCCGTTTGTCGAATGTTTTTACCTGTTCGTCTAATACTGCCCAATCGCCATGCAACGCAAGAGCCCATCTTGCGTCATATCCCTAAAAGCGCACAAAAAACGCCAAAAGAATAAAAGGAACTAGAACATTAATAACAATCACAAAAAAATTTAACACCATGAAAACTCTTGTATTAACCGCATTGATGGGCGTAACACTCTCCGCCGCTAACGCTAACGTAAACCCTGCTTCTTTGGAGGCTCCAGTCCGCATCACCGCTGAGGCCCCTGCCGCCATTGACCGGCAAACTCAAGCATTCATCGACCAAATCGAAATGCACCAATGGCACGTCAATACCGTATGGCAGCAGTACGACAGGTCTGTGTCGGCGATCAAGTCAAAGCGAGGAAGTGTTCAAGACCTGCAGTCGCAAATGAACGCACTGATTAAGTTCTACCAAGACGATATCGCCCAAGGTGTTCGCCTGCAAGACAGCCGCAATGCAATTGATGAGATCTACGCCATGTATAGCAAAAAAATAAATAAGCAGGCCAAAGCCGAAGCCAAGCAAATCGTCCGCCTGCAAACCTTGCTCGGCATTGCGCTTAACCGCGAAGAAAGCGAGTTTCAGGAGCTGAT
>CAYUIZ010000224.1:0-3370 GCA_964444885.1 uncultured Sphingobacteriaceae bacterium | reverse complement strand
CCCCGATTTTTCCCTACTCAATTCGGAAAACACCACGGACGAGGAGCCTGCCGATCATAAATTGGTGATTTACCAAACCCTCGTACGGCATTTTGGAAATACCAATGAGACCAACAAGCCGTACGGCTCCATTGTCGAAAATGGGGTCGGTAAGTTTAACGACTATACCGACTTGGCTCTGGACAGAATCAAGGAAATGGGGATAACCCACGTCTGGTACACCGGCGTGATCGAGCACGCCACGATGACCGATTACAGCGCGTACGGGATCGCTATCGATGATCCGGATATCGTGAAGGGACGGGCCGGCTCGCCTTATGCGATCAAGGATTACTATGACGTGGCTCCTGATCTTGCCGAGGACGTACCCAACCGAATGGCGGAATTCGAGGCGTTGGTGCAGCGTACCCATGCGTCCGAATTGAAAGTGATCATTGATTTTATACCCAATCATGTCGCGCGCACGTATGTCTCGGATGCCAAACCCGAGGGTGTTTCGGATTTCGGTGCGGACGACGACACGTCCGTTGCCTTTAGCCCAACGAACGACTATTATTACCTGCCCGGCGAAAAGATCATCATGCCCAAGGGGTACAACGCAGGTGGGGATGGATTTTCACATCCGATGAAGGATGGAAAGTTTGACGAATTCCCAGCCAAGGTGACCGGTAACAATGTCTTTTCCGCAGAACCCTCATTAAACGACTGGTCTGAAACGGTCAAGCTCAATTACGGAATTGACATTCAAGGCGGAAACATCCATCATTTTGACCCGAAACCACCTGTTTGGAATAAAATGCGCGATATCCTGCTGTTTTGGGCGGCCAAGGGGGTGGATGGGTTTCGATGCGATGTGGCTGAGTTTGTTCCCGTTGAATTTTGGGGGTGGGTGATCTCGGAAGTTAAGGCCGAATACCCCGATATGCTGTTCATTGCGGAAGCGTATGATCCCAATGCGTACCACCGGTTTTTGGAACAGGGGAAATTTGATTACCTATACGACAAAGTAGGGCTGTATGACGGATTGAAAAAATTGATTCGCAACGAAGCGGGTGCTGACGTAGCCGACATCCGGTATGTGTGGAGCGAGGAGAGTCGGGGCTTTTCAAACCGAATGCTTCGCTTTCTGGAGAACCACGACGAAGAACGCATTGCTTCCCGCTTTTTTTCGGACGACCCGTGGTTGGCCGTACCGGCGATGGTCGTCACAGCCACTTTATCCGCAAGTCCGGTGATGATATATGCCGGGCAGGAGGTAGGTGAGCCTGCGGAAGGGGACGAAGGGTTTGGTGGCGATGACGGACGGACTTCCATATTCGACTATTGGGGCGTACCTCGGCATCAGCAGTGGATGAATGGCGGGCAGTTTGATGGGGGCGGATTGAATGATACTACGCGGCATTTGCGGGAATTCTATGTTCGGCTGTTGACGGTATCCCGTCAGCACGAAGCGATCCGGGAGGGAAGGTTCTATGATTTGGCGCGCGCGAATGCCCAATCCGAAGGGTTTGACCAAAAAGTGTATGCCTACCTGCGTTTTACCGAACAGGAGAAAGTTCTTGTCCTCGCCAATTTTGACCGCGTGGCGAAAGAGCTGAACGTCGTCCTGCCAGCCGATGTGGTGGATGCATTCGGACTTGAAAGTAAGTCATTGACATTTAGCGACCTGCTGAAAGGAAGTACCTACCTGGTAGCAGACGTCGCCCACGGGCTGACCATTGAAATGCCCGCCACGAGTGCCGTCATTTTGGCTTTCTAATCCTATATTTGCTCCGAACGAACCGATTTACAAACCATACTGACTAACCAACGAGCACCATGAGATCGTCCCGAAAACCCCGCCTGAGCGTAGCGCAGATTGTCAACATGAGTTTTGGCTTTCTCGGCATACAGTTTGGGTTTGCCTTGCAGAATGGGAACGCCTCCCGGATTTTCCAGACCTTCGGTGCCGACGTGGAGCATCTCTCCCTGTTTTGGCTCGCCGCACCCCTGACGGGCATGATTGTGCAGCCCATCATTGGACACTATAGCGACCGGACGTGGACGCGGCTCGGCCGCAGGCGGCCCTACTTTCTCGTGGGCGCCATCATATCCGCCATTGCGCTGGTACTGATGCCCAATGCAGCCCTGCTGGCACCCGTTTTGCCTCCCGTGCTGATTGGTGCGGGCTTGCTGATGATCATGGACGCTTCCTTCAACGTAGCCATGGAACCGTTTCGGGCGCTGGTCGCTGACAAACTTCCGGAGCAGCAGCAGAGTCACGGGTTTGCCGTGCAGACCGTACTGATAGGGATAGGGGCCGTCATCGGCTCGTGGTTGCCCTATGTGCTGGCTGAATACCTTGGCATTTCGAAGACAGCCCCTCCGGGCCAAATCCCCGATAATGTGGTATTCTCTTTTTATTCCGGCGCCGTGGTGATGGTCGCGACCATTGTGTGGACGGTGGTCACGACAAAGGAATATTCACCCGATGAACTTCGCGCGATGGAACTGCTGCCCGACACGGCAGACACCGCCGCGGACAAGATGCCGAGGAAGGGGTTGCTGGCCATCTTTGATGATTTCGCGAATATGCCCAAGACGATGAAACAGTTGGGCTGGGTTCAGTTTTTTTCCTGGTTTGGGTTGTTTTCCATGTGGGTGTTTACCACGCCAGCCGTGGCATTTCACGTGTATGGTGTGGCGGATGGCGACACGAGTTCGACGACCTATGCCGATGCCGGCAACTGGGTGGGTATTTTGTTTGGCGTGTATAACGGCGTTTCCGCGCTGTACGCGATTTTCTTGCCCCGGATCGCCCGCAAGATCGGCCGGCGGCGCACCCATGCACTATCCTTGGTGGCCGGGGGACTGGGCCTGATTTCGATTTTCTTTATCAGCAACCCGACGTACTTGCTCGTGTCGATGCTGGGCGTCGGCATGGCTTGGGGCAGCATCCTGTCGATGCCGTACGCGATCCTTGCCGGAAACCTGCCGGCACACAAGATGGGCGTCTATATGGGGATTTTCAATTTCTTTATTACGTTCCCGCAGATCGTCAATGGCTTTCTCGGGGGGTATATCCTGAAATTCGCATTTGGGGGCAATCCCATCTACTCCCTGGTGATGGGTGGCGTTCTTTTTTTCTTGGCCGCATTATTCGTGCTGCGGATCAAAACCGATTAAGCGTTAGGCGCTTAGGGGTTGTGGCGCGTTAGCCCTCCGCAGACGGACCAGTAAGGCGGCGTGCGGCCAGCGCCAAAGTACTGGCAATTGCGTTTTTTGGCGTGACAAGTTTTCCGAATATCATTTTTTTGTATTAGGTTTGCATCGCAAAACGGAGAGGTGCCTGAGTGGCCGAAAGGAACAGTTTGCTAAACTGTCGTACTGG
>CAYUIZ010000223.1:0-3383 GCA_964444885.1 uncultured Sphingobacteriaceae bacterium | reverse complement strand
TTCATAATGTAATTGTATTTAAGTGCTTGGTTAGTTTTCCGGTGGCTTACCACAGCCATGTGCCATTACACCTACCCGCAGCCTGGGCGGGTCCGGCGTATGTCGTGTCAATCAGGGGCCCATATCGTTACTCCTTTCGCTTTATGCCGTAAGTCATGCTTGTTTCCATACCACCAAAGGTAGGGGCGAAAACCACCGGCGAACCTCCGAAAAAGCATGGGTTGACATGCTTTAAGGCATGAAACGCGATGCGATAAAGCATCTGGGAGGGGGGGCGCTACCCTTTGCTCCGGCTGAAATAGCCCGGGCTGATATCCAGGTAGCACAGGATATCCTTGTCAAGCAACCGCGCCGCCAAGCCCGGAAACGCAGCCATGAATGCGGAGTAGCGTTCACGTTTGGGAAGGAGCAGGAGTTGGATTCGCCGGACGAGTTGCTGGTGGGAGCGGGCAGTGATTTGCCCGTAGCTGCTGGCCAACTCCGGGACAGCCCGATTGAGCTCATACAGCCCCCGGCGGCTGATTTTGCCGACAACACCGTGTTCGATCGCGACGAAGTGGGTGCGCTGGGGGCCTGGCGGTGCCATGAAAAAATCGCCTTCCTGTACGAATTGGTGGATACTCAACCGGTCATCCAAGTCCGTTTCTTCCTTGAGCAGCCCCTCGAACAGGAACAGGGCATCACCCGGATGCACCGGCAGGCTGCGGTGGGGGCGGCACGATAGGGTCTGCATACGCAAGGCAATGGCATCCCACGCCGCCGGGCTGAGCGGGCCGATTTCGCTTAGTTTTCGCTTTAGCAGCTTGTTGTGGCCGGGCATAGGCATTCGATTCTTGGCAGATCGATCGTACGAGGGTATCCCGGAGTGGTTCATGCCCCGGCATCGCCGTTAACCATCATGAGCTCGAAACTATGGGCGATGGCATAGGGTAGGAGGAACGCCATGCCTTCTCCGCTGGGACCGGGCTCCTCCAGGTACTGGCCAGCCACCGCGCGCCGTACATGGGTGTGAATCTCCAATTGAGCTAACAGTTGTTCCTGTGCCGCAGCGGGCATGCGGCCCAACAGGGGGAACAGGTGCGTTCGAATGAGACTTGCCTTGTCGGCACGTTCGGAGGCAGCCATGGTCAGGTGATATTCGGGCAGGAAACCCCAGCGATAATAAAGCGCACGGCAACACTATGCGCCGCCGTGCGCGAATCCGCTTAGTCGCCAGGCGGATAGGAGATCAAAACCTGCAAGTAACCCACGCTCAGTGTACCGTTGGTGCGGTTATAGGATACCTGCCGGCTTTGGTTAAACAGGATGAGTTTGCCGCGCGGACCGTCATCATCGTCATCATCATCATCCGGCTCACCTTGCACGGTGAGCTCGATCGGGAAGCGATGCCCGATGTGGAAGGCGACCAAATCGCCAGCCAGGTCTGAAAACGTGGGGTCCAGCCCGATCACGTAGGCCGTTTGGGCGGCATTAAAATCAAAGTGCCGCCGCAGCCAGGAGCCGAACTGGGTGCGGGCGTCATGAGCCTCGAACTCGAGGGAGGGATCGGGCAGAGCGTAGAGTTCCGCTAGCAGCGTTTGTACGCCCGCACTGTCAAAAGGATACTTTTCCATCATGTTTAGTGTTTGATGTATGGATTGCGCATAGGAAGCGCGTTAGTTGAGGGACAAAACTAAGCCATCGTCCACGTAACCCGCAGGAGCAAGGCCAGTTTATGTGTTATTGTGCCATTTTTTATGTGTTAATATGCCACTATTCCGGCCCATTTGATGGTGTCTGGTGTTCCGGAATGCATGGTTTTTACTATTTTAGCATTTCGTTGCTGCCAGAAAAGCGTTTTCATCTACCAATTTACATTCCTATGGCAACAAGTTTACAGCGGTTTGATCCGTCCACCCGGCAAAACAGGGCGGCCCTCTCGATGGCAATGGGCGCGATTGTGCTCCTTACCTACCAAAGTATGCCCCTCGCACGCATACTCTCCAATCCGGGCTTTTATGTCTCGTGGCTGGCCAGCGGTCTGATGACCTTTGCCGTGATTGCTATCGTTCGCCGCGTGCTGGCGCACATTTTTTCGGAAGGGGACGTGCACGAGCAACGCCGGTTTATCGGCATACTGCTGGGCGGTGTTCTGTTTCCCTGCTTGATGGCACTCGTGATGGTATATGGCTTGCTGGAGTCGGTCGGCGGCGGCTTCGCGCAGAGCGGCTATCTGAACCGGGAGTTTCCGTTGGTGGTCCTGTTTATCGTCATTCTCAATCTCACCTACTTCACGCTGCATTACCGCAGTGAGTTTACCAGCTTGCTCGCCGAATTGCAGAAGCTGATGGACTCCGTGCAGGCGAAAGATATCGAGCTGGCAGCCTTACAGCAACGTCTGGATGCCGCGGAGGCGGCGCTCGTGCAGACTGACCGAAATCCGGCTCTACCCCGGCAGGTGATCAACGATACCTTGAGCGAAAAGCGGATGGTACAAACACTGCCGCATAATACCGGAGACACGGCTGACTGTGCTGTCTTGCTTCGAAACACCGTAGTCGTCGTCGACGCGTTTGAGGATAAGCCCATAGCGCTGTCCCGCGTCGCTAAAGTGACCTGGAGCAAGCGGGCGGTATGGGTAACCTTGGACAATAATCGCCAAAAAAAAATGCGGGCGGCGTCGCTTCGCAAGGCTATGAAAGCCTTACCGCCCGACTGGTTTGTGCGGATCTCCGACACCGTCATCATCAGCCGGAAATTCCTGGCCGAAGATAGCGTGACGCCACAGGACCGCAAACTGCTCCTCTCGCTGATCCTGCCAAACAAAGTGGAGCTCCGCGAGGTGGTGGCGCGCAAGGCCGTTCCGGCATTCCGGGCTTGGCTGGCAAGTGGCACGCCCAAACAGAACTAACGAAAATGCGTCCGATTGAACCGTCAAAAATAACCATCCTACACATAGCATGAAGAAGTAGTATCACTCATCAAATCCATCGACACTTATGGAAACGAATCATTTTCTAGGCCAGCAAATTTCCCCGGGAGGAGGTTTGGCAAAGTCAATCATCACTTTATTACAGTTGCTCGCTGAGCTGCTCAAGCGGCTGCTAACGGGTATGGGCAACCCCGCCCACCGCCACGGGCTCCTGTTGCCCGAGGAGGTGACAGCCATGCTGCGCATCAGCGAACGCACCCTGCGCCGGTACACCGAGCAGGGGATGCTCCGGCCCCTGCGCATCGGCGGGATGAAGTATTACCTGATGGCCGACATCATCGAATCGGGCAGGGCGAGCTAGCGCCCGCCTCATGCCGCCAGCCCAGCCCCAAAGCCTGACTCCGCGCGCTGCCTGCGAGACTCCTTGCGACGCCAGCGAAAACCCTGTACACGGCAAAAAACAAACGGGAGC
>CAYUIZ010000222.1:2610-3392 GCA_964444885.1 uncultured Sphingobacteriaceae bacterium | reverse complement strand
CACCTCAAAAGTTTAAACCGTTGAAGAAGTCGCTAGCCACTTTCATATCGTTCGCCTGCCACCCGTTCGTCACGATTCCCGTGTTTGTCGTCACACTGTTGTTTACGCAGGAGCCACCTATGAAAGCCGCAATGCTGAGCGCGCTGATTATCGGTGGTATTTTTATTCCGGTGACCATCCGGACGTTTGTCGGTGTGCGACGCGGCACGTATACCAATATTGACGTGTCTGACCAGCGTCAGCGGCAGCAGTGGTTTGTCACGATTACGGCACTGTTGCTGGTGGTGACCGTCGTTATCTGGATAACCAACCAACAATATTCCCTGCGGCTGGCGGTGACGCTGGCCTGCGCGTTGCTGATCTGTGCGCTCTATATCAACAAAGTCATCAAATCGTCGATGCACATGACGTTCCATGCGTTCGTCAGCCTGCTGATCCTGCATTTCAATATGACAGGCGGTATTATTTTCCTGGTGCTGTTGCCTTTGTTGGGGTGGTCGCGCCTCTACCTGAAACGGCATTTTTTCAACGAAGTGCTTGTCGGTACGTGTATGGGAACCCTGTTTGGCGGTCTTTTCTGGCTGTTGATTTAAGCATAGACGCGCAAGTACTAGCGTGTAATTCAATTCGCAAAGCGTCCGTTATGAGCTAGCCGGACAGTACTGTGCAAAATCGTATTTTGTTGTCGCTTGTCGGTGGAAAGTGTTAATTTTGCGCTTGGCTTTTAAACGGCCCCGTAGTTCAACGGATACCTGCCTGCCGGCAGGCAGGGAATAGCAGTT
>CAYUIZ010000222.1:0-2510 GCA_964444885.1 uncultured Sphingobacteriaceae bacterium | reverse complement strand
GAAGGAATTTTTAAAAACTTTACATTTGGATAACGGCCCCGTAGTTCAACGGATACCTGCCTGCCGGCAGGCAGGGAATAGCAGTTTTCCGAAGTTGAATGATGCATTACGTTTACGCGATACGAAGCTTGAGGGACGGGAGGATTTATGTTGGGATGTCTGGCGATGTTCATCGCCGTTTAGACTGGCACAATAAGGGCCTTACGCGTTCGACCAAGGGTTTTGTGCCTTGGGAGTTAATCTTTGTGCGAGAAGTCACAGATCGGATTGAAGCGCGAAAATGGGAGAAGTATTATAAGTCGGGAGTTGGGAAGGAATTTTTAAAAACTTTACATTTGGATAACGGCCCCGTAGTTCAACGGATAGAATAGAAGTTTCCTAAACTTTAGATACAGGTTCGATTCCTGTCGGGGCTACAAAAAAAGCATCAGTCACTGCGATTGATGCTTTTTTGTTTACGGGAATTCGACATCCGTGTAAACAGCGAAGCCCCGAACATAAGAATCGGGGCTTTGCATTTCTACTGCTGCGTCATCGGATGAGCTTTAGTCGCCATAGACAAAAACTTCAGCGATGCTTGTAAACGGATCCCTATTGCTATCAGGCAATACCAGCTTGAGGTACCGCCCCGATAGCGTAGACGACGGGTCGGGTATCGTAATCTCGATCTTATCATTCCCCGAAATGAATTGGGCCTCGCCGATTTTGGTCCACGTCGATGCGTTCGGATCGGCGTCTGGGCCCACAAAGTATTCGATCGTCCTTGCGTCATTATTGCCAGGACGTTTGTACGTCTCTATTTTGGCGATTCGCTTGGGGGCGGTCATGTCAATAATGGCCCAGTGTGGCAGTGGGGCGTTTCCGCCATCCCATTGGGAATGCCAAAATGAGCCCAAATTGTTGTCGAGCAAGGTGTTTTTGCCTCCGCCATCGCTGGCTGTTTCATCCGAAACTGCCAGTACGCTCCAGCTGCTCCGGTCATACTTGTATATTCCGGTATATTGTTCCCAATCCGTCGCGAAGGTATCAATGGATAGTTCTTCGGGAATAAAAGCGGATGAAAATTCGAAACCTGTTCCTGGTTTAGCATCGGACAACAGGATCTCAGTTGCGTTTGTGGCTAGCCTCAACGTCTTGGTTTCCCCGTCGTTGGTCGTGTACCGAATATCCGTCCACGTCATGCCGTCTAGCGCACCATACCAAGTAATTAAGTCGCCATCGGGTGTTTGCTCGACTGTTCTGACCCTTCTGTTGAGCAGGGAGCTTTGGTAGAAATCCCCATAGGAGTTGCCAAAGCCGGTGAGGTACAAGGAGCTATGGCCGAAATTGTCCCGGGTTTTCACTTCAAACGTGTATGCCCCTTCGGGCAGGCCGGGTACCGTTACGTAGAAGCTGTCCAGCCCGGTGGTGGGGGAAACGGTCGTGCTCAACGAGTCGGTCCTGGAGTTCCAATACAGGTCAACGCTTTTCACATTCGGGGCATTTTCAAGCCAGAATGCAAACTGGACGCGGCCCTTGCCGGCAATGAATTGTACGGAGTCTACTTTTGGCGCGTAGATGATTTCCCCGTCTTTGACGTACTCCTCATGGATGTCCATAAAGCTTTCGCAGGAAACCGCGGAAACCGCCAGGAGGCATACGAGTATATAATGCAATCGTTTCATCTTTTTTGATTTTAGTTGTTCTTACGGCTGTACTTCTCCAAACACATCGACCTCGGCCGGGTGGGTGAACGTGGTGCCACCCCAGGTTGACAAAATATTGATCCTGATATAGCGAGCAGGAGGCAAATCCAACGGAAATGCAAACTCATGTCCCTCTTGTGCCAATGTCAGGTCTTCATCGTTCGAGGTACCTACCGGCAGCCCAGAGGGTTTGATGATTTCGCAATCCATGACCTTGGTCCACGAGCCCCAGTCGCCATTCTGCGCAGGCTGTTCGGCCGAAACGTAGACTTCAAACTCCCTCGGGTTGCCCCAATTGTAGAAATCGCTGCTAAAGAACCGCTGGAACATGACGACGCGGCTTAGCTTGGCATTGACGCCCAGGTCGATGGTGAACGGCGCCGGTATGGAAGAGTTGGCGGAGTGCCCAAAATTATCCCGGTCATCGTCAATGAGGAAATTGTCCATCCCCTCCCAGTTGGTAAAGCTGGCGTCGTTGCCCAGCTTCATGATGGACATGCCCGTTTTCGGGATTTCCTCTTCAAACAGTGGCGTGATGGTCTGCAGGATGGTATCCGTATAGTTTCCCCATTGGTCGCTGGCTACCACGGCAAAGTTCCTGGGCTCGGGCATAAACCCGCGTATCGATTGCTGCATCGTGTCCGCCTCAGACGAGGCGATCCGCCGGGTCACCATGCGGCCCAGGGAGTCTGCGGCCAAAAACTCGAATACGATGGGCGCTTTTAGCTCGTTGGCCCATTGGAATTGCGCGCCGCCAAAGTCGCCGATGATATTCATGCTCTTGCTCACTTTGCTGAGCGGCGACTCCAGCGGGGTGAACGTTAC
>CAYUIZ010000221.1:0-3401 GCA_964444885.1 uncultured Sphingobacteriaceae bacterium | reverse complement strand
AAGCTTTTTCCTGACCGTGATGAGGTGCTCATCAAAGATGTGAGTGTCGATAGCCTCGGCTTTATCTGGTTCTTGACGAATGGTGAGGTATATCGCTATGACGGATACCGGTCACTGGATATTCTGAAAACCATTGCCGGACAGCGCCTCACCGACGATATGCCGCAACGCATCTTGATTGACGACCATCACCGGCTATGGATGGCGGGCAATGCAAACCTCACTTACCTCGACCTCAAAACATGGATCGTACACCCGGTAGACGAGGCTTTATTACCCCCGATTCAGCACCGGACCGTGATCTGGATGAAGCTGCTGGCCGACTCGACCGTCATGGTGGCGTACGAAAACGGCCACCTTCTGCGGATTAAAGGTGACGAATACGTGCGGATTGACGATTTGCACGAGCAGGGCATCGCTCAAAACAATAAAATATCGCCCCGCAGCATGGTGTATTGGAAACGCAAGTATTGGGTGGGTACCAGCTCAGGCAGCCTGCTCGCTGTGGATGCCGACGACCTTGCGAAACGGCGGTATATGCCCCTGCCAGGCATTACGCGAATCATCACGCATATCATTAAACAAGACAGCACACTCTTGCTGGACGTTTTTGACACGGGAATCTATCAGTTGGCCAGCGATGGCATCCCCACCCCGTACATCGTTGACGGAGTCCCCATATCCGGCAATAAGATGTACGTATTGGCTGAGGGTGACGGGCGCTATGCGTACGCCGACAATGAATCGGTCTACCTGCTCGACGCTAATCTCAAGCCCACGCAAAGACTTGCCATTCCGTCGACGAACCACTTCAATACCACCATTGCCAAAATCGTAGGAGATGAGGTTTTGCTGGGTACCGAGGAGGGCATATTTGTTGTATATCCCCAAACGGCCGGCTTATCCCATTTAGCGCCAACCAATCCGGGTGCCAATAAAAGCACGCGCGGCATGTATGTTTACCCCGATGGGGCATTGTTTTACGGCACCTACAACGGCGCTGGCTTTATCGAACCGAACGGCTCGGACACCTTGCATTTTCAAGACCTCAAGCATGCATACGCGCTACTGCCGATGAACGACCAGGAACTGTTGATCGGCACTGATGGAGGTTCGTTGAAATTGTTTGACCGGCAACGACGTACGATTTCGGATTTTCCGTACTCCTTTGCCGAAACCGCAACCGGGCAACACGCTTATAACTTGCCTTCGCACGTGATGAGTTTAGCCGAAAGCGAAGATGATTATTTAATTGGTAGTATGAGCGGCCTTTGGTTGCTCGACAAATCGACTTATCAACTGCGAAAATACCAGTTATCCGCCGAGGAGCCGCATGCGCTCGACCTTCATATCCGGCATATCCTGCCCGAGGGACGCTCGCGGCTTTTGCTGAGCACCAACATCGGCCTCCTCGAGCTTGACCATGGCAACCTGACCAAACGATACCCGCTGACCGGCAATCTCGGCGTATTCAAGGCCGTTCGCAACGGCGATACCACGTGGATAGCCACACAGGGCAACGGCCTGGTCGCGATAAATGCCGCGGGCGCTGTACTGCAGTCCATGACGACCCGCGATGGACTAAGCAACAATTTGGTGTATAGTCTCGAACAGGTAGGAAACGTGCTTGTGGCAGGAACGGCTAACGGGCTCAACTTGCTGCGGGGCCCACAGGTTCGCCGCATTGGCATGGCCGAGGGTCTTCATCAATCCGAATTCAACTCGGGAGCCTCCTTTTGGGACGCGCCTCGCAACCGCCTGTATGTAGGCGGCTTATCCGGCTACACCGTATTAGACATGCAACAGCGCTGGTTTGACGGCCACAAGCCTATAGAGAGCTACATCACCGAGGTGCACCTATCATCGGACGGAGCCGGCGGCCGATCGGCAGATTACAGTTGGCCCTATCGGCGGGAACATACACTTACCCTCGAATCCGACCAAAGCTTAACAGGCCTCTATCTGGGCACGCCCCGCAACTACCGGCTGAACAGCGAAATCCGTTACAGCTTTCACGACGATCAATCGGAAACGCTGGAACAAAACCAGTTCATCTCCTTAATTGCTCCCGCACCGGGCACGTACCAATTAGCGGTCGAAACCGTGAGTACCCTCCCATCGGGTGTGCAAAAATCGATTTCAATCACCAAGAGACCCGCCTATTACGAAACGTGGTGGTTTAAGCTAATGATCATCGGTGGAGTCGTGCTGCTCATGTATGGATGGAACAAGAACAGGCTACGAAAAATACAGCAGGAGCAGCAATTGCGCAATCGCATTGCGGCGGACCTGCATGATGAAGTAGGCAGTTCGTTGACACGGATCTACTACCAAGCCGGCGCGCTGTCGGCTAAGGATGACACGTCCTGCAGCCAGGAACTCAAAAAGATTTCCGCTACCAGCCGGCAAGCCTTACTGTCGATGAGTGACATGGTGTGGTCCATTGATTCACAATTTGATACGATGAAGGAGCTTGTTATCCGGATGAAAGACTATGCGTATAAAGTCCGGAACGACCTGCAAGTAGCCTGCCGGTTTGAGGTACGTGGGGATTACGAATCCGGGCCAATCGGGCAACTGGTACGCCAAAATCTGTTTCTCATCTTCAAAGAAGCACTCAACAACGCGATACAGTACGGCGATGGGTCAACAATTATCATTGAATTGCATCTTGATAAAACGATCCGGCTGGAAATCAGCAATCTGTACAGCGCTCGCCCAGCACCTCCATTGGTGGTGAAGCAGGGCGGGCGGGGAATCGGGAACATGCGCCAGCGCGCCGTGAAAATGGGTGGCGAGTTGCACATTGACGACAACGACGGAACATTTAAACTCACCGTATCCCTCCCCTAACCCATCCCACCCAAAAAGGGGATGCAAAACCCCGCACAATATCCCTATTTTTACGTCATGATACGTTTGGGCATCATTGAAGACGACGATCAAATCAGGCAGATGCTGGTTTCTTATTTTGAGAACCAGCCCGGGTTCGCATGCCTGCTGTTCGCATATTCGGTTGAAGCTTTTTTTGAAAAGTGGGCCGACGACCTCCATTTGGATGTTATTTTGTCGGATATCGGGCTGCCTGGTGAGTCGGGCATTAAAGGAATCCAGCGCATCAAAAAGCGCGCTCCCGCATCCCAAGTTGTTATGCTAACGGTGTATGACGACGCCAATCACGTGTTTCAAGCCCTGTGCAACGGCGCCTCCGGTTACCTCCTCAAACAGACGCCCTTGCCCAAAATAAAAGAGGCCATTCTATCCCTGCATGAGGGCGGCGCCCCCATGTCGCCGGGCATCGCCAGACTGGTAGTGGAACATTTTAACCCCAAGCCTACCGTTGAATTGAAAGAAAACCTCACCCCGCGCGAAGCACAAATCGTGGCGGCCATTGAGGAAGG
>CAYUIZ010000220.1:0-3409 GCA_964444885.1 uncultured Sphingobacteriaceae bacterium | reverse complement strand
ATTCGTTCTCATTGGAATGGCTAAAATACACAGAAGTTTTCCCAATGTACGCGATTCCTTCCCAAAAGTTGTATTGCACATAATTGCAAAAAAGCCGCCCAGCTGCTCAACGAAGGTGCGTACAAGATATACGAAGTGTCGGAGATGGTGGGCTACAGTTCCCAAACTCATTTTGGCCGGAACTTCCAGAAACAATTTGGCATATCGCCCAGCACATATCTAGCTCAAAATAAATAAGCTGGCAAGCTATCAGACCAAAAAATGTCTTATATGGTCAAAAATCACATTACCAAAATTTAATTTTATTGTTACTTTTTGTAAAAAACTTATGCGTGTATTAGGAACAAAAAGCGAAAACTAATATTTTTGTGCCATGAGTGTTGCTAGAATGATAATCGGAATACGACGAACGCACCAAGCCTTCGGCGTGTCTGCATGCGCTCGGCCACGACCCAAACGATGTCGATAGAAACAGGAAGAATACTTTACGCCAAACTATTTTTCGGCATCTTCTTCATGAAGATCCTAATTTCCTGCTCCCCATTTTTTTCCAGCCATCTTGACAAAGAAACCATCATCCAAGTGGTGTTGCAGTTGGAGATTGAAAACAATAATGGCAACAACGGCGGTGATCAAGCGAAGGATTTTGCCAAGGAATATCCCAAGCCGGCCACACACCTCGCATACCTTCCCCCACTCGATCTTTTCAGCGCGCTTGCAGTCATTTTAGACGACTGTGGATATATTCCCGCGTTTTATCCAGCCGTTCCCACGCCGCCTCCCAACGCATAACGTCCCCCTTCCTGCCCAAGATCCTACATCGTAGCCTATATGCACTACCGATGCGGGGCTCCTTGTGCATTTTCCCGACCATTCGCGATGGCCTGGCGGTGTAACCGAATGCCATCCGAATCCCGCGTATTAAATTAATTTCTTCACTAAATTAAACACATAATTTATATGAATGGTAAACGTATGTCTGCGTTCTTAAAACTATCGAAAAGAGACTTGAAATACGATTTTCCGGCGAGCATCGTGGTTTTCTTGGTAGCCCTTCCCCTCTGCCTAGGTATTGCCATGGCTTCCGGTGCGCCGCTGTTCGCCGGCTTGCTGACGGGCATTATCGGTGGCATTGTTGTGGCTTCCTTCAGTGGCTCCCAGCTGAGTGTCAGCGGGCCCGCGGCCGGTCTGGCTGTTATTGTCTTCAGTTCCATCGAGTCCTTGGGTGCCTATGAAACTTTTCTGCTGGCCGTCGTGATCGCCGGCGTCATCCAGATCGTACTGGGCATCCTGAAAGCAGGCATGATCGGCAATTATTTCCCGTCGTCCGTGATTGTGGGGATGCTCGCGTCAATCGGGATTCTGATTATCCTGAAACAAATTCCCCACGCCATCGGGTATGATTCCAGCTACTTTGGGGAGGAGAGCTTCGCCCAGTTGGACCAGCATAACACCTTCACGGCGCTGGTTGCCGCCTTTCAAGGCATAAACTCGGGCGCCTTAGTGATCTGCGTGGTATCCATGCTGATCTTGATGTTTTGGCCTAAAATACCCAAGCTTAACCTCATGCCCGCACCGTTGGCGGCCGTGGTCATCAGCGTCCTGCTCGGCCAAGCCTTTGACGGCACGGTTCTCGCACTGGAACTGAACCATCTCGTCACCATCCCCGTCATCAGCTCGGTGAACGAATTTATGGGATTGTTCGTCTTCCCGGACTTCTCCCAAATAGTAAACAGCGATGTGTGGATCGTCGCCTTCACGATCGCGATTATTGCCAGCTTGGAAACCTTGCTGAGCATAGAAGCGGTCGACAAAATCGACCCGCTTAAGCGCGTATCGCCTACTAACCGCGAGTTGCTGGCCCAAGGCGTGGGCAATATGGGAAGCGGCCTGTTAGGAGGCTTGCCCATGACCTCGGTTATCGTACGCTCATCAGCCAACGTCAACTCAGGCGGACGCACCCGGCAAAGCGCGATATTGCACGGCCTGTGGCTGTTACTGGCATTAATTCTCATTCCGCGTCTGATCAACCTGATCCCATTGGCCTGTCTTGCCGCAATTCTTTTGCTGACTGGCTACAAACTTGCTAAATTCGCAATATTCAAGCAGATGTGGCGCAAGGGGCTCGACCAGTTTGTTCCCTTTGCGGTAACCATTGTAGCCGTCGTGTTGACGGACTTACTGACCGGCGTGGGTATCGGCTTGGTTGTAGGTATATTTTATATCTTGCGCAACAATATGTCCAACACCTTTGAATACGAAATTGCCGAGCATGAAGGCGGCACCAAAGTAACGCTCACCCTCTCCGAGGAGGTTTCGTTCCTGAACAAAGCGGCTATTCAGAAATCGCTGTACAGCCTTCCAAAGCAGGTTGATGAGGTCGTCATTGATGGCTCGCACAGCCGATTTATCGACAAGGACGTCATCGAGGTAATTCATGCTTTTAAACAAAACGCGGAGAGCAAGGGCCGCCGTGTGGAGCTGACCGGGATTGTCAATAAGAAAAACATCCCCAGCATCCGGCAGTTTAACAAAATGGTGAGCCACAAGCAGGCTTTTCACGGCAAGCGCGGGAGCCGCATGGCTAGCTCGCGATCAGCCAGTTGGCATCACCGTACAAGCAAACCCACGAATTAAAAACTTCCATCAAAAAAAAAATAGAAAAACACATGCCAAATAACAAATTAGACGGAAACGAGACGCTCAAATCCGGATTCAAAAAAATACTGGCCGGCAATGCCGAATGGGTGAATTTTGTGAACAGCGACCAATCGGGACGATACAAACAGCTGTCCCACGGGCAGCACCCGGAAATCCTCTGGATAGGCTGCGCGGACAGCCGCGTACCAGCCAACCAGATCACCAATACCCAACCGGGAGAAGTCTTCGTACACCGTAATATCGCCAACGTCTGCGTGCATTCGGATATGAACATGCTAAGCGTTCTGGACTACGCGGTAAACGTGCTAAAGGTGAAACACGTGATCGTAGCCGGGCACTACGGCTGTGGCGGCGTGGCCGCGGCCCTCAGCCGCCAGCAGTATGGCATTATTGACAACTGGCTGTGCCATATCAAGGACGTATATCGCCTGCATGCCAAGGAAATTGACGAGATTAATGATCATGAACAGAAAGTAAGCCGGCTGGTGGAGCTCAATGTGCAAGAACAGGTCTTTAATCTCTGCACGACGAGTATTATCCAAAACGCGTGGAAGGAACGGGCCGACCTTGCCGTGCACGGTGTGGTAATCGATATTGCGACGGGCGAACTTGTCGATTTGGACACTCATTTTACGGGCACGGATGACATGGCTAACGTATTCGCGTTCCGATAGCCTCCAAACTTGTCCAAAAAAGAAACGGGCAGCCGCGAAAGCGACTGCCCGTTCTGTTTTATTCAGGCGCCTTA
>CAYUIZ010000219.1:0-3461 GCA_964444885.1 uncultured Sphingobacteriaceae bacterium | reverse complement strand
TTGCCGGCTTCGGGGCCAATGTCTCCCAGGCCCAGCACAGCCGTTCCGTTGCTGATGACGCCCACGAGGTTGCCCTTGGCGGTGTATTTGTAGACATCGTCTGTGTTCTCGGCAATCCGCAGGCAGGGCTCGGCCACGCCGGGCGAATAGGCCAGCGACAGATCCCGCTGCGAATTCGTGGGTTTGGTAGGCACAACGGCGATTTTTCCGGGCCTGCCAGTTGCATGGTAGTTTAGGGCTTCTTGCTTATGGTTTGTTTTGCTCATTTGTGATATGCTGCCAATACAGGTTTTTTCTCTTGGTACTGCTGTTGCAAAGGTATGATTCTTTTCTGACTAGTGGCCCAAAATCGGGTGGCTGGCCGCAAGATAAATAGAAAATGTGGGCATTTTATGACGGATTTCGTGTTCTTTGTCGTTTGGCGGCTCGATGGTTCGGGCGGGTGCTGTAGGCGCCTCCGCCGGGCTCAATCTTTCAGCGTGTCCAGCAATCGGAACATGCGGTTGCGCATCGGCTGGGCAGGCCCTTGGTAGTTGTTGACCAGCAACGCGAATACGAGCGGTGTCCCGTCGGGGGCTGTGTGGTACCCGGCATAGCCCAAAACGCCGCCGATGGTGCCGCTTTTCATCGCCATGCCGTTGATGGTGGGGAGGCTTTCGTGGAAGCTGCCAAACCAAGGCTCTTGCCGCAGCGAAGCCAGGATGCGGGCCATCGCGCGCGTGGTCACCCGGTTGCCGGGCGAAAGGCCCGATCCGTCCTGTATGCGCAGTTCCCCCTCGTTGATCTGGAGTTTTTCCACCCAAAAATCACGCATCAGGATAGCGCCGTCGCGCGTGTCGCCGGCGGACTCTTCCCGGTTAGCCATGGCCAGCAGCAGGGCTTCGCCATAGAGGTTGATGCTTTTTTGGTTAAACCAGTAGACGATTTCGCCGAGCTGGGGCGAGCGGTGCTGGTGCAATGCCGTGCCAGTGGCCGGTACAGCCTCTGATTCCAGTTGCAGGCGGTGCGCGGTAGTGGGGGGCTCCGTTGGCGCAATGCCGGCCTCGCCGAGTGCCTGGTGCAGTTGGTACGCGGCGTGGTAGGCCGCGTCGGGCAGGGCGATGCGGATGGTCTTTTTGAGGTCGATGCCGTGCGTGCCGCGCAGGAAAATGCGCGAGGAATAAGGCGCGGCAAAGGCATACACGTTATCGCCGCTTCGGGCGCGGCCCGTGGTGGCTTCATTGGCCAGTTGCACGTAAGAAATGTCGGATGTGGTGCGCTGGATGCTTGTCGGCTCGCCCACGCGCTTGCCCACGCCAAATTCGATGCCTACGGCATTTTCCTGCCAATTGAGCGACGATACGCCCGCGCCATAGTAGTTGCCCATGTCTTGCCAAGGCCAGCCGCGCGGCGCCGTCATCCCGCCGTAGCGCTGGTCGTTGCCGATGATGCGGCCGCTGACCGCGCGTATGCCGGTCGCTTGGATGGCTGCCAGCCAGCTTTGTATGACGGTTTCGTCCAGCGTGCTGGGGTAGCGGTCGCTGCCCAGCGTCGGGTCGCCCGATCCCCTGATGACCAAGTCGCCGTGCAGCACGCCGTTGGCATCGACCTGCCCAGTGTGGTACAGTTCGGTTTCAAACGTATGCGATGGGCCAAGCAAGTGGTACGCCGTGGCAGCCGTGATATTTTTGAGCGTTGATGCGGTGGCGAGGCCGATGTGCCCGTTTTTGGCAAAAACCACCTCACCTGTATTCGCGTCGAGCACCGTCAGCGATGCGATGCCATGGGCCAGGCTTTCGTGCGACTCGAACGCGCTATAGGCCGACGCCAAACGGGCGCCAAGGGATTGCGCCGGCGCGACAGGCACATAAAGCAACAGGGAACAAACGAATGCGGAACAGCTAAGCAAGATAGAGCGCATGGCAGGGCGTGTATTGGTTTCCGTTGCCAAATATCGGAAAAAGAAGGGGAAGGGCAAGGTCCTTCTCCCCAACCATTTTTGGTTTATGGAAGGGCTTTCATTAACTTTAGCACATAATCGATGGAGAACTATGCGAAGCCCCAAGTTACTTGCGCGGTATCGTGATTGTTTTCATCATTTTTGGCAATACCATTATAAAACTATCAAAGCAGCCATCTCATTCGGTTGACGAATTGGGTGGTGCGATAAACCAAAACTAATTCATCAGGATAGGTCGGGATGCTGGATATTAAGTTCAGCATCGTTTTGCATCCGAATTTTTGAACTAATTCGATCCATAGATGTTTAGTCACCACCACACCATGAAAAGCTTTCGTTTACTACCCGTGCTGCTCGCTGTCCTTGTTTCAGTCAGTATGTTGTCTTGTAAAAAGTCGAATGTCTTACCCGAGGTGACCCAAGAAGGCCGCAATACCTTTGGATGCCGTTTAAACGGGCAGCTCTATCTTCCGAAGAAGGATCCGCCAATAAGAGCTGCAACAAATTTTAGAGTAACGTTGTCATCAATTAACCTTGAGATAGACTATTTGATTATTGCTAGCTCCAGGGATAGAACGGAAAACCTTGGTACGATATGGCTTAGCTATTTGGGAGCAAAGGAGAATCTGCGCATTGGCGTATTCCCGATACTCACCGAGCAACAAGGAGGTTTTAGTTTTAAATACGATCGCTTTGGAACGGTCTTTACCGTAGATACCGAACGCGAATCGCGCATGGAAATCCTCCGTTTTGACCGGGAAGCCCGCATTGTCTCCGGGACGTTTGCTTGCTCGCTTGTCAACCCCCTGACCGGGGAACGGGTCGAAGTGACGGAGGGCAGGTTTGATGTAAAATTATATTGATGGAATTAAAATAATAAACCGTACCAACATGATGAAAACCCAGGGCAATCGGGTCATAATAGAAAATGCCGTTTTAATGACTACCAGCATAGATCGAATTTTCAAAAACATTTGGGCCGAAAAGCAAAAGATGCGATTAGATGCTGTAAACGGAGAAAAGAAATTTGTGACCCGATTGCCCTGGCCAAATACGCTTCGTCGCGACAGATTCTGTTTGTTTTTCCTATATTCGCACCGTAAACAGAAAGCCTGGAATAGCACGAAAGAAGCATAGTCAACCAAAGAGCTACTAAGAAAATCATCTACAGCGACGCTGCATCGTTTCGAGCGTTTTTGAAAATCTACAAACATGAAATTACTATTGCCCGCTGTCGGGCTAGTAGGCATTATGCTCGGTTTGGTTGCATGGGCGCCCGCCGATAGTCTGGAAATAGACACTTCTTTTGATAGCACGTTCTTCCATATTTATACGCATACGGCGAGCAATGACTTGCCTGGAGCCGTACGGTCGGCCGATTCATTATTTCAAGAAGCGTCCACCGATGTCAATCGGATCCGGGCGCTGATGTTAATCGGGGACATGTATCACAGAATGGCGAAACGAGACTCTGTGATACATTATGCTACACGTGCCTCCCGTATCGCCGAACGATCGAGGA
>CAYUIZ010000218.1:0-3474 GCA_964444885.1 uncultured Sphingobacteriaceae bacterium | reverse complement strand
GTAGTTGTCCGCAAAATCCTTACTTTTAAGGCTACAACTGATTAATAAACTAAGAGATTTCCATGGACGAGACGGTTGGAAACACAGCGCTGATCACCAATGACGCCGTTGTTTTCGGATTATTGATGATCATTCTGGCGGTGGTTTTTTATACCTCGGCCAGTAGCAACACGTTTCTTAAACGCTTCTACGCCGTCATCCCGCCTTTGCTGCTGTGCTATTTCCTTCCGGGACTGCTCAACTCGTTTGATGTCATTTCGGGCGAGGCGTCTGGGTTGTATAGCATGAGTTCCGGGTATCTTTTGCCCGCATGTTTGCTGCTCTTTACGCTCAATATCAATTTCAAGGAAATATGGGCCCTGCGCAAGAAGGTCGGCCTGCTATTTTTTGCAGGTATGATCGGTATTATTTTGGGTGGTCCGTTTGCGGTGTGGCTGTTCTCGCTATTCGCGCCGGAAGTTGTATCGGGCGAGGTGTGGAAAGGCTTGGCTACCTTGGCCGGGTCATGGATTGGGGGCGGGGCCAACCAAGCGGCGTTGTATCGTATTTTTGAGCCTCCGGCCGATATTTTCGCGGCCACAGTCGCTGTCGATGTGTTTGTGGCTTATGGCTGGATGGCCGTTCTGCTGTACGGCGCGGGGAAGCAAGCCGTGCTCGACCGTTTTTTCAAAGCCAAGGAAGGCGAAGTGCAAGAGCTGACGAAGCGCATGGAGGCCGTCGAAGGCGAAGAAAAACGTGTACCGGAGGCACGGGATTATTTCATCATGCTGGGAATCGCGTTTGGGGGGACGGCCGTCGCCCACTTTTTTGCAAGCTATATTTCCACCGCCGTGCAGACACATGCCCCGCACCTCGACAAGTTTAGCCTCACATCCAACTTCTTCTGGGTTATTTTGCTGACCACGCTGATCGGAATTGGACTGTCCTTCACGAAAGCCCGGCGACTCGAACAGCTGGGCGCGTCCAAGATTGCCGTTGTATTCCTGTACGTGCTGATTGCCACCATCGGCATGCAGATGGATGTGTTCGCCATCTTAAAAAACCCGGGCCTGTTCCTGGTGGGTATCGTGTGGATATTGTTCCATATCGTGATTTTGTTTACCGTGGCCAAGCTTACCAAGTCGGCATTTTTCTTTTTTGCCATCGGCAGCATGGGCAATATTGGCGGCGTGGCTTCGGCGTCCGTCACGGCAGGCGCTTTTCATCCTTCTCTCGTGCCCGTAGGCGTGTTCGTCTCGGTGTTTAGCTATGCGATTGGTACCTACGCAGGTTACCTGTGCGGCATCCTGATGCAACTGGTGGCACCGTAGGGGCTTAGCGCCGAAATATATCCCGCTCAGAGGTCGGTTTATGCCGTCCGATACTTCTCCAAAATCAAGATTCCAAGAGCGGCGTTGCCTCAACGGATTAACGCCCCACACGTCGGTTTCCTGTATCCTGTCAAAAAAAGAAAGCGTAACCGGCTTATTTTTTTGACAATACTATTTCTAATAAGTAAATTTTTATGTATAATTGGATGCTTAACCAGTTGTAGTAATTAACTTTTTAAATATGATTAACGATAAGTCGGATGGGCTGAAATTAGTCATTCGGTCTGTAATGGCAGCTTGATTTATCCTCGCAGCACGTGCCACGTGGCTCCGACACCCCATGGATGTACTCCACCACTTACTTAAACCCCAAACGCTATGGTCGAAAAAGACATTCTTCCGTTAGCGGAGCCATCCGCCCTGAGTATCAGCTATCTCCAGCGTATGCAGGTGAGGGGTAGGTTGGTGTATTTAACCGTGCTATTGGCACTCGTTATCGCCGTTGCATTGCTTCCCGTTATCCGTGTCGACATGAGTGTGCGTGGCAGTGGCCTACTACAAGCCTCGGTCGAGCGAAACGAGGTTGTCGTGCCTGTGACCGGACGTATCTCCCATTGGCACATCGTGGATAACAAGCAAGTCAGCAAGGGGGATACCCTGCTGCGCATCGATGCCTCGGGTGGGCAACAACAGAAGGTTGCCATCCCTTAACAGACAGTGAAATGATTTTAACTAACGGGGGGAGCAAGCCTGCGGATTGGGATCAAAAAAGCAACGCATACAAAGCAGGATATGTTGCGGGGCAAACCGTGATGAGAGCAATTGAGTATCTTGGTGCCTTGACACTGCCCTGGGTTTAGCGTTATGACAGTCGAATAATGGAGTGAGAGCAAAATAGCTCTTACTTCATTATTCGTTTAGTTTGTGAAACTGTCAGTGATTCATTAAATGCCTTTCTACTTTAATGCATCATAGTTTCATCGCCAATCAAAAACAGAAGATTATTGCACGACGAGAAGGTTTATCTGAGAGGTGGAAACCCTTTTAATAGACCTAATTGTTCTGAGAGACTATAATAGTATGTTTGAAGCCTATAATAAACTATGCAGCCGTTTGTCCTTGAGCTAGTCAATTTTTTAAAGACCCCTAATCTCTCCGGACCTATCGCTTGTCCATCCAAAGGCAGGGTGTTTTTCAAAATCTTGGTAGTCTATATTTTGGGATTGGTTGTCATATCGGGGATAAACCAACTTGTGAACTATACCGTATTGAATTTGTACGGTTTAGATGTGGGAGCGCAAGGATCACCCGTCACAACGAGCTTACGTGATACATTTGGCGCATTTGTCGTTCCTGCGTTAATGATATTCATCCCTTTATCAGAAGAGCTGATGTTTCGATTGCCTTTGGTGAATAAGACGAAGTATTTGTCGATATCAGTTGTTGCTGTTATCGTCTTTTTCATATTAAGCATTGTTGTGTCGAATGGTGACTTTGGCTATAGGCTGCTTATTGTGCCGCTGTCTACCTTCCTGTTTATTTGGATTTGCTATTACAGCCAAAATGCTAGGTTGGTATTCTATTCCTCCGTTATTATTTTCGGACTGCTGCACGTAGCGAATTATAACCCGCTGCCTGTTCAGCTAATGCCTTTTTACCTCATAATTGCATTGCCACAATTGTATATGGGCCTGTTGCTAGGTTATGCCCGGTTAACTCTTGGGTTTGCTTATGCCGTATTATTCCATATGCTCATCAATACGCCCATGGCTCTTGTCATGTGGCTTGTTTAAAGCGGGCAGGCAAAACGGCGTTTATCGAAGTTGGCGAAGGCTGTTAGCACAAAGGGGTTATTTTGAAAATATTAGGGATGGCTAACATGGGAAATTTAGCGCTTCTTTATCGGTTCCATTATTTTAAACATACTGATTATGAAACAGAACAGTAAAGCGACAGACAGGAGGATTGGGACATATCAAATCGTCTGCGGGTTTGTTGTTCTATTATTCTTGTTGGCCGTTCTGAACAATTTCGACGCGTTCTGGACGGGCGTCCACGCGGGACGGAATGATGTGTTTGGCAGGCGGTTTTTTTAATGAAAGAGCAACCCGAAACTAACGTTCCGCCACGGGCAGGATGAAGTAAATCCCGCTTGTGCGTCAAC
>CAYUIZ010000217.1:0-3511 GCA_964444885.1 uncultured Sphingobacteriaceae bacterium | reverse complement strand
GACCGCGATGTTGTTGCGTTTCCAACCCATTACCAAGTGGTATTTGGGTTTGCAGTTATTGCTACGCTCGTATTGGGTATCTATCCGGACTTGTTGTTGCGCTGGATATAAGGCAAACCGATACGTGTTGCGCGTCGCGCCTTACTTCTCAAAGGATGATTGCTGGGGGAATAACGCTTCCAGAAAAGGTTTGATTTTTTTCCGGTCGTCTTCAGTCACGCGCTGGTTGTCGTTCAGGCAGAACAGCTCGGGCTGGTATTTTTCCATATACTTCGCGAAGTCATGTTTGTAAACCAGGATACGGCTTGATTCCTTTCGGCCTACATACTTGAGCTGGGCGTGCCCAATGGCTAGGGCGTAAAGCGAGAAGGCCGAGCGCTGCAGGTCGCCGTGGACGCGGGTTCGGTTGCCTTGCGAGCTCGCCACTTGGTCCTTAAATACGTTTTCGACGGCGTTTCGGTAATCCGATTTCCGGTAGGCATCGATGTTGTGGTGAGGCACGCCGCCATAGTATTTTCCAAATTTTTTCTCGACCATGGACGCGGCGTCCGCCAGTGCGTGCGCATACTGTCCCAGTTTTTTTCCGATTAACCGTTTGACACGATAACGCCATTTTGCCAAAGGCTTCCGTTTTAAGCGTACGATAGGCAGGCCTTCCGTTGTGAAGAAATAGGAAGGCGGCAATGGCGCATTGAAGAACATATCGTCGTTGGCGTACAAGAAATGCTCCGACAGTCCGGGAATTCGGTAAAGAAAATATTCGATGACCTGGGCACTGAAACTCGGGATAATCTCCGGCGGAAGGATTTCCTTGTGGTCGACCAATTTGATTTTGGGATGCGATACATCGAGCCACTCCGGTTGTTGGTTGTCGGTGACGATGTATATGTGTCGAAGCCAAGGCGCATATTGTTCGGCCGAACGCAATGCGTATTTCAATTCGTCGTTGCTGATGTAGCGTCCTACGCAATCGCCTTCACTACCGTCACCGATGGCGCCTGTGTATTTTATTTTTTTGGCAATCCACTCAGGGTCGTTGCCGTCTACCCACAGGTAAACCAAATCGATCGGATGGGTATGATTGTTCATGTTGCTAAACCATTTGGAGTATGGGGCCGGACACCGTACCAGCGGAACACCTGTTTTTTTTGCGGTGCCCGTTACACAAAGTAATTACAATACGTCGGCATAATCAAATTAAAACACGTTCAAAAGGCACATTGTTCAGTTTTGCGGCGTAAGCTGGAAAATCCGAACGGTACATAATGTCCGTACCAACGCTGTAAATTCTCGCTGCCTCCGATATCAATAGAAAATCAACGAACGAACGCATGTATACGTTTGGCGATTCGTCATTCACACAATCCATATGCACGACTTTTCCGGACATGGTGTAGACATTCGGAACATCCTTCACGGCATCCAGGAACGTGCTACTGTCCGAAGTTACCAGGACGGGTTGCTGATTTGTCTGCGCGATTTTTGCCAGCGCTTCCTTATTTGTTGCGATGAGTTGACTACGGGCGGTGGATTCGAGCGCGTCAAATCGATATTCCTTGAAATCTCCCAGCAGGGATTGAAACCTGAAGACACAAGCCACGTATCCCGCCCCGCCCATATTTTCACGATGCTTATCGACCTGTGCTCTTAGCTGGTCCGTGGGCTTGAACAGCTCATGGAATAGTTCGCCCCAGGTATAGCTAGTCGAGTAGATCCGGTTGATCTCATCCAAATAGTCTAGATTGGCATACACATGGATCTGTTTTTTGAGAGGAAGCACTTTCAGAAGCCTTTTGATTGTATGCTGTTTGCGCAACAGCTTAAAGCGCACGTCGCTAACGGCGGTACTTAGCTCACCTACCTTTAACTGCCAATCATAGGCATTGGGAACAAAAAAATCAGTCAGTAAGAAGGGGTGCGTGTACAGGCATCGGTAAGGGTTATTCGTTGCTTTCGCTAGTGCGTATACACTGATAATTCCCTTAAATCGGTCTGTGAGTCCTTTGCCCTGGCGTCGGCTATCCACGAGAGAGAGGAGCAACGGCTTTCGCGTCGGGTTGGCGTCCAACCGGTGGTATTTTAAGAGCAGGTAGTACTCCTTCAACCAGTAGGCATTGAAGAAAAGTGTTATGGACTTTTTGAGCTCCGTCAGTGTCATAGCAATCTATACTTGCGTCAAGCAAATATGGGAAAAATGCCTATCAATCTCTGCACCACCTTACAAGGTGTGTGCGGACTATAGTTCGAAAGAGGATTTCTCGGGCAGGATATGCTCAAAAGAGGCGTGCAGGCCTTGCATGGTTTTCTCAAAGTTCATGATGTATTCGCTATCATTGATGCACACGAGCTTGTACGACTGCTCGCGTATGGCTTTGATAGCCTGTTTAGCACGGAATATCAGCGGGAACATTTTGGTGTCTTGGTACGTGTTATACGGCAGAAAGTTTGACCGGCATATTTGCCAGGTACGAAAGAGTTCTTGGGTGTAGTCGCGATCGGTCCGGAATCGGTTGGAAGACATTTCCGTGAGTTCCTTGCCTGCATAGTCCCATACTTCCTCAAACGTGGATTTCAAATAGGGCTGTGCATTGTGTGGCGTGCGTAGCGTCATAAATTTGTCGGAATCCTTCTTGCGGCGCGTCAGGTTGGCTTTGCTTCCGTAGGACGGGTGGAACCACTTGTCATGGTCGCGTTCAAAGACCTCTTTTTTGTCGAAACGACGATTGATGATTTCGATGTTGTTCTTCAGGCATTTGCTCCAGAGCGACAGCCCCAGATTGGCGCGAAAAGCCGCAATGTCCTGAGGCAATCCGTCGACGAAAAACCGGCTGGGATCGAGGTGGTCAATGATGAAGAAATCATCGTTGAAATACACAAAGTGATCGGCGATGCCTGGAATCCGGTGCAGGTATATTTCGATCAGACTGGAATTGAAGCAGGGTAGGAACTGGTTAGGGATATAGTCTTTGTGGTCGACGAGTGCGAGCTTGGGATGATTGGCATTGAGCCATTCAGGGTGTTGCCCGCAGGTGACGAAATGTACTTTACGTACCCATGGCGCAAACTTTTCGACGCCCCTGAACCAATATTTCAGTAGGCCGTAATCCCGAAACCGGGCCACGGAAACCTCGTTTTTCTTGTTGTCTATTTTGCCGGAATGGCTGGCAAAGTCTTTTTGCCAGTTGGGGTCGTTCATGTCCACCCACGTCACCACAAAATCAATATCCATTGTTCTTTTTTTAGTCAGAAGAAAGCGATGGAACGCCAATAGCCGCTTAGTTAACGTCGTTTCGGTGAATGCATCGCCCGAGCAATTGTCCCGTCGTGCGGCCGCGACTGCCAACAGGCAAAGATAATACTATTCCCTAATTGGCGCGAGTTTGCAACTCGTGCCATAAAAAACCGATAAGAGGGCCGGTTTGCCTGCCTACAGCAGGCTGGAAAAAATCAAACCATTAAGGGGAAGGCTAAAGGGGTCCGAGTTGCAAACTCGAACCATTGGGGTAAACAT
>CAYUIZ010000216.1:173-3534 GCA_964444885.1 uncultured Sphingobacteriaceae bacterium | reverse complement strand
ACAAACGAATAAGCGAATAGGCAAATAGGCGAATCTGCAACAACCCAGCCTGTCCTACTTGTCCAAATTTCATGGGGATCTTTTTCCTGTTGGGCGATGGGCTTAATGCTTAAAGTGACGCACGCCGGTCGTGACCATCGCCACGCCTTTTTGGTTTGCCATATCGATCGACTCCTTGTCCTTGATCGATCCACCGGGTTGCAAAACAACGCCTATGCCAGCTGCGGCGGCTATTTCCACGCAGTCTGGGAATGGGAAGAACGCATCCGAAGCCATGGCTGCTCCCTGCAGGTCAAAGCCGAAATGGGCCGCCTTGTCGATGGCCTGGCGCAGGGCATCCACACGCGAGGTCTGGCCTACGCCGCTGGCCAGCAGCTGGCCGCCTTTCGCCAATACGATGGTATTCGATTTGGTATGCTTAACGATTTTATTGGCAAAGAAGAGATCTTCCAGCTCCGTGGCTGTAGGCTTGCGGTCGGTCACCGCTTCCATCTGGTCCGGACCTTCGATCTGGCTGTCCTTATCCTGCGCGATGACGCCGTTGAGCAAGGTTTTGATCTGCTTGCTGGGTAGGGCCACCGTTTTGCGTTGCAGCAGGATGCGGTTTTTCTTGCCTTTCAGGATTTCCAGGGCATCGGCCGCAAAGCTGGGCGCGATGAGCACCTCGAAGAACAGTTTGCTGATTTCCTCGGCCGTTGCCGCGTCCACTTCGCGGTTACAGATTAGCACGCCGCCGAAAGCCGAGACCGGATCGCCCGCTAGGGCGTCTGCCCAAGCCTGCGCTAACGTAGGACGTGAGGCTACACCACAGGCATTGGTATGCTTGAGGATGGCGAAGGTAGGTTCATCAAATTCGTCGATAAGTGCCACAGCGGCGTCCACGTCTACCAAGTTGTTGTAAGACAGTTCTTTGCCGTTAAGCTTATCGAACATGTCATCCAGGTTTCCGTAGAACACGCCCTGCTGATGCGGGTTTTCGCCGTAGCGCAGCACCTGCGCGTGAAGTTCGCTTTGCTTGAGCACGTTGAGCGACTGCTCCTGATTGAAATAATTAAAAATAGCTGTGTCGTAATGCGAAGAAACGTTGAAGGCCTTGGCGGCAAACAGCTTGCGTTGTGCCAAGGTCGTGTTTCCGTCGTTTTCGGCCAGGATTTCTTCCAGCAGCGTATAGTCGTCCTTGGAAGAGATGATCACGACGTCGTTGAAGTTTTTGGCTGCCGCACGGATCAGCGAGATGCCACCAATGTCGATTTTCTCGATAATGTCCTGTTCCCCAGCGCCCGAAGCCACGGTTTCTTCAAACGGGTATAAATCGACAATAACCAAGTCGATTTCGGGAATGCTGTATTGGTCGAGCTGTGCCTTGTCGTCGGCAAGGGGCCGGCGCGAGAGAATACCGCCAAATACGTTGGGATGGAGGGTTTTGACGCGCCCGCCCAAAATGGAGGGATATCCGGTAAGGTCTTCTACCCGTTCGACACCCACGCCCAGATCGGTAATGAACGCTTCGGTGCCTCCGGTGGAGTACAGCGTGACGCCAAGGCGGTCCAGCAAGCGGATGAGGGGGGCTAAGTTGTCTTTATAGTAGACTGATACTAAGGCATTTTTGATTTTGACAGGGTGGCTCATTACGTGCTTCTTTTTGAAGTCGCAAAGATACCATATTTTATACCCTAGTCAAGGCTAATTCGTGAATTTGTCGAATAATACCAGCCGGATCGGGATGGCGGCCTACATTTTTTTGAGCAGGTTTTCGATCACTTTGGGGTAATGCAGATGCTCCAGTTGCTGTCCCTTAAATTTGATGACTTCCAGGGTGTCATCGGGTTCGATCTTAAACCGGCCTTGGTAGATGACTTCACCTTCATCAAAGTTTTCATTGACGAAGTGGATGGAGATGCCGGACTCTTCGTCTTTATTCTCCAATACCGCCCGATGCACGCGGTCGCCATACATGCCTTTTCCCCCGTGCTTAGGCAGGAGGGCCGGATGGATATTGATAATTTTGTTGGGGTAGGCCTTGAGCAAGTTTTCGGGTACCAGCCACAGGAATCCAGCGAGTGCAACCAAGTCGATTTTCAGTTGGTTGAGCAGGTTCACCACGTCATCCGATTCATAAAACTCCAGCCGGTCAAATACGTGGGTCGGCACTTCGAAGTTATCGGCCCGCTGCAGGACGAAGGCTTCTGCACTGTTAGACAGTACCAACGCGACTTCGGCCGCGTCGTGGTACTTGAAGTGTTCCATGATTTTCTGGGCGTTGGAGCCTGATCCGGAGGCAAAAATTGCAATTCTCTTTTTCACGTCTTTGGTAAAGCTTTAGGGCCACATGGCCGATCGTCTCCAAACATAACCAAAAAAATTATTATGTGGGACTTTGGGTGAGGCCGGTTGTTTCCCTGAGCGGTAAAAATTTTCGTGGCCAGTTGTCTACTACTCAGGGTTTGATTTCCACCGGGGCTGAAATGGCCTTGGAAGCATTCGTCGCGCCCACAGGTTTATGCCGGGCGCGGCCTACCGGGCATAAGAAAATTTCGAGCCGCCGCCCCAGGCATTACAATAGAGAAGGGCGCGTTGTTGCTTACCGCGATCCACTTGTTAGAAGGGAAACTTATTCATGCCATTCGAAGAGAAAGCGCGCATCATATTCGATATCGGCTTTTTTCAGCATTCCCAAGTACTCTTCCTTGAAGCTTTTACGTTTGTGGTGTTCGGGTTGGTTTAGGATATACTTGATAACCCCGTCAATTTGCGACCTCGAATAGCTGAACGCGCCAAAGCCTTCCTGCCAGCGAAATTTTTTGGCGAAGAGGCCTTTTTCGTTTATCCATTTTGACGAACTGGCTTTGACGTCTCTCGCCATTTCTGATACGGACTTGGAAGGATGCAACCCAATTAATAGGTGGACATGGTCAGGGTTGCAATAAATGGCGAGGGGTTTTGATTCGTTGTTGGTGACGATGCCGCACATGTATTTCTCCAAACTGTCCCGGATTTTCTCGCTAATCATGCGCTCACGTCCTTTCACCGCGAACACGATTTGGATGTATAGCTGTGTGTAGGTGTTGGCCATATTACGCTTGTTGTTTCGCTCCTACGGAGCTTTACAAATATTTCGTCCCTACGGGACTTTTTTGTTCTTTTGGCCAGTAAGTTTCGGACACACGGCACCGAGAGGCCGTTGGTTGCAGATCACCAAATTACATCAAAAAAATTAAAAAAGAAAGCGCAGCCACCATCGGGGTGCACGACATATTTCCCTTCTCACCTGCGGTTTTGTCTTATTGACCAACCGCTAGACCCGGGAATATTTCGTCCCTACGGGACTTTTTTGTTCTTTTGGCCAGTAAGTTTCGGACAC
>CAYUIZ010000216.1:0-73 GCA_964444885.1 uncultured Sphingobacteriaceae bacterium | reverse complement strand
AGAAAGCGCAGCCACCATCGGGGTGCACGACATATTTCCCTTCTCACCTGCGGTTGTGTCTTATGACCAACCG
>CAYUIZ010000215.1:0-3549 GCA_964444885.1 uncultured Sphingobacteriaceae bacterium | reverse complement strand
GCAGGTCAGTTCCAGGGAATACGCACGGCGCTTTACCGCGATTGGCCGGTACGCGTCATGGGATACATTTAGATTTTAGCCAGTTTGCAAGTAGGCGGTCAATTCGATACCTTTAACGGCCAAACAGAGCCGCATCCCGTAAGCATATGCATAACCATGTTTAAGCCTGCTTTTTTATATCGGTGTTGCGGCAGAAAAGGCGACGGAGCGCCGTAGCCACACCGCACGATGCACGGGCTAAGCGGGGAACAGACAGAAACGGGATGCTCGATGTGCGGAGTATTAAAATCAATATAGATGCATAACATTTTGGGTTACAGATATTTTTGCGCGATAGGGCTCGTGTTTCTCCTTCTCTGCCATGCCTGTGGCAGGCGTCAACCGGTACTGACGGCTGACGAATTTGACGAAGCGGCAATCGGGCCGTTTGTAGAGCCGGGCTTCCCCTTTATCACGGGTCCGTTAAACTCGAACAACCTCGGGCCTCGTTTCCCCGCACGCAATGCGTCGGCGCGGACCTTGGCCATCCAGTTGGGTGACAGTTCGTACGTCGGCTTTGATATGGATTTGTTGCGGTGGTCGGTTGCCTGGCAGGGCGAATTTTTGCCCATGGTTACCATGTCCCAGGTGTCGTACAGCGATTTTTTCAACAAAGAGGACCAGGTGCCCGTCATTTTGGGCAATCCGAAGATAGCGACCGGCGAATATGCGGGATGGTCAGCCGGTACGCCTGATTTTGTAGACCCACGAAACCCCGGCAGTGCGGACGGTCCGCGCCGATATGGCCCCATTCCTAGCCACCTCGGCAGGTGGAACGGGATTTACCTGCATGGCATGCAGGTCGGGCTATCGTATACGGTCGCCGAGACGGATATCCTCGAGATGCCCGGAAGCAAGCACTTTGGCAACGAAGTGGCCTTTCTGCGCACATTGGCGTTCGACGGCTTGCAAGACCAGCTGCATCTCACCGTGGCCGAAATTCGGGATGCCTCCGCCATCGAAACTGCGGGCGCGATAACCTATGTGTACCACGGTGCGGACCGCGACTCGGTTACGGCGGTCGCCGTGGTGACGGATGATTGGGAGGGTCTTTCGCCGTCCATGGTAGACAGCACGCATTTGACGGTGGCTTTTCCGGTTCGTGACAACCCCCGCGCACACGCCACGATCGTCATGTGGCACGGGCCAACCGCTAAGCGGGATGCTTTTGCGGCTATGCAAGCGGAAGTAAACGTGCGCATGCCGGATTTCCGGAAGGGAGGACCGAAGTATTGGGACGAGGCGGTGTATACGCGTGGCGAGCTGTCCCCGGATACGGCAGCTTACGTCACGGACTACCTGACGTTGCCGATACCGAATCCGTGGAACCGCAACGTGCGGGTGGCGGACATCGCCTTCTTCACCGGGAAGCGCGCCGCGGTGGTGACCTTTGATGGGGACGTGTGGATACTGGATGGCATCAACAAAGGTTTGAAAAAGCTCAAGTGGACCCGGTACGCCTCCGGCCTGTACGAACCCATGAGCATCGAAATCGTGGGCAAGGACATTTATGTCTTTGGCAAGGAAGGGATCGTGGTCCTTCACGATCTGAATGGCGATGGCGTAGCGGACTACTACGGCAATTTCAGCAACGGGATGGAGCAGTCGCTGCATTCGCGGGAATGGGCCGGCGATATGGTTCGTGCGCCGGATGGCAGTTTTTTCATTGCCAAAGGGGGCATCGGCGGTTCGTCACAGCGGGGCTCGGTGATGCACATTTCGCCTGATGGCCGCAACGTAGAAACCTTCGCTACCGGGCTTCGCGGGCCCTATTTGGGCATCCATCCCGAGAAAGGTATCCTGTCCGCCTCGGATCAGCAGGGCAACTATGTGCCGTCTACGCCGATCGTGCTGGTTAACCAAGGCGATTACTTTGGTTTCCCGATATCACCCGCCGACCATCAACGGGAGATTAAAGGCCCGATGGCCTGGATTCCCCACCGTGTAGACCGGTCGGCCGTGAGCCAGACTTGGGTTACGGGTGGCAAAATGGGGCCGCTGGAGGGGGATATGCTTCACTTTTCGTTTGCCCGCCCCGGAGCGTTTCGGGTGCTGGTTGACAGTACGTCCAACGCCGTGCAGGGCGGGGTCTCTTTTTTGCAGGCCAACTATCCGGCGCCCACGCACAAAGGGGCAATCAATCCACGCGACGGGCAACTGTACCTCACAGGATTCAATCTGTGGGGTTCGAGCTCGGAGGGGGTAGCGGCGTTGCTGCGGCTGCGGTACACCGGCCTGCCGCTTTATCTGCCCGAGCACTTTAAGGCTGGCCAGCAAGGCATTGTGTTGCGGTTTGGCGTCGAGCTGGACGAGGAACAGGCAACGAACCCACTGAACTTTCAGGTCAAGCGATGGAATTATCAGCGGACGAAGCAATACGGATCAGGGCATTTTAAGCCCGACGGATCACCGGGAGAGGAGGAATTGCCCGTATTTTCGGCACACCTCTCCGAGGATCGGAAGGCGGTGTTTTTAGTCGTCCCGGCCATGGAGGAGGTGATGCAGATGGAAGTGCTCTACCGGTTGCAGGCGGGTGATGGACGCATGATGGATGACGGTTTCTGGTTTACGGTGAACGAAGCGGAACAGATTGACTTGCGAAGCCAAGGCTTCCCCCAGCCCATCGACTTGGCCGCGATTGACCCACGCCACCAGCAAGAGACGGCCGCCGAGGGGCCGCCGTCCATCGAGAAGGGTGCGCAGCTTTTTCAGGCTACGGCATGCGCGGGGTGCCATTCCCTTGATGGGGAAGCATCCGCACTCCATGGTCCGCCCCTGCACGACATGTTCATGTCCGAGCGGCAGTTTGCCGACGGCACGTCCGGTATCGCCGATGACGATTACATCCGCGAGTCAATTTTGGAGCCCGCAAAAAAAGTAGTCAAGGGATACCCCGGCGAAATGCCTTCCTATTTGGGGATACTTTCCGATGGGGACGTCGAGTCGTTGGTGCTGTATATCCGGTCCTTATGAATATCACCTACCGATGGGAAATAAAAGCATAATCCCCAGGCGGTGCGGTAACCGTCCCGGCCATCTCCTGTCTTTTTTGATGGCCGCCCTCTGCATCGTTAGCTGGGCTTTCGTTAATCCGGTATGGAGCCAGGCAACGCCGCGACACGATTGGGAAATCCGGGACGGCAAGTTTTTCCGGAACGGGGAATGGGAATTCCTTAAAGTAGCCAAGCCGTTGCGCAATTTCGCTAACGCGGGGGAGGTGGAACGCCTGATAGGCGATTTGGATGTGCTGAAAGCCAAGAACTACAATGTCATTGAAATCAACTGTTATTGGCATCATTTTGATGACGACGGCGACGGGGTGCCCGACGTTTCCCTAGCGCCGCTCAATCGCCTGATCGATGCCATTTATGCGCGGGGCATGATGCCTTGCCTATCTGTCGAAACGTACTCCGTGGGCGGGGGGCAGATGCCCGCAGGCCTTTGGGGCCGCTTTCCGGACGCGGATGCCATTAACGAGGAAGGCAATACCGTGACGGATACCGAATACGG
>CAYUIZ010000214.1:0-3554 GCA_964444885.1 uncultured Sphingobacteriaceae bacterium | reverse complement strand
GCGTTGCGTACGCGTTCGCTTTTAAACGAATTGGCCTTTTACGATATGATCAAACCGTATTTATTGAGTGCAGTGCTGACGGTCGCGGGAAGCGTGTTTCTGGTGTGCGCGCAACAAGCAGTACCCAGCGCCGTGTCCGCGGCAGGATTGCCCGCTACAGACGCTTTGGGTAGGCACGTCGCCTCATACGCGGAGGCTGGCAGCCGGAAGGCCGATAAGTACGTGGGACTTTTTTATTGGACCTGGCACAACCATTTTGCCGATAGCCCGCCATATAGCGTCCCCGAACTGAAAAAGCTGAATAACGGGATGTTTGACGACTACGATCACCCCGCCTGGCCGAAAGACGAGTCGTACTACCACTGGAGCGAACCGTTGTTTGGGTATTACCGAAGTACGGATCGCTGGGTGCTGCGTCGGCACGCCGAGATGCTCGCCACTGCCGACGTCGACGTCGTGATTTTTGATTGCACCAATGGCTCCTACACTTGGGAAGAATCGTATATGACCTTATGCGAGGTGTTTGCCGAGGCGCGGGCCACCGGTATCAACACGCCTCAGATCGCTTTCATGCTGGGTTTTGGGCCGAATGAAGGCAGTTTGGCCGCCATCAAGCAGATTTATGAAAATCTTTATGCCAAAGGCCTTTACCGCGATTTATGGTTCGAGTGGAAGGGCAAACCGTTGATCATGGCCTATTATGAGCATCTGGAAAACCCTACGGGCAACGTCAGTAAAGACCGTCTCCATCAGGAAATCCGGCAGTTCTTTACGTTCCGCCCAGCGCAGCCTGTGTACAATACAGGTCCGCAACGCGATGATCATTGGGGATGGCTCGAAATCTACCCCCAGCACGGTTTTGCGCCGGATGCTGACGGCAAATTCGAGCAGGTAACCGTGGGCGTGGGCCAGAACTGGACGGATGCAAACGGCCTGAGTGCCATGAACGCGCCCAAAGCTTTCGGCCGAAGCTACACCCACCGTGACGGCCACGTGGACGGTGACGGCCAGATCGCTTACGGGTTGAATTTTCAGGAACAATGGAACCGTGCCCTCGAACTCGATCCCGAATTTGTGTTCATCACCGGTTGGAACGAATGGGTGGCTGGTCGCCAAAAGGAATGGATGGGGACCAGCAATGCATTCCCCGACCTGTTTGACCAGGAAAACAGCCGCGATGTGGAGCCGATGAAGGGCGGGCATGGCGACGCTTACTATTACCAGATGGTCGACAACATCCGGCGGTTTAAGGGGACGAACCCTATCCCGCAAGCGGAATCACGTACGAAAATTCGTATCGACGGTGATTTCAGCGATTGGGAGGCCGTGCCTGTGCGTTATGAAGCGCACAAAGGGAATACACGCCACCGCGACGAGCCAGGCTGGGGAAAACTGCACTACCGCAATGCATCGGGGCGAAACGATATTGTGGCCACACAAGCCGCTTTTGACAAGCGATACCTATACCTTATGGTCGAAACGGCCGAGCCGATCACGCCGAGTAGCGACGCCAACTGGATGAATCTCTTGATTGATGTAGACCGCAACCGCAGTACCGGCTGGGAAGGGTATGATTTTGTCGTCAACCGCGTATCGCCAAAAAACGGGCAGGCTATCGTAGAGCGCCATGCGGGCGATTGGCAGTGGGAGGCGGTAGGCGAAGCGAAATTCGCCGTGCAGGGAAACCGTTTGGAGCTGCGGATCGATAGGAGGCTATTAGGGACGGACAAGGCGGTGGATGTTGAATTTAAATGGACCGACAACGTTCCCCAAAGCGGCGATATCATGGATTTTTACCTGCACGGTGACGTGGCGCCGTTGGGCCGGTTTAATTACGTATTGACAACTCAAACGGACAGGGATTAAGTCCGAAACCAAAACAGCGACAACATGTTTAAGCAACTTCTACTTTCAGGATTTTTAGCTGTGGGGGCCGTGTCGTGCCTTCAAGCGCAACCCTTCGCGGGCGCAGACGACCTCGGACGGGTGCTGCCCTCACATCATGAGGTGGGCGGCCCGCGGTCCGACCGCCAGGTGGGCATCTTCTACTTTCTGTGGCAGGGCGACAAGGGTTCGCCGACCTCCGAGCGGCGGTGGGACTTGTCTGAAATGTTTGAGGACACGCCCGAGATCTTTCCCGTGTTTGACCATCCCGAATGGGGTGGCGGATATGGGCGCTATTATTTTTGGGGGAAGCCCATCTATGGTTATTACCGCGGTGATGACTTTTGGGTTCACCTAAAGAGCATTCAGTTGCTGACGGACGCCCAAGTGGACTTTCTGGTCATCGACGCGACGAACAGGCTGACTTACGCCCACCAAACGGATGTGCTGATGCGCGCCATTGAACATGTCCGCAGCCAAGGCAAAAATCCGCCCAAGATTGTGTTCTACACGAATACCCGGTCGGGGGACGGCATGCAGGAAATTTACGAAAACCACTATAAAGAGGGTGCGCCGCACCGCTATCCCGACTGCTGGTTTTACCTCGACGGTAAGCCGCTGATTATCGGTTTATCCCAGGAAGCCGAAGGGCGCGATTACGCCGATTTCTTCACGATCCGCGAATCGCAATGGCCTAATGAGCCCCAGAAGGTAGACGGCTGGCCGTGGATCGAGTTCCAGCGCCCGCAAAAAGTGTACACCAATCACCGAGGAGAACGGGAAATCATCAATGTTTCGGCGTCCCAACACCCCAACTTGGATGCGTCCATGGGCGGATCGGCGTTCTACGGCCGCTCCGGCAATTGGGGACGTAGCTTCCGCAACGGGTCGCCCGGTAATCCGGCTGAAGACGTTCGCTATGGGTACAATATTCAGGAGCAATGGGACTATGCGCTCAGCCAGGATGTTCCCTTCGTGTTTATCACCGGCTGGAACGAATGGATTGCCGGCAAATGGCGGCCAAACAGTGGCGATTTGAACCATTCTTATTTCGTCGACCAGGCGAGTCCCGAGTATAGCCGCGATATTGAACCGAGTTTCACGGCTGGCCTGCGCGACAACTACTACATGCAAATGGTAGCCAACATCCGCCGGTATAAAGGAGTAGAACCCACCAGCCGAATCGAGGCCAAGCAGGAAATAACTGTACTGGCAGACTGGAAGCGCGTAGACGTGCTGTATAAGGATTACATCGGCGACGTATTGCATCGCAATCATCCCGGCGCGCAGACCGAACCGGAGGTGATATATGTCAACGAAACCGGGCGGAACGATTTCGAGACGATTAAACTGGCCATGGGCGAGGAGCATATCTACTTTTATGCGCAGACCGCGAATGAGATCACGCCGGTGAATGGCGACAACTGGATGACCCTGTGGCTGAACGTGGACGAATCCTACGAAACCGGCTGGAATGGCTATGATTTTCGGGTCGTTCGCGGTGAACAGCTTCAGCGCTTTGTTGATGGCTATTGGGCCGACTTGGGCAAAGTTGCGTATCAAGTCGAGGGAAACCAGCTGATGGTCACGATACCGTTCAGTCACATCGCGTTGCCATCGCAAGGAGGCAAACTGTCGTTTAAGTGGTCGGACAATATGCAGAAAGGCGA
>CAYUIZ010000213.1:0-3563 GCA_964444885.1 uncultured Sphingobacteriaceae bacterium | reverse complement strand
TTGCCCCGCTCGGCGATATCCTTTCCATTCTGATCGAGGTACGGGCCTTTGAGGTTCTCCGAACGCGCCACGACCACGTGGTAGCGGCTATCCGCCCCCTCGCAGCAACTGCCTTTGGAGCCGATGAAGTAATAATACCCGTCTCGCCGATGGATCATCACGGCTTCGACGTCGCCGGCTGCAATCTTGAATTTCTGGCTCAAGTCCGGTACGGAAAGCCCGTCTGCCGCCAGTTCAACCCCGTACGTCCCTTGTGTAGGTGCATTGCTAAAACTGCCCCAAAAGAGGTAAACCTTGCCCCCGTCTTCAAAATAATGGGGATCAATCGAATTAGGTACGTCTGCATCGGCGCTGTCAAACAGCTTCCCTTGGTCGACGAAGGGACCTTTGGCTTCGTCGGCCAGCGCGAGGCCAATTCCGGGATTGGGATCTCCCCATGTGGAATATGAATAATAAAGGTGGTATTTGCCATTAATATAGTTGACGTCGGGGGCCCAAAGTCCGCCTTCGCTTTTCCAGGCAGGCTTGGTGTCGAAGGCCTGTCCGACAAGGGTCCAATTGACCAAGTCGCGCGACCGCACAATCGGCATCAGCCGGCTCCCCTGCCCGTCGCCCCAATTATCTTGGGTGCCGTAGGCATAAAAATCGCCGGTGTTGGGGTCCCGGACAACGGAAGGATCGGCCAGAATGGGTTCAAAAACCGGATTGACGTATTGCCCCGCCGCAAGCGTATCCGGAGTAGGGTGCTCGCCAAGACCGTCAGACCCATTGTCGGATACTGCGCAACTGGCCAGTACAAGCGAGGCGGCTAGAAGTGTGTAAAGTGGCATAGATGTTCAATTTTCTGTATTCAAAAAAAACCGGGCGATTAAACGATAGCGACCGAACGGATGCTTACTCTTCGACCATCGGAATGATGACGTTTTCACGATCCACGCTGAACTGATACAGGCCCGACTGCGCATCCCACCGCTTATTCACCCGGACGATTCTAGTCCGGCGGGGAATCACCTCTCGCTCACTAAAATGGGTGTGGTACACGTAATACAACTGCCCGTCTAGCCCTTCAAACAGGTCGCCGTGCCCGGATCCATATTCGCCGACGATCGTACGGTGGATAATCGGGTTTCCGGTGTGCTTGACCCACGGCCCGTATGGCGAATCCGCAACGGCATAGCCCACCGCGTAATCGATATTCCGGAAGTGATTGGCTGAGTAAAACATGTAGTACTTGCCGCGCAGCTTGATCACGGTAGGGCCTTCCATGATGGGTGCAGACTCATACGCGGGGGTAGCTTCCCACGCCTCGGTCTGCTCGAAACATTTGGTCAGCGTCTCAGGCTTGATTTCGCCCTTCCCAAAGTCAAATTCGGCTACCCACAGATAATTGCCATTCGAGAAGCGGACGTGATAGAGGTAGTACTTGCCATCGTCGTCTTTGAAAACATAGGAATCGATATTTTTCTCCGATCCGTCGATCGGCTCGACCGCCGGCTGGGCATAGGGACCCAGCAGATCCGCCGACTGGGCCAACACCGTCTGCTCGTTGGCCGTGTACGTGAGATAATACGTGCCATCCGCCTTCAATAATTGGGGTGCCCAAAACCCTTCGCTGCCAAACGTGCCTTCGCCTTGCTGGAGCAGCATGTGGACAGACGCATTGGAGCCTGCCGGGGCAGACCAGGTTTTCATATCCTGGGATTCCAGCACGGCAAATCCCGACGCCGTCTTGCCCGTTCCGCCGGTTCCGGTCAGGTAATAGGTTCCGTTCTCGACAAAAATTGTGGGGTCGGCAAGGAATATCTCCTGCTTTTGCTGGGCTAGCAGCGAATCCACGGACAGGGACAGCGCAGCCGTTAATAACAGGCTCGGGTAAAAAAGAGTAGTTTTCATCATCGTTTGGGTATCAATCGACGCGCGACGCGGTCGATTGGCGTATTTTCATTTAGTGAATAAGTATCGGGGTCATGTAGTCGGAGTCTATTTCCATCACGGTTTTTCCATCTTTTTCGACAAAAGCCACCGTGCTGATGTTCATGTAGCGGGGATGAATGGCCGACTCGCTCCGATGCGAATGGAAAACGACGCGCAACTGTCCCGCTTTGTCGGTGAACATCGCACTATGTCCCACACCCACAAGGCCGGCGGGCTTTTGCAGAATGGGATTGCCCGCGTATTTCGTCCACGGACCAGTGACGCGATCGGCCGTCGCATAGCCGATTCCATAAAACGGGCTTTCGTAACTGTTTGCCGAATAGGTCATGTAGTATACGCCCTCGTGCTTCAATACATACGGTCCTTCGTTGACCCGGGGCCACACCTCTTCCCACTCCTGCGAGACGTGGATGCACGGCTTTGCGGTCTCGGGGCGCACCGTCATGAGATCGTCCTCCAATTCGGCCACCCAAATGTTCAGACCGTCGTTAAACCGATCGTAGAACAGATACGGTTTGCCGTCATCATCGATGAACAGGGAATTGTCTATGCATTTTTCGCCTGCAATCATTGGCATTTTTTCGGCCTGCCGGAAGGGTCCGAGCGGGCTATCGCTCGTTGCCACGCAGATATGCTCGTCTGCCGAATAATACATGTAAAACGTACCGTCAACCTCATACACTTCGGGTGCCCAGAACCAGCGATCGCCCCAGGAATCATCGGTATGCAGCGCTAAGCGATTGCCCTCGACCCGCTCCCAAACCCGCAAATCGTCCGATATGTACACTCCAATGCCATCCTCCTCAGCCGTACCGTAGGCATAATAGGTGTCGCCATGCAAGAGAATGAACGGGTCGCCGAATGGCACCTCCGTTTCTACACGCGCTTGCGGCACTTCCAGGTCGGCGTCCCTATTGCCGGACGAACACGCGAGCACGTTGAAGCTCGCAGCCAGCACGATCATTAAAATTGTCCTCATCATCGTTAGTCGTTATCTATTCCAAATGTTTCTACCAATGCGTCATACTCCGCCTTGGAAATCGTAATCATGCACCCGTGGCGCAGGCCTTCGGGCAGGCTATATTTATCCCAGTTTGAATAAAACGTATAACCTGAAGCTTGGTACCACGGCCCATTTAGGTTGTCGGCGATCGACAAGCCGTAGGACACGGCCGGATACTGTTCGTAGTACAGATACCAGGCCCGGTTATCCGGCGACGGGATGAGCATGGGGGCTTCCCTGAAATTGGGGCTGATGGGCGCCGACGGCTCCGAGTAAGGCCCGGTCAATGATGGGGCACGCGAAATGCGGATCGTCTTCCCCGTTGGCCAATACAACGTCGGGTAGGCTTCATCTTTCAACAGGGCAAAGTACTGCTCGCCTACGCGACGGATGATGACATCAATCGTTCCGATATTCCAGTCAAACAGTTTAGCTGGCGGTTCGGAAAACGACTTCAGGTCTTTGGAAAGCACGTACAGTGTCCGTTGGCTTGCCCAATACCGTTCGGCGTCGTCAGGCGTGCCTTCCAGATGCGGGGTGTGCCACGTCAGGATGTATTGGTCCGTTGCCTCGTCAAAGAACAGTTTGGGTGCACCGATTCGTTGCAAGGCATGTGCGTAATCAG
>CAYUIZ010000212.1:0-3636 GCA_964444885.1 uncultured Sphingobacteriaceae bacterium | reverse complement strand
CGGGTGTCCAAAAACCAATCCATTTCCGCTTTTGGAATCCCGATGGCGTCCATGCGGTTCACCAGCTTTTGGTAATCCTCTTCGCGTTGAGAACCGCCGACCATCTCGCCGATGCCCGGGAATAGGATGTCCATCGCCTTGACAGTAAGCCTTCCGTCTGCGTCGGGCTCGTTGAGTTTCATGTAAAATGATTTGATCTCGGCAGGGTAGTCGGTGAGGATGACGGGCTTCTTGAAATGTTTTTCCACCAGATAGCGCTCATGCTCCGATTGCAGGTCGGCACCCCATTGGTCGATGAGGTATTTAAATTGCTTTTTTTGGTTCGGCTTGCTTTGGCGCAGAATTTCGATAGCCTCCGTGTATGTGATGCGCTCAAACTCGTTGTCGAGCACAAAGCGGAGTTTTTCGACCAAATCCAATTCAGATCGTTGCTGTTGCGGTTTGGTCTTTTCTTCTTCCAATAGGCGGTTGCGCAGGAACTCGATCTCGTCAGCGCAGTGGTCTAGTGCGTACTTGATGACATATTTCAGTAGTTCCTCGGCAAGATCCATGTTGTCGTCGAGGTCGTAAAACGCCATCTCGGGCTCGATCATCCAGAATTCAGCCAAGTGGCGGGTGGTATTGGAGTTTTCTGCCCGGAAGGTAGGCCCGAAGGTGTAGATATTGCCCAGTGCCATGGCTGCCAGTTCGCCTTCAAGCTGCCCCGACACCGTAAGGTTGGTCGACTTGCCGAAAAAATCTTCTTTAAAGTTGATGGTGCCGTCCACATTGCGTGGAATGTTATCGAGGTCAAGCGTCGTCACCCGGAACATTTCGCCGGCTCCTTCCGCATCCGATCCGGTGATGATGGGCGTATGCAGGTAGACAAACTCGCGCTCGTTGAAAAACTGGTGCACGGCGAAGGCCAGGGCGTGCCGTACTTTGAAAATGGCGTTGAAGGTCGTGGTGCGAAAGCGCAGGTGTGCAATCTCGCGCAGGAATTCCAGACTGTGTTTTTTCGGTTGCAGGGGGAATTTGTCCGGATCGCTGTCGCCAAGGATATCGACTTTTTCCGCTTTAATCTCGACCCGTTGCCCTTTTCCCATCGACTCGACCAGCAGGCCGGTAATGGCCACGGCGGCGCCGGTGGTCAGCCGTTTCAGGATGGCATCGTCCGTCTGGTTAAAATCCACTACGGCTTGAATGTTGCGCAGGGTAGACCCATCGTTGATGGCGACGAATTGGTTGTTTCGAAAAGTTTTAATCCAACCTTTTACCGTTACCTGTTTTCCTATTTCGGTAGTGTCCAGGAGCTCTTTTATGCGTGTATGTTTCATGTTCGGATATGACATTCAGATGTGAGCGATGAGGACGGGATGAAACGTATTTTAGCGTCCTGCCGCTTGGTTCGCCGCGCTAGGCTGTGACGCATATTTCCGTTTCGTCGACTGCTTTTCCGCATCGCCGCATATATTAATAGTAAGGAGCCAAAAATACGCTGTATTTTCCAATTATCCGCTTTTTGGGTTAAAAAGATCGAGTTTCCACCGTGTCGGCGAGCGCACAGGCATGTGGGGTGGGTAGGGTTCCGTCCTCGGCCGCGTAGGGGACAGTGTCGGCGCTTTGCTGCATCCGAAGATTAGTCATTAGTAGGTATTTGTTTGCGTTCACCCAACCGCGAAATTTGGAACGGATCAATAAGCCTAAACCGACTCGTAAACAGTTGTCATTAACGTATATATTCACTAATCCACAACCTTATGCATACAAGAACCTTTATCGGAGCTATTGCTCTTTTCTTCGTGATTTTCACCAGCGGAATCGATACCGCATATGCGCAATTTTCTGCCACTATGCTGTCCTACGAAGGCTTCTGGGCCGGACGTCTTAGCGATGTCACGGACGACGAAAACACCGTGTTCCTTTGCGTCCGGATCGAGAACGGGCAGGCCAAGCGCTTCACGTATGACTCCGATGCCGATGACTTCGTCCAAAGCGACTACGGCCAGGAAAGCTCCTTGCTGGTCGGTAATAATTTCCATTTTGTTTGGCTAAACCAAGGCGGGATTTGGAGCGAAACCCAAGCACATTCGCTATCTTTCCTCAATCCTAAACGTTTGTGGGGCGTCATGGTCCGGCAAGTGACCAACGCATCGGAAGACGAGGATGTCGAAGGCATCAACGACGAATGGAACGTGGTGTACGAGGGCGGGCTCAATCATTACCGTTCCTTGACGGCGCTGCGCGAGGCTTTCCTGGATTAAGCGTTTGTCTCTTTATACCAAAGAACCCTCCGAAACAACGCGTTTCGGAGGGTTCTTTTTTGGAGTCTGATTTCTAGTCTCCCGTCGTATTTATCGGGATTACGAAAGTACTTTCGTTACTAAATCAGCCGCTTCCTTAAGCAGGATAGCCGAGTAGACTTCCAGTCCGGATTCGTCGATCAGCTTTTTGGCCTCCTCGGCGTTCGTACCCTGCAGGCGCACGATAATCGGCACGGGGATATCCCCAATTTCCTTATAGGCATCGATCACGCCTTGCGCTACGCGGTCGCAACGCACGATCCCACCGAAGATGTTGATCAGGATAGCCTTGACGTTCGGGTCTTTCAGGATAATGTTAAAGCCTGCCTTCACCGTTTCGGCGTTGGCTGTGCCGCCGACGTCTAGGAAGTTAGCGGGTTCGCCGCCGGCAAGCTTGATGATGTCCATGGTCGCCATGGCCAAGCCCGCACCGTTTACCATACAACCTACGTTGCCGTCGAGTTTCACGTAGTTTAGGTTGGATTCGCCAGCTTCTACCTCCGTAGGATCTTCCTCGGCCAGGTCGCGGAGGGCAGCGTAGTCCTTATGGCGATAGAGCGCGTTTTCATCCAAGTTCACTTTGGCGTCCACGGCCAATATTTTGTCATCTGAAGTTTTCAAAACCGGGTTGATCTCAAACTGCGACGAGTCGGTTGCGTCATACGCCTTGTATAACGACGCGACGAATTTGGTCATTTCCTTAAAGGCTGTGCCCGACAGGCCGAGGTTGAACGCAATTTTGCGGGCTTGAAAACCCTGCAAGCCAACTTTGGGGTCGATTTCTTCTTTTTGGATGAGGTGTGGCGTTTTTTCGGCGACTTCCTCGATGTCCATGCCGCCTTCAGTCGAGTACATGATAATGTTACGTCCGCTTCCGCGGTCGAGCAGCACGCTCATGTAAAATTCCTTGATCTCGCTATCGCCCGGATAGTAGACGTCCTGGGCGACGAGCACTTTATTCACTTTCTTGCCTTCGGGGCCAGTTTGCGGCGTCACGAGCTGCATACCAATGATGTCGCTAGCCCGTTGCTTGACCTCGTCGAGGTTTTTGGCCAGCTTCACGCCCCCGCCTTTGCCGCGGCCTCCCGCATGGATTTGGGCTTTAATCACTACCCAGTCCGAGTTGTAATCCGTTTTCAGTTGCGTTGCTGCCGTTACGGCGTCTTCCGGCGTTTCGGCGACGATACCTTCTTGTATACGCACCCCGAAACTTTTCAGTATTTCCTTGCCTTGATATTCGTGAATATTCATCGTAAAAAATTTCCGTAAAAGTAGCGTTTATATCGCGAAATGGCAAGCGCTTGGGTAATTAGTCGTAAGTGGGTTAGTCGTAAGTCATTTAGTCTTGAGTCTT
>CAYUIZ010000211.1:0-3648 GCA_964444885.1 uncultured Sphingobacteriaceae bacterium | reverse complement strand
CCCTTCGCGTGCCTCATATAACCCGATCACCCAACTTCACACACATCAATCACGCCTACACCATCAGCATAATTGACCGCGCTGCTGTATTTCCAATGCCATGATTCCGTAACGTACCCGGCTTTTATAGGATTATCGTGGATATAGTTGATCTTCTGATCGATAATATGCGTACTCCATAATTCGATTGGCTTGTTATGGTGTTGCCAAAGCATTCGTCTGTTCACGTTACTTTCCTTGCTGGCGGCGCGGGCCATCATCCATAACAACCAATCCTTTCGGCTTTCTTTCGGGTTACTTTCAATTGCCTTTTGAATTTGCTGTGAGGAATACCTTTTTATATTCCCCAGCAGCAATTCTGGTTGGTTGTTTTTATCTCTGAATACCATGTGGACATGGTTCGGCATAATACAGTAGGCATACAGTTCCAACCTATCCTTTGCATAGAACTTGAGGGTATCAATAAATATTTGACTGTATTTTTCCCTTGTGAACAGATCCATCCAGTAGACCACGGCAAAACTGACGAAATACAATCCCTCCGGATTGCGGAATTTGTACTTTCTACTCATGATGTGATATAATTGGTCTGTAGCAAAGATAGGGTAATTGTTAATACTAGGCACGCGAAGGTGCCTAACTTCGCGCGTCAGCGTCATGGCATCCGCGCTGCTCATTTTTTTAACAGATCATGCATTCAGCAAAATAAAAAGTAGCTTTACACCAGGAAATACAAACTTCTAACGCGTATGGCACGAGCAACACGAATGGCCTGCTGGCTCTCAGGCATCCTTCTCTTCGCCGGCATATCTTCGACCCAGGCGCAGGAGCGCTTAGTCGCTTTTGTCGACCCGTTTATTGGCACCGGAGGCCACGGGCATACCTTCCCGGGCGCCACTGTCCCGTTCGGCATGGTGCAACTCAGTCCGGACAACGGCCGGTCCGGGTGGGACTGGTGCAGCGGATACCATTACAGCGACAGCCTCATTGCTGGATTCAGCCACATGCACCTGAGCGGTACGGGCATCGGCGACTGGCTGGATATTTCCGTCATGCCGCTGGAGCGGCCGCTTGATGACACGACCCGCCAACACAGGGCCCGGTTCAGCCATGACAACGAGGGTGCCTCGCCCGGCTATTACCACGTAACGCTGGATAATGGCATCCGCGCCGAGCTAACCGCCGCGGCCCGCGTCGGGTTCCACCGCTACAGTTTCCCCGCGGGCAGCCAGCCCACCCTTCGGTTTGACCTTCAGTTTCACACCAACTGGGACTCGCCTACAGAAACGCATATCGCCGTGCTAAACGACAGCACGATAGTCGGATACCGTTATTCCACGGGGTGGGCTAAGGTACAACGCGTGTACTTTGCGGCACAGACCTCCCAGCCCTTCCGATCCTCCATCATGAGCGATGGCAACACGACCTCGGACATGATCGATATGGTAACGACCTACGACCAAGGCCGAGGCACGAGCACCCAGCTTGTCTTTGACGGCCTTGTGGCCGGAGAAACACTCGGCTTGCGGGTCGCGCTGTCGATGACCGGTATCGAGCAAGCCATCAGGACCTTGGAACAATCCGACGGCCTCACCTTTGACCACGTGCGGGAACAGGCGTCCGCATTGTGGGAAAAGGAACTGCAAAAAGTCAAAATCAAAACTGAAGACGAACGCCTCAAACGCATTTTCTATTCGGCCCTATACCACACGGCCATCGCGCCCAACCTTTTTTCGGATGCGGACGGCACCTACAAGAACCATCATGGCGATGTCCTACAGTCCCCCGCGGGAAGCCAGCGCTATACCGTTTTTTCGCTTTGGGACACCTTCCGCGCGCTTAAACCCCTCTACACGATCACCCAGGAAGAACGCTATGCGGACATGCTGAACAGCATGCTGGCCTTCCATGACGAGAACGGGCTGTTGCCGGTGTGGGACCTCAGCACCTGGGAAACCAACACCATGACCGGTTACCACGCCATCCCGGTGTTGGCTGACGCCATTCTCAAGGACTGGCCCGGCCTGGATGCCGAGCGCGCCTACGAAGCGATGCTCCGGAGCGCCCACCAAGAAATCCGTGGCGTGCCCGCCTATATCGAATACGGCTACCTGCCCCAAGACATTGCCGGCGGCAGCGTCACCATCACGCTCGAATACGCGTTTGACGATTACTGTATTGCGCAGGTTGCCAAGAAGCTAGGCAAATCGGCCGACTACGAAACGTTTATGCGACGAGCGGCGGGCTACCAGCACCTCTTTGACCCCGAAACGGGATTCATGCGTGCCAAAAACGCCGACGGGAACTTCGTGGAACCTTTTGACCCGTTCTGGTCGGAGCATGATTTCGATAAGAGCCAGTACATCGAAGGCAACGCCTGGCAGCACTCCTTTTTCGTGCCGCATGACGTACGCGGCTTAGCGGCGCTCTTCCCCGAAAAAAACGGCCTGAGCCAGAAACTTGATGCCCTTTTCGCGGCGAGCTCCCATACCACCGGCGAGCATGTATCGCCTGATATCAGCGGTTTTATCGGGCAATACGCACATGGCAACGAGCCCAGCCACCAGATTGCCTACCTATACACCCATATCGGCGAAGCGTGGAAAACACAGGAAAAAGTACGCGCTATTGTGGACTCGATGTATCATGACCGCCCGGACGGCTATGCCGGCAACGAGGACGTGGGGCAAATGAGTGCGTGGGCCGTGTGGTCCATTGCGGGGCTCTACCCGGTCAGCCCTGTGGGAGGCGAGTATGTTTTTGGAAGCCCCATGGCCGATGAGGTCACCTTTGACATGGCCTTTGGCAAACCCTTTACGATCAAAGCACTTAACAACAACGCGCGGAATCTATACATCCAATCCGTGACGCTGAACGGCGAGCCGTATCACAACACGTACATCACGCATGCAGACATGCAGGCCGGCGGGGAATTGGTATTTAAGATGGGGCCTAAGCCCAATAAGCGTTTTGGCCAGAAGCCGGAGACGTGGCCGCGGTCGATGGTGGATGAGTAGGTAGCGCGGTCGGTTAAAAACGGATAAAACCTTCGATCTGTTCGTTCGTAAAACGAACGGTATCTTCTTTGAAAAGATTGCCCTGCTCATCCAGCTCCTGCCGGATACTAGGAATGTGGATACGTAGGGGCAAGACATTCAGCCGGATGTAGTGGCACACTCCCGTAAAATGGTCTATGCCTCGGATATTGCCGTACTTGCCCGTGGAATGACCCACTAAGGCCGCCTTTTTCTCAAAAAAACTCTCCGGAAAGTGGCATGCGTCCACAAAGGTTTTCAGGATGCCGGGAAAACTGCCGTTGTATTCGGGAATGACGAAAATAAATTTTTCCGTCATGCTAATCCGCTCTTGGATGGGCGCAAACGCCTCACTCCGCTTACCGTACATATCCGCGGTGATAAAGTTGTCCGGCAAATCGCAAAGGGACAATACATCGGCGGCGACATCGCGCGATAAAAGCTGCCGCTGGTAATAATGGGCTAGCTTTAGGGAGTTGCTATTGGGTCGGTTTGTTCCGGCAATAATCGTAATCATGTCGTCGGGTTTGTGGAAATCGGACGTGGCAAAAAGCGGGTTGCGCTAAGCATCATCCCACTTAATTTTGCTATCTTAGCGCCTTGTATCGATCTC
>CAYUIZ010000210.1:0-3651 GCA_964444885.1 uncultured Sphingobacteriaceae bacterium | reverse complement strand
CAGTCAAATAGAAAGCGATGATTATTGATTTAACGCATAGCCTCAGCAGTAACATTACCGTTTACCCAGGAACCATTGCACCCAAGTTCGAGATCGGTAACACGATTGAAAAGGACGGTTTCGCTGAATTGAACATGACGATGTGTACGCATACGGGCACGCACATAGACGCACCGTCGCATATCATTAAAGGAGCAAAATCCCTTGACAAATTTTCCGTCGAAAAATTCATCGGCAAGGGCTTTGCAGTCGATTGCACAAAAATTAAGACCCTAACAAAAAGCTTTTTGCAACGTTTCATTGATCATATTGAAGACGTTGACTTTCTGCTTTTTTATACCGGGTGGCAAGCCAAGTGGAACACACCACATTATTTTGAACCGTTTCCCACGCTTACGGAAGAGGCTGTCGAGTGGCTATTAAATTATCCGTTAAAGGCGTTCGGTTTTGATGCGATTTCGGTTGATGATATAGACGCCCCTTCATTGCCTAATCATCATCTATTGCTGTCGAAGGAAGTGCTCATTATTGAAAATATGACTAATCTTGATAAGCTCATCGGAAGGGAGTTTGAATTGTACTGCATTCCTTTATTGATACACGAAGCCGATGGTTCACCCGTTAGAGCCTTTGCCCGACTGCTTTGATATACATTCAAAAAGAAACCACCCAAATTCTGCAAGGTTGAAATCCCGGGCTGGAAATAGGACTCCCCTTGGGATTAGGGGCGTTTAAAAGTAATTTCCCCGAATCACGATGGGAAAACTATATTTCCAATAGCAAGACCTGCCAAGCCTCCTCTACCCGGCCTTGATCGAGGTAATCCGCCGCCCGCCGGTGTACGTGCAGCTGCAGCGTAGCTTTGTCGCCGTGGAATTTTGCAACCAGGTCCTGAAGGGTCTTGTCACTTTGCACCGTGCCTAGCGGATCGCGCTGCGGCAGTTGTTCCACATTCGCCAATTGGCCTAGGTGATTGCCCGTCAGCACGGGCGATAGACGAATGGGCTCGGGCAACCCGTCGACGCCGATCCCTCGATTGCGCAGCGGCTTCGGGATTTCAAAAAGACTGTCGGCCGTGACGCGGCAATACCAGTTGCTACCCAAGCGGGCGACTAAGTCCAAGTCGGCCTGAAGAATCCCGCCCTGCTCGTCCAACAAGGCATCATGCACATGCATCAGCAGGACTTCGGCCAGGATGAGGCTGCCCCCGCCGGGGTTGTCACCTAGGGAGATCACCTCGCGCACGCGGCATTCGAGTTGCACGGGCGACTCCGCCACGCGGGGCGGGGCGACTAGTTCGGACGCGACGGGCGTGAATCCGGATTTTGCGAACTCGTCAACACCCGCCTCGTATTCCGTGCTGGCCAGCGACTGCTGATGCACCATGGCATGGTTGACGATATTGATGACCACGTCCGGCACCTGCAAAATATTCTCGTGGGTGTGCTTTGTCGTGCCATCGCGCATGCGCCTGACGGGCGAAAACACGCAAATCGGCGGCTGATGCGACACCAGGTTGAAATAGCTGAAGGGGCTCAAGTTGACGTTCCCCACGGCGTCTACCGTGCTCGCAAAACAAATGGGCCGGGGCGCGATGGCATGTTTAATCAAGTTATCAAAAACCGCCGTCGATTCGGGAAATATTTTCCTTGTCTGCTGTGCCATAAACTTATGCTATTTTCAACGCTGCTCGGGCTTACCTGCCTTTCCGGTCCAGAATCGCCTCCATTTCATCCATGACCTTATTGATTTTGGCGATCGTCAAATCGAAAGGCTCATCGGTATTCATGTCCACACCTGCGTCGGCGAGTAAGTCAACGGGGTATTTGGTGGCGCCGGCGGAAAGAAAATCGAGGTATTTTTTGCGGTCTGCATCCGTTCCTCTCAGCACGTTCTCGGACAGCGCCGTGGAAGCCGTAAACGAAGTCGCATATTGGAACACGTAAAAACTGGAATAAAAATGAGGGATGTACGCCCATTCGGACTTGATGAAATCATCGACGATGCAGACATCGGCGGCATGGCCGTAATATTTCCGTGTCAGCTCCAGATAAATGCGGTCGAAATCCTCCCCGGTCAGCGCTTCGCCGTTGGCCACCCGGTCGTGAATGACCGCTTCGAATTCTGCAAACTGCGTCTGCCTGAATAGCGTCCCTTTGGCGCCTTCGAGATAATTTCCCAGAATGGCCAAACGGGCGTCGTCGTCGGCAATCTGCTGCAACATATAATCATTGAGCAATTCCTCGTTCAGCGTGGAGGCTACCTCGGCGACGAACGTGGCGTAATTCGCATTCGCAAAATGCTGCTTCTGGTTGGTCAGGTAGCTGTGCATCGTGTGGCCGAGTTCGTGGGTGAGCGTAGCCATGTCGCCATACTGGCCATTGTAATTCATGAGGATATACGGGTGCACATCGTAGGCGGACCCGTTGGAGTAAGCGCCGGAACGCTTGCCTTCGTTGGGATACATGTCTATCCAACGCTCGTTGAACACCCGTTTGGACACGTCCACGTAGTCGGCACCCAGGGGTTGCAGGGAAAGCAGGATATGATCAATCGACTCCTCCACTGTATATTGCAGATCAACCTGCGCGACCAATGGCGCGTACAAATCGTAATAATGCAGGGTATCCAGCCCCATCATGCGCTTCCGCAAGTTCAGGTACCGATGGAAGGTTTCCAGGTTTTCATTCACATTGCTGACGAGGTTGTGGTACACGACGGTCGGAATATTGTCGGCATCGAGCGCCGACGCTAAGGTGCTCTCGTAATTCCGGGACCGAGTGTTGAACAAGCCGGCGTTGATATTGCCGTAAAGCTGCGTGCCGAAGGTCCGCTGAAACTCACTGATCTTCCCGAAAAAGGATGAAAACACATCACGTCTGACATCCCGGTTATCGCTGGTACGGTACAAGGCGAAGTTGGCCGCGTTGAGTGTCACCTGCTTGCCGTCCACCTCAATCTCCGGATAAGGAAATTCCGCATTGGAAAACGTGCTATAGATATTCGCCGCATTGCCACTCATCAGCGCAGCATGAGCCATGACCTTTTCCACTTCTTCCGAACCCCTGTGTTCGCGCTTGCGCAGCAGGTCAGTCAGGTAAAACCGGAACGGCTCCAGCCCTTTTTCCGTTTCAAAAAAAGACTCGATCTGGGCGTTTTCCAAGGTCAGCATTTCGGGTTCCACATACGATATCAGTGCACCGTATTGCGCAAACAGCTGCTGCAATTCCTGTGTCATCCCCGCGTATTTCGTTACCCGGGTGTCTTGGTCGGATTTCATGGACGCATACGAAAACAGCCGGTAGATTTCCTTCAATAGGGTGCTGTTCAATTCGAGTGCTTCGGCTAGTGAAGTGGCAGACTGGGCAAGCTTGCCCCGGTACGACGCCAACTCCTGCATTTCCCGCTCTACCCGCTCCTTTTCCGACCGCCAGGCTTCATCGCTTGCGTACAAGTGCGTGAGGTCCCATTTGTACTTATCCGCCAATTCGTCCCGTACTTTCATCTGGCTCACCGCTACCGTGGTTGAAAACAATACCAGCGCGATAATCAATTGTATCTTCCTAAACATGCTTCTGTGCTATTGATGGCGTGCAAGGTACGGAAAATGTTAAAAAAGGAATAAACGCGGGTTTTGCAGGGGTGCACGAA
>CAYUIZ010000209.1:0-3670 GCA_964444885.1 uncultured Sphingobacteriaceae bacterium | reverse complement strand
TGATGGTATTGGGAAGGAACTACGGCAACGAGCCCATGCAGATCGTGCGCATCGCCGAGGAGGAAAATATCCCCAAAAAATTCCTCGAACAAATCTTGCTTGAAATGCGCAATGCGGGCATCCTATACAGCAAAAAAGGCGCTGGTGGCGGATACAGCCTCAACAAAGCGCCCGAGGACGTCCGGCTTTCGCAAGTCATGCGTTTGATTGACGGCCCCATTGCCCTGCTCCCCTGCGTGAGTCTTAATTTTTACCGGAGCTGCGACGAATGCAAGTCGGAAGAAGTTTGCGGCATCCGCGACACGTTCGTCGACGTTCGCAACGCCATGTTGCAAATTCTCAACGACACCAGCGTAGCCGATCTGATTAACAAAGAAAGGCTCCTGGACCTAGACGCCGAAAACTAACCTACAACGGGCTGGGTAGGCCGACCTGCAATTCCGATCCGAGTGTTTCCAGCGCTTTCCAAACGGATTCTACAAGGGGAATCCCTTCTTTTTTCCGCTTTATAGCCGTTTCGTATTCCGGCTCGCCCGGAATAACAACGGGCTGGCCTTCGTCAATTCGTGCCGCCTCCTTAAATCGTGCAATCCATTGGTCGATATGGGTCTTAAACGCGTCTGCAGGTCGGAATCCATCGACCCGCATCGCTCCGACGAAGTGGCCGATCCCCGCCCCCGGGGGATTGGGCGCCGGCTCTAGAAAGGCAACGAACGGCGGTACCCATGGTCCATAGTTAGCGCCGGATAGCACACCGGACAAGATGTCAACGACGGCCGACAAGCCGAATCCTTTATGGCTTCCATGGGCATAGTCGCTGCCCAGAGGCAGCAGCATGCCGCCCGCTTTCAGCGTGGCTGGGTCTGTGGCTGGTTCTCCTTTATCATTGAGTACCCACCCTGCGGGGATCGGTTTTGAGGCGCGTTCGGCGATTTCGAGCTTGCCATTGGCAGCGGCTGAGGTGGCCATGTCAACCACGAGAGGCGGGAAGTTTCCTGCCGGAAATGCGTAGCAGACTGGGTTGGTGCCCAACAGCCGCTCGCGTGAAAACGTTGGGGCCACGAGCGGGCTGGCATTCGTGACGGCGAAGCCAATCATGTCTTCGCCAACGGCTTTCAGCGCATGGTAGGCAGCTATACCGAAATGGTTGGAGTTGCGAATAGCGACCCAGCCGCTGCCATAGTCCCGGGCTTTGGCCATCGCGATATCCATGGCACGGGGAGCCACGACAAGGCCTAAACCAGCATCGCCGTCTACCGTGGCGGTTGTCGGCGTTTCCCACGCCGCCGTGATGTTGGGTGTAGCGTTAATCCGTTGCCCCTGCCACAAGCGCACGTATCCGGGCAGGCGCGCTACACCATGCGAGTCGATGCCCCGGAGGTCGGCGGCAATCAATACGTCAGCGGCCAGCGCTGCGTCATCGGCCGGACAGCCCATCGCCAAGAACACGTGCTGTGTGAATTCGCGCAAGTCGTCCGCTGCAACCACCTTGGATGCTATATTCATAATAAATCAATCAGTTTTTCGAACGCCATACCCCGCGAGGCTTTCAGCAGTACGAGTGCGTTGCGTGCAGGTTCGGCGTCAAGCGCGAGCATGGCCGCAGCCGTGGTTTCGTAGAATTCATCGTTGCTATCGCGGTGGTCGTAAAAGGCTTTGCCGACAAAAATACGTCGGGCCAAGGACATGCGGCGCGCTTGTTCGATCACGGCATGATGCGCTTCTGAGGTGTCATCGCCCATTTCGAACATATCGCCTAGGATGGCAACCTTGTTTGGCGCTTCGAGCTGGGCCAAGTTGTCAAGGGCGGCGGCCATACTGCTGGCGTTCGCGTTATAGTAATCCCGTATCACGGTATTCGTAGCCGTTTTGGCAATCTGCGACCGGTTATTGGATGGGGCATAGGCGGCTATCGCGGCCGTTATTTCCGCGTTGCTGATGTCAAAGTGCACCCCGACGGAGATGGCTGCCAGGATGTTTTCAGTGTTGTAGGAGCCGGTCAGTTGCGACAGTACTTCCCGTTTGGCGGGCTCGTCTTTCGCATGCCATTGGATGCGCAGGGGTGGTTCGGCGGTCAGGAGATGGCCTGCCACGTCGTGTCCGTCCGTGAGTCCATACGTCATGCGGTCGGGCGCCCGGTCGTGGCTAAGGAGCCCCCGTTCATGGGCCATAGCCTCTAGCAGGGGGTTGTCGCCGCATATAAAAAGGAAGCCGCCATGTTCCGCTAAGTAGTCATAGAGCTCGCCTTTTGCTTTCATTACGCCTTCGAAGCTCCCGAAGCCCTCAAGGTGCGCTTTGCCTACATTCGTAATCAAGCCGTGCGTAGGCTGTGCGATTTTGCACAAGGCCTTGATCTCGCCTTGGTGGTTTGCGCCCATCTCGATGATGGCCAATTGAGTGCCTTCCGGGATGGAAAGCAGGCTTAGCGGCACGCCGATATGGTTGTTGAGATTGCCTTTCGTAGCGAAGGTGCTGTAACGTTGGGAAAGTACGGCATGGAGCAACTCTTTGGTTGTCGTTTTGCCGTTGGTGCCCGTCACCCCTATCACGGGTATATGCAACTGGTTGCGGTGGTGGGTAGCCAAGTCCTGCAGGGCCTCAAGCACATTGGGCACGAGGAGCAGACGCTTGTCGGTTTGGTACGCAGGTTCGTCGATGACGGCATATCGCGCACCGCGCTCCAATGCTTCTGCGGCAAAAGCGTTGCCATTAAAGCGGTCGCCCTTGAGCGCGAAAAAAATGCTGTTTTCCGGGATGCTTCGCGTGTCCGTACAGACCGTCGGATACCGCCGGTAATACGCATATAGTTCGCCCAAGGTTTGCATAGTACAAGTTTAGGAAAAAATGGCGATAGTGTAAGAAGATTGCATGCGGTTATTGTTCGCCCTCGCGAATCCATTTTGGGGTAAGGGGCGGGTCGTATTGTTCCATCCGGGTCAGGAGGATGCCGATGTTGTCGTCAACCAGGAGCATATCCCGGTTGACGGGCTTGAGCAATCCGGTATCGACCATGGTGTTGATAAAAGTTACGAGGGGGTCGTAAAAACCGTTGACGTTAAGTAGGGCCACTGGCTTTCGATGCAAGCCCAGCTGGCCCCAGGTGAGCATCTCGAAGAGCTCTTCGAGTGTGCCGAACCCCCCCGGGAGCGCGATGACGCCATCGCACAACTGATTCATCTGGGTTTTGCGCTCGTGCATGGTATCGACCATAATCAGTTCAGTGAGCTGGTCGTGGACAATTTCCTTGGCACCCAAGAAATGCGGCAATACACCGATTGCCTCCCCGCCGTGTTGCAGTACCGCATTGGCGACAGCGCCCATCAGTCCGATTTTAGCGCCGCCATATACCAAGCCAATGCCGCGGTCGGCCAATGCCCGGCCCACGTCTTCCGCCGCACGGAAGAAATCAGGATCAAACCCTTGGCTGGACGCACAAAAAACTGCAACTCGGTTCATGGAGCTAAGGTAGGCTGATTTTAGGAAATGTGAAAGGGGATATTTTTTGCACGCTGCCGCGTTTATACCAACAAAAATCCCGCATAAGGCGCCTTATGCGGGATTCAGTTTTATCGGCAGTTGCCATGCTTAGAGCTTGGCAAACAGGTTTTTCCAGCTTACTAAATCGCTGACGATGCGCTCGATGTCGGCGATGGCAACGCGTTCCTGCTCC
>CAYUIZ010000208.1:0-3751 GCA_964444885.1 uncultured Sphingobacteriaceae bacterium | reverse complement strand
CCCTATCCGCATAAATTTGGCTCAATTTTCGCTTGCAATCCGGGCAATGGCAGCAATTTCCATAAAAGGAACAAATAAATAACGGTAATATGTACCTTTGCTCCTTGCAAACACATATCATTTACATTGATTAACGTGAATCGGTTGATGAAGCAATGCATCATGATTATTATGGGCCTATGCTTAAGCATAGCAGCCCTAGCCCAAGGCCAAGACTATACCAACGTCAAAGTGGACCAGCTATCGGACGCGCAAATCGTCCGGCTGATTAGCGAAGCCGACAAGCGCGGCATGAATGACGCCCAATTACTACAAAGCCTCGAACAGCGCGGCATGAATGCTTCCGAACAGGCCAAACTGCGGAGCCGGATGGCGGAAGTACGCCAAAATGTATTGAGTGGCAACAAGGCCACGGACCTGATTGCCCCCACCGAGGAAACGGGACGGCGCATCGACGACGGCGTGGAACTGTTTGACAGTGCAGAACAGGCGCAGGAAACGACGCCTAATAGCTCCCGCATCTTTGGGTCCAACCTGTTTCGCAACAGCAACATTCAGTTTGCCCCCAACCTCAACCTCCCTACCCCGCAAAATTACATTGTCGGCGCGGGCGACCAGTTGATCCTGGACCTCACCGGCGACAACCAAGTGAGCCACCGCCTTCCCGTATCGCCCGAAGGACAGGTCAATATCGACTACGTAGGGATGGTATCGGTGGCCGGCCTCACCATCCAGGACGCCACCGACAAAATCCGGAAGCAACTCGAAGGCACCTATCCGCAGCTACGCTCAGGCCGTACCCGGATGTCCCTCACCCTGGGCAATATCCGCAGCATCAAGGTAACACTAACCGGCTTCGTGACCCGCCCCGGCACCTACACCCTGCCTTCGCTGGCCAATGTCTTCCACGCGCTGTACGCAGCGGGCGGCCCCTCGGCCAAAGGTACCTACCGGGCCATCCAAGTCATCCGCAACAACCAAGTCATCCATACGGTCGACACCTACGATTTCCTTACCAAGGGCGTGCAAACGGATAACGTACGGCTCGAAGAGGGCGACGTCATCCATATCCCCGTCTTCGGGCGCCATGTCAGCGTAGAAGGTCTGGTGAATAACCCCGGCACCTTTGAACCCAAAGAAGGCGAAACCCTGGCCGACGTGCTGGCCTTCGCTGGTGATTTCGCGCCGGAGGCCTATACGGCCCACGTCAAGGTGTTGCAGCTTACCGACCGGGAGCGCAGCGTGGCGGATATCCCCGCCAGTGATTTTGACCGCTATACACCGCGCAACGGCGACCAATACATCGTGGAGGAAATTCTCGACCGTTATAGCAACCGGGTAGAAATCGAAGGGGCCGTATTCCGGCCCGGGCAATATGCACTACAGGAAGGGATGACCCTCCGCCAGCTCATCGACCAAGCCGACGGGCTCAAGGAAGACGCCTTTATGGCGCGTGCCTACATCAACCGCCTCAACCCGGATAACACCCAACAACTCATTACCGTCAACCTCGATCGGCTGATGGCGGGCGAGGGACAAGAAGACGAGCTCCTGCAACGCGAAGACCGGATCATCATTTCCTCGATATTTGACCTCCGCGATGAATATACCGTATCCGTCCGGGGACAGGTGCGCCGACCCGGTCAGTTCCCCTATGTGGAGGAAATGACCCTGGGAAGCCTCATCCAAATGAGCGGGGGCTTTGCCGAAGCAGCCAACATCGAGCAGGTGGATATCGCCCGCCGCATCCGGCGCAATGTCAACCAGCGCGACTCCATACTGGCCGAAGTGGCGCACGTGCGTTTCAGCAGCCGCGAAGAGGCCCTGCAGTCGGATTTTGTACTGCAACCCTTTGACATTGTCAGCGTACATACCAGCACAGGTTACCAGGTGCAGCGTATGGTGCGCATTGAAGGAGAAGTGCAATTCCCCGGTGAATATGCCCTGTTGGAAAAAGACGAGAGTATCTCCGACCTGATCCGCCGCGCCGGCGGCGTGACCGAATTCGCGTACCTGCGGGGCGCCTCCCTGCAGCGCAGGGCATCCGACTCCAAAGTAGCTGCCGGCCACAGTGCCCTTTCCAGGCAGGCACGGCGCGATCTGGCGCAATTGGAAGCCGAGCAAGAAGCCGTGCAGGAACAAGCACTGGAAAATATCGCAGAGGATAATGCTAACACCGATTTGTATTTCAGCAATTACGTAGGGATCCGGCTCGATCGGGTGTTGGACGGCGCCAAACGCTACGACATCCCGTTGGAGGACCAGGACGTGATTATGGTTCCCCGGCAACTGCGGACGGTCATGGTGCGCGGACAAGTGCTCAACCCCAACCGGGTGGTGTACCAAAAAGGAAAACCGCTAAGTTATTATATTAACCAAGCCGGAGGCTATACAGCCAATGCCCATAAGCGCAAGACCTTTGTACAGCACGCTAACGGGGCGGTTCAAGGCTCGGGCCTAACTACCCCTCCCATCCATCCCGGTAGTGAGATTGTCGTGCCCGCCAAGCCCGAGCGCGAGCCCCTGAGTGTACAAGCCTGGGTGAGTATGGCGAGCGTGGTTACCTCTATGGCAGCCGTAGTAGTGAGTTTATTACGTTCGAGGTAAGGACATGGCAACAGAACCAACATACCGAATCGACGAGGACGAGGTTTCCGTCAAAGAACTGATTGTTTCCCTGCAAGGGTGGGTACGTTATCTTTGGTCCAAATGGCTCATTTTATTGCTGGCGGGCGTTATTGGTGGGGCTTTGGGCCTATGGTACGCCTTCGCTAAAACACCGGTTTATAAAGCCACCACCACCTTTGTACTGGAAGGTGGCGAGGGCCAAGGGCGTATGTCCCAATATGCGGGCATGGCGGCCATGGTAGGCATTAATTTGGGTGGCAGCGGGGGCGGACTATTCCAGGGCGACAATATTCTCGAACTGTACAAGTCCCGCAGCATGCTCGAGCAAACCTTGCTGTCAACCATCGATTCCGAAACCGAGGAGCTGCTCATCGAGCGTTACGTGACCTATAACAAGCTAGACGAAGCCTGGGTAGATAATCCCCCTCTCGCTTCTTTAGACTTCCGACAGGACCCGACACAGTTTAACGCGGAAACCTTGCGGGTTCGGGACAGTGTGATTACCGATATCGTTAATTCCGTTCGAAGTAATCTGCTGAATGTTAGCAAGCCCGATAAAAACCTATCCATCATCCAGGTAGAGGTGACCTCACCGGATGAAACATTCTCGAAATCGTTTAACGAGAATCTTGTGCGACGGGTTAATGATTTCTATGTGCAAACCAAGACCAAGAAATCCACGGATAACATCGCCATTTTAGAGGCCAAAGTGGATTCGGTGCGGGAGGTAATGAGCGGTGCCATTTATTCGGCGGCGCGTATTTCGGATGCCACGCCGCACCTCAACCCCACGCGGCAGACCCAGCGCATTGGGCCCTCCCAAGAAGCGCAGTTTTCAGCAGAGACCAACAAGGTTATTCTTTCCCAGCTAGTCCAAAACTTGGAGATGGCCCGCATGGCACAATTGCAGGAACAGCCCCTCATCCAACTGGTGGACACACCGGTGTACCCCCTTCCGGTGGACCGCCTCGGCAAAGCGAAAGGGATTGTGATTGGCGGCTTCCTGCTCGGTTTTCTTACCCTGTTAACCCTCATCGGGCTGAAGTGGTATCGGGACGTCATGCGTGAAGAGGAGGATGTTGATGGGAAGCAGATCGTATCATCGGTGTCGGAATCGTAAAAT
>CAYUIZ010000207.1:0-3870 GCA_964444885.1 uncultured Sphingobacteriaceae bacterium | reverse complement strand
CCTTTTCTCTAGCGATAGCGGATTTGCTGCCGATCCATTAAGCCCATCTGGTCTTTCATCATCTTGATTTGGTCGGCCAGCAGTTTGTTTTTGTCGGCGCGCTTCGCTTCTTGCAGATACTTGGTTGCTTCGCGCTTGTTGCGCTTGGCCATCATGATGCCCGCTAGGCTGAGCTTGGCCATGGCTACGTTGTGGCTCATGTGCAGCCCGAGGGAAAGTGCCCGCTTGAAATATTTTTCGGCTTGCAACGGCGCCTTTTGCGATTCAATCATCCCAATCAGCAGGTGGTAGTAACCATGCTGCGCACGGATCAACTGCTTCTCATAGTTGGTGACGCGTCCCAGCCATACGCCGGCTTTCGCCATATTTTCTTTGCGCAGGTAGTACTGCGCGATGAGCATGTTCTCATTAAAAAAGATGGTCACGGCGGCTAGGATAGTCACAAAAATCCCCAAGATCCCCCAGCCCCACTCGCCAAAATAAAACAACGCGACTGTCCCCACCAGGATGAGCGACACGATAATAATCCTAACCAGATTTGACATAGTAGTAAAAATATAACAATACGTGCAAATATCCGTTTATTTGCTTGCTTACGCAACCAGCCCAGTAGATTTTTACAAAATGCGTATTTTAGCCACCCGATGACTATCCCACTGGAGCCTTCCTGGAAAGCGGTTTTGGCCGCCGAGTTTGAGAAGCCGTACATGCACGAGCTTCGTCGCTTCCTGCTGTCCGAGCAACAAACGAGCACGGTATTTCCGCCGAACCAGCTCATCTTTAATGCGTTCGAACACACCCCCTTCGACCAGACCAAGGTCGTGATACTGGGCCAAGACCCGTACCACAACGTGGGGCAAGCACACGGACTGTCGTTTTCCGTGCCACGGGGCATCGCAATTCCGCCCTCGCTGCGCAATATGTACAAAGAACTCGCTGCCGATATCCCGGGTTTTGCGATACCGTCGCACGGAGACCTGTCGGCCTGGGCTGACCAAGGGGTCTTGCTGCTCAATGCCACGCTTACGGTGCGGGCGCATACCCCGGCTTCCCACCAAGGCAAAGGCTGGGAGACCTTTACGAACCAAGCCATCGCTGCGCTGTCGGCCCAGCGATCGGGCATTGTTTTTATGCTTTGGGGAAGGTTTGCGAAGCAGAAAGCTGCACTGATCGACGGCAATAAACACCTGATCCTGACGGCTGCTCACCCTTCGCCGCTCTCCGCGTATAATGGCTTCTATGGGTGCAAGCATTTTTCAGCGGCCAACCAATACCTGGCCCAGCAAGGGCGCGAACCAATCAACTGGCAGCTCTGACGCTAGCCGGTTTTTTTGGATAGCCCCAAGCCACTGGCCATGGCGGCCCCGGCGCCTGGAATGGCATGCAGCCGGATACGGCGCCCTTCCTGCTGCACCGTTGTAAACAGCAAGTGGCTATCGTACGCAATCTGAAACGGTCTTTGCGCGTCGAACGGCTCTTGGGTGTAGAACACTTGGCTATATTCCTGCTCGCCTTGTCCGGTAAACCGGGAGACTAGAAAATGGCCGTGATGATCGTAGGCCTCCAGCGTATACCATGCCCCTTCGCCCACACCGCCTAGCCATTGCGCCGTCTCGGGCAACTGGCCTGGCCGCGCCCCCGCCTCCATGGCGCCAATGATTTCATCATCCGGCAACAAGGCGGCCAACCGGCTTGACACGTTATCCTTCAGCTGGCGGAGCAAAAACCAAAACGACGCGAATCGGTTCATCCGCAGGAAACGCATGCCCTCACCCTCCTCGTAGGAGTAAATCCGCCGATCCGCACGCACGTTGACCACGTTGCTCATCGGGCTGGCCTTGATTGTTTCCGGGTAGCGTATACTGTGGAAGAAGTGGTATTTTTGGGAGGCCTTGATAAGCAGGCGCGTGATAAATCGCGAGCAATTGTTGTTGCCTCGGGCTACCGCACCGTATGGCGAGGAGCCGGCCCTGACCAAGCCGTCTGCATACTGCCGGGCCAACTGGATCGACACCCCCTCCGCCACCGAGAAAAAAATACGCCCGACACCCTGGGTCACTTCCCGAAGGGAATCGAGTTCCACGATAATCTCCTTCAGATTGCGGATTTTGTTGCCTGCGTCGATCTCGGCTTTGGTGTCCAGCCGGAGACGCGGATCCGATTCTACCGACCGGGCACGGCCGTGCCCACGTGGCGAAATATAGCGCCCGAAGTCATAATACAGCAGGTCTTTGGTTTGCGAATCCACCAGGATCACCGCGGTATGGCCGACTTTGAAATTGAGGTTTTTGACCAGGCCAAGCTTCTTAAAAAACATCATCCAGCGCTCGTCGCCCCTCATGGTGGCATCGGGCCATGCGACGATGATCACGAGGTCGTTATAGGCTTGATGGTGGTCTTTTTTTAACATCGTTCGTTCTAAATTGCCCTCCCGCAGTTCAGCGCTCCCGCACGGCAAGCACGCCTAGTATTCCATAGGCACGATTGGCTCCTTTTTGCTGGTCGACATAATCATCATGGTCTGGAAGGTCTTGACAAACGGGATTTTGCTGATCTTTTCCATAATCAGCCCCTCGTACGCTTTGATGTCCTTGACGTATACTTTCAGAATGAAGTCGCACTGCCCCGTTACGTGATGGCATTCCGTCACTTCCTTGATGTGCTTTACCGCCTCCACAAAATCCGGAATCGCGTTTTGGGTATGAAAATCCAAGGAGATCTGAATGAATGACTTAATGCCCAAACCCAGTTTTTCCTCGTCGACAAACGCGTGGTAGCTTTTGATATAGCCCGATTTTTCGAGCTTGCGCACGCGCTCGAGCGTGGGCGCGGGCGAGAGCCCAATGTTGGAAGCGAGCTGCAAATTCGTAATCCGGCCGTTCTCTTGCAGCAACTTCAAAATCTTAAAATCCGTGCGATCAGGCTGGAAGGGCATGGTGTTCAAATTTGGGGACAAAAACTCAGGTTATACCAAATTATATTTGGCAATAATACATTTTTATTTTGGCTTTTCCCGATGTCCGAAATTAAAATTTACGCCGTTATGCGCTTCTATCACTGACAGATGGAATCGCAGGCATAATCACCCTAATGTCAAAATGTGGCTCCTGCGACACGCACACGGCCGACAGACGCGCTTACGCTGGCTTAACGGTGAAAGAGCCCCCTGAAAACGAGGTTTTTTGCACTAAAAACCGTAGCTTTGCAGGCTGAAACGGTGAATTTTTTGACCGAAGAGAGCAGATAAAGGAGAGAACACGACTATGAGTACCAAAGACGACGAATTATTGAACGAGCTTGCGCTCGAGGAATATAAGTACGGTTTTTCGACCGATATCGAAATGGATATCGCTCCGGTAGGCCTCAACGAGGATACCGTACGCATGATTTCTGCCAAAAAGGAAGAGCCCGAGTGGTTGCTGGAATGGCGCCTCAAGGCCTTGAAGCACTTTTTACAAATGGATATGCCCACGTGGCAAAACTTCGACAACCCCAACATCGATTTCCAGTCGATCTCATATTACGCCGCGCCCAAGGCCAAACCGCAGCTGAATAGCCTAGACGAGGTAGATCCCGAATTGTTATCCACGTTTGCCAAGCTCGGTATTCCGCTCGACGAGCAAAAAGTGCTTGCAGGCGTAGTGGCCGTAGACGCGGTGTTTGACAGTGTTTCCGTCAAAACCACGTTTCAGGAGAAATTGCGGGAGAAAGGCGTTATTTTCTGCTCCTTCGGCGAAGCCGTAAGGGAACATCCAGACCTCGTCAGGCAATATTTGGGCACGGTGGTGCCACAGACGGACAACGTGTATGCCGCGCTGAACTCGGCGGTGTTCTCCGATGGCTCGTTTGTCTATATCCCCAAGGGCGTAC
>CAYUIZ010000206.1:0-3942 GCA_964444885.1 uncultured Sphingobacteriaceae bacterium | reverse complement strand
ATCTGTTTTATCGCAAGCACCTGCCAATCTTCTGCTTCTAGCTCCGGGGTGACCTGGTAGGCAGGGTCGCAGAGGTTCCTGTGAGCCAATATGGGATCCGGTGTGAATTTCATCCTATATTTGGCTAGCTAATTATATTAGTATATTTTTGTCGGACAGATGGAGTATGCTATTGTTGATATCGAAACTACGGGCGGGTTTGCGGCGGGAAGCGGCATTACGGAGGTCGCCATTCATATTCACGATGGCACGGCCGTCGTCCAAACCTATGAAACGTTGGTTAACCCCCTGCGAGACATTCCCCTGTACATTACCGCACTCACCGGCATTGACAACCAAATGGTGGCGGACAGCCCGACGTTTGCCGACATAGCGGCACGGGTACATGCGTTGCTAACCGGACGCGTATTCGTTGCCCACAACGTAAATTTCGATTACTCTTTCCTCAAGCATCACCTCGGCGAGGCGGGTTATAGCATTGATTTACCCCGCTTATGCACCGTACGCTTGGGACGTAAGTGCTGGCCAGGCCTGCCATCTTATAGCTTGGGTAAATTGTGCCGCTCCCTTTCCATTCCCTTGCGCAACCAACACCGTGCCGGTGGCGATGTGGAAGCAACAACCGTGTTGTTCTCGCGCATTTTGGCATTACCAGCGGGTGCGGACGCGCTTCAAGCGATGCTCAAACGGACGAAAGGCGAGCAAACACTACCCCCGCATCTGCCCAAGGAAGACATCGAAGCGCTGCCACGCACGGCCGGTGTTTATTATTTCCATGACCCAAAAGGAAAAGTGATCTACGTGGGCAAGGCGAAAGATCTGCGCAAGCGTGTTACGGCGCACTTCACGGGCAACAACCCCAGACCGCAGCGCCAACATTTCCTGCGAAGTATCCATGCCGTGACCTTCGAACGGTGCGGCACCGAATTGATGGCGCTGTTGCTGGAAGCGGCGGAAATAAAGCGGCTTTGGCCACTTCATAACCGAGCGATGAAACGGTTTGAGATGGCTTATGCGCTGTATAGCTATGAAGACCAGCAGGGCTATCTCCGACTGGCGATAGACAAGCGACGAAAAAACCAGCCAGCGTGCTACCCGTTCGACAGGCAGATCGAGGGAATCAACGTGTTGCATCGACTGGTGGTCGAGTACGGCTTATGCCCCAAGTTGTGTTTGCTGCAACAGGGCTTGCCGAGCTGTGCACCGCTCGCCGGCTACCAGTGCGACGGCGCCTGCCAAGGAGCAATAACACCCGCGGCGTACAACGTGCGGGTAAAGCAGGCGTTGGAAGGACTGACCAGCCACATGCCCTCCTTTGCAATCATCGATGCCGGACGGAAACCCGAGGAGCAAAGTTGTCTGTGGGTTGAGAAAGGACGCTTTTACGGCATGGGTTACATCGGCAAGGATATGGACCTCAGCCGGCTGGCGGACGTCAAAACATTGCTCAAACCGTACGCCGGAAACGATTATATGCTTCGGTTGCTTATGGCCTATGCCACGCGCCATCCCGAACATGTGATCGCCGTCGATGACGTGATCCTGCACGAGGCTTAGGGGTTGGCTGCCCTGCGTTTTTCCCGGCGTCTGCGTGCCCACCGAGCGATGATGACGATGGCAATGGGAAAGAGGACGACAAATGGCCAAACATTGACCAATCCCACAAAAAACCAAATTAGGTTGTTCCAGCCATTGACGAATCCGCGACTGAATTTGTTGCCAAAGGCCAGTTTCTCGGACACGGTTGTGTAGTAGGAAATCTGCAGCGTCGAGTAGTCCGTTTGGTCAGTCAAATAGCGGATCTGTCCCTCCATCGACTCGATTTCCGCACGTATGTTTCCCAGGGCCGTTTCGATATCCAGTATTTCCTTTACCGAATTAGCTTGCTTAAGCAGGGCCAGATAACGTTGCTCCAGCTCTTTTTTGGTTTTGGTGCGGGCGACCACGTCGATGTATTCGGCGGTTACGTCGCGGCTGGTGATCGATTTGTCTTCGAAAGCCCCGATATCCTTGCCGAGTTCATCGACAAATTGGTCAAATCGCTCGAAAGGCACGCGCACGGTCAATGTATGGCTGACCCGGCCGGAGGTACTGTATTCGCGTTCCGAATCAATGTGCCCGCCAAACTGCCGTAACACCGAGTCGACGCGTTGCCGGGTGTCGGCCAGCGATTCGGTCTCAAACGTGAGGTAACCCTCTTTGATTACGCGTCGTTGCTGGGCAGGCTCCGGATCCGTAGGCATGCGGTCATCGGACGCTGCGAACGCAACGTCCGTTTCCATGGGGCCGTTCGCCATTTTGGCACCCAGATTATCCAGTCCCGCATACTCCGCCGTGTGGGTCGAAGGGTTGCCGCATCCGGCGATCGCGAGGAGAACGACGGCGAAAAAGTTAAATCGGTTCATTGTCTGTCAATTTTTTCCTGGAGGATGCAAGTACGGTAATTATTCCATAAATGCGTCAAATGGAAAGGTTATTTCCCGGTTTATTCGGAATGAGCTATAAAGGTAACCCAAGGGGAGACTTGAGATGTGAGACTTGAGATGCAGGGTGTAGAGGATATCCTGAATTGGTTTGGGAATGGGGCAATAGCAAATGCGCTTTCTCCTTTCGCCCAAAGGCAAATGGAATAAAAAAACCTCCAAGGTTTTTTAAGGCACTTGGAGGTCTGGTTTCGTTTAGGAAAGTTTAGCGAGCGCTTCCTTAATGCGCCGCAAGGCTTCTCGCAGATTATCGTCGGATGCGGCGTAGGATAACCGAACGTAGTTGTTGTTGCCAAACGAATCGCCGCCTACGGTCGCTACGTGCCCTTCATTGAGCAGATACAGGGCCAGGTCGGCTGAATCCTTAATGACATTTCCGGCCGCGTCTTTCTTACCAAAAAACGAACTGATGTCCGGAAAGAAATAAAACGCGCCTTCGGGTAGGTTGGTTTTGACGCCTGGAATCTCCTTCAACAGGTTGTAAACCAGCTCACGGCGGCGGGCGAAGGCCTCTTTCATCGCCAGCACGCTATCCAAACCGTGCTCGTAGGCCGCAATGCCCGCACGTTGAGCGATGGAGCAGGTACCCGAAGTCGTCTGCCCTTGCAGCTTGTCGTTCGCCGCGGCGATTTCCTTGCTGGCCGCCAGGTAACCGAGTCGCCAGCCAGTCATGGCGAAAGCTTTGGAAAAGCCATTGATTACGATCACCCGGTCTTTGATACGTTCAAATTGGGCAATAGACTCGTGCTTGCCGATGAAATTGATATGCTCGTATATCTCGTCGGAAATAATATAGATATTGGGGTATTTCTCAAAAACTTTAGCCAGTCCGGCCAATTCTTCCTTGCTGTATACCGTGCCGGTGGGGTTGCAAGGCGAAGAAAACATGAACAGCTTGGTCTTGGGCGTAATCGCCGCTTCCAATTCTTCGGGCGTAATTTTGAAATCGCTTTCAATCGTTGCGTCGATAAAAACCGACTTGCCTTCGGCCAGCACGACCATTTCCGAATAAGAAACCCAATAGGGCGTCGGAATGATGACCTCATCCCCGGGATTAATCAGCGTCAGTATCGCGTTGGAAAGGGATTGCTTCGCGCCTGTGGAGACCACGATTTGCGAAGGGTCGTAATCGAGTCCATTTTCGGATTTAAGCTTGTTGGAAATCGCCTTCCGCAGTTCCGGATAACCCGGTACGGGTGAATAGCGGGTATAGTTTTCGTCCAAAGCCTGCTTAGCGGCTTCCTTGACGTGGTCGGGGGTGTTGAAGTCGGGTTCGCCTACGCTGAGGCTAATTACGTTAACGCCTTTTGCGGCTAGTTCACGGCCTAATTTGGTCATTTTTAGGGTGGCCGATTCGGACAGGTTGTCGATCCTGTCTGATAGGATGTTCGATGTGCTCATAGGACGCAAAACTAGCTATTTTTGTTGGTTGGGGCAATAGGTTTTGAACGTTTTGGCG
>CAYUIZ010000205.1:0-3952 GCA_964444885.1 uncultured Sphingobacteriaceae bacterium | reverse complement strand
TACTAAATCGCTGACGATGCGCTCGATGTCGGCGATGGCAACGCGTTCCTGCTCCATGCTGTCGCGGTGGCGCAAGGTGACGGTATCATCTTCGAGCGATTGGTAGTCTACCGTGATGCAGAACGGTGTGCCTATGGCATCCTGGCGGCGGTAGCGCTTGCCGATCGAGTCTTTCTCGTCGTATTGTACGTTGTAGTCAAATTTCAGTCGGTCCAGGATTTCACGCGCTTTGTCGGGCAGTCCGTCTTTCTTCGTCAGCGGCAACACCGCTGCCTTGACAGGGGCCAGTGCCGGATGCAGGCGCATCACCGAACGGGAATCTTTCTTCTCTCCGGTGCTCAGGTCCTGCTCCTCAAAGGAGTTGCACAGGACGGTCAGGAAAAGGCGGTCGAGCCCGATCGATGTTTCAATCACGTAAGGGATGTAGTTTTGGCTGATTTCCGGGTCAAAATACTGCATCTTCTTGCCCGAGAACTTCTGGTGCTGCGCCAGGTCGAAGTCTGTGCGGGAGTGAATGCCTTCTACCTCCTTAAAGCCGAAGGGGAAATCATACTCCACATCCACCGCTGCATTGGCATAGTGCGCTAGGTTGACGTGATCGTGGAACCGGTATTTAGCTGCATCGCCGCCGAGCGACAAATGCCATTTCAGGCGGGTTTGCTTCCATTTTTCGTACCACTCGAGCTCCGTGCCGGGGCGGACGAAGAATTGCATTTCCATTTGTTCGAACTCGCGCATACGCATGATGAACTGTCGGGCAATCACCTCGTTTCGGAATGCTTTTCCAATTTGGGCGATACCGAAAGGGATCTTCATGCGGCCGCTTTTCTGTACGTTGAGGAAGTTGACGAAGATGCCTTGGGCGGTCTCCGGACGGAGGTACACCTGCTCGGCTTCCTCGGCCATGGCGCCCATCTGCGTAGAAAACATCAGGTTAAACTGGCGCACATCCGTCCAGTTTCTGGTGCCCGATACGGGGCATACGATGTTGTGCTCTTCGATAAGGGCTTTGAGCCGGAGCAGATCGTTGTCGCTCATGGCAGTATCCAAGGCGGTCTGCAATGCGGCAGCCTTGTCGGTCTTGCCGTCTTGCTCGTAGCGTGCGATTTTGTCTTCCAGCAGTTGGTCGGCGCGATAACGTTTTTTGGAGTCCTTGTTGTCGACCATCGGGTCATTGAAGCCGTCAACGTGTCCGGACGCTTTCCACGTGGTGGGGTGCATAAAGATGGCGGCATCGATGCCCACGATATTTTCGTGCAGTTGCACCATCGATTTCCACCAATATTGCTTCAAGTTGTTTTTCAACTCGGCACCAAGCTGCCCGTAGTCGTACACGGCGCTCAATCCGTCATATATCTCACTCGATGGGAACACGAATCCGTATTCCTTGGCGTGCGAAATCACGCTTTTGAAGTAATCGTCGTTCTGCTTGCTCATAAGTGGGCAAACATAGCTAAAAAGCGGCGTATTTGGCAATACTCCGGCATAAAAATCGTCTGAGCGCACGGCGGTTAAGCGTCCGTGTTTTTTTCGTCGTCTGGGTTAGGTTTCGGTGGTGGCGTGGTGCTGGGCTTAAATCGCGGTTTGAAGCCCAGCGGCTTCGGCGTGTCGTCGGCACCCGTGCTCGCCGCCTCTGAGGACGGTTTAGGAGTCTGCTCGTTGGGTTTGGCCACGGGCGTTACACCTGCTTTGAATCGCGGCTTGAATCCCAACGGTTTGGCCGGGGTGTCAACGGTCGGAGGGTCTGTTGCCGGCGGGGTAGCCTCGCTTGGCCTGGTGTTTGGCTCGTCGGTAGACTGAGTCGCCGGCGTCGTACCCGCCTTGAAGCGAGGTTTGAACCCCGTAGGCGCTTTGGCAACGGGCTTTTCGGTGCCGGGTGTGTCTGGTTTTGGGACAACCGGCTGGGCTTTGAACCGCGGCGTGAAACCCGCCGGTTTTGAGGCGGACTGGCTCGGCATGGGGGGCGTACCTGCCGGGGTGGGCTTGGCGGGTTTCGTTAGGCGTGCGACCTCATCCTCGCTGAGCGGAAAATCCTTGCGCAAGCGGTTGAACCAGTATTTTTTGGTGTGGTCGAAACTTTTTTCGCCCATCTGGAGGTAATGCGTGCTGAATTCGTCGAACAGTTCGGGCCGGGCCTGTTTCAGCCGATCCAAATCGATCCGTTTTTTTGTAAAAAACTCTTCAAAGGTCAGCATCGCATAAAATCTTATGAAGCGAGGTCCTAGAACCTACGCCATGTTGTGGTAAACTGCCTGGACGTCGTCGTCCTCTTCGATTTTGTCGATCAGCTTCAGGACATCGGCGGCATCGGTTTCCGATACCTCGGTGTGCGAAAGGGCAATACGCTCGAGGTTGGCACTTTTTACCTCGATACCCTTTTCTTCCAGCAGGCGTTGCATGTTGCCAAAATCCTCAAAGGACGTTTGGGCAACGATGATGTCGTTCCCTTCTTCGTCGGCTTCCACATACAGTTCGTCCAGACCGCCGTCGATTAGTTCCAGTTCCAGCTCCTCGATGTCGACTTCCTCGGCCACGGCGAAACGGAATACGGATTTTCGTTGGAAAATGAAGTCGAGCGATCCGGTTTTGCCTAATGTTCCCCCGGATTTGCTGAAGTAGCTCCGGATATTGGCCACCGTGCGATTGGTGTTGTCCGTGGCGGTTTCGATCAGTACGGGCACGCCGTGCGGACCATAACCTTCGTACACGTGCTCTTCGTAGCCCTTGGCATCCTTGTCCGAAGCACGCTTGATCGCTGCTTCGATGCGATCTTTGGGCATGTTGACCGCTTTGGCGTTTTGGATGGCCGTGCGCAGGCGGCTGTTGGCTTCGGGGTTCGGGCCGCCTTCCTTGACGGAGATTGCAATTTCCTTGCCCAATCGCGTAAACTGGACCGCCATTTTTGCCCAGCGCTTAAATTTTCGCTCTTTTCTGAATTCGAATGCTCTTCCCATGGTGGAATGTATTGCGTTATTTTTTCTTTAGGTTGCTGATCATGTCGCGGGTAATGCTGGCTAAGTCGTGCTTCGGCTGCCATCCCCAATCGTTGCGGGCAAAGGAGTCGTCAATGCTCTTGGGCCACGAGTCCGCAATCGCCTGCCGGGGATCATGGCTGGCATAGGAAATACGGAATCCAGGCACCTGTTTGGCGATTTCCGCAGCCAGCACTTCGGGTGTAAAGCTCACGCCCGTCAAGTTATAGCTGGATTTGATGGTAAGCGACTCAGCCGGGGCGTCCATGAGTTGGAGCGTGCCCCGGATGGCATCCTCCATGTATAGCATCGGGAGCATGGTCTCTGCGGCGAGGAAGCTCTCGTAGTGGCCGTTGCGCAGGGCTTCATGGAAAATATGGATGGCATAGTCTGTCGTGCCGCCGCCGGGAGCCGCTTTCCAGCTGATGATGCCCGGATAGCGGATGCTCCGAATATCCAAGCCATACCGCTGATTATAATATTCGCATAAGCGCTCTCCCGCCAGCTTGCTAATCCCGTAAACGGTATTAGGGTCCATTACGGTGTATTGGGGCGTGTCCGTTTTGGGTGAATTTGGGCCGAAGACCGCGATGGAGCTGGGCCAGAATATTTTTTTCACGCTGTGTTCGAGGGCCGCGTCCATCACGTTGAGCAGGCCCTCCATATTGAGGTTCCACGCTTGCCTCGGGTATTTTTCCCCGGTCGCGGATAGCATAGCGGCGAGCAGGAAGACCTGCGTGGGCCGGTGCTTGGCAAACATCTTGCTGACGTGCTTGCGTTTCATTACGTCGACAATCTCAAACAGCTTTTCTTGGTGGTTGTGCACCGGTTCGCGGATGTCTGAGGTGATGACGGCATCATTCCCGTATTTGCTACGCAGCGCAATAGCGAGTTCCGTTCCGATTTGGCCGTTGGATCCAAGGATTATAATTCGTTCGCTCATGGCTTGCAAAACTAAAAAAAGTTTTCCCATAATCCGG
>CAYUIZ010000204.1:0-4055 GCA_964444885.1 uncultured Sphingobacteriaceae bacterium | reverse complement strand
GAACTCAAGCAAAACCTGATCGGCATCGGGATACTCTGGAAATACGGATACTACGACCAGTCGCGCAACGAGGACCAAACCCTGAAAGCCCAATGGACGGAGAAAACATACAACTTCCTTCAAGACACCGGCATCCGTTTCCAAGTCACCATCCACGGCACGCCGGTTTGGGTCAAAGCCTGGTACCTCAGCCCGGACGTGTTCCAGACCGCGCCTATTTTCCTGCTCAGCACGGATTTGCCTGAAAACGACCATATCTCGCAAACCATTACCCACCGCCTATACGACGACAACGTATCCACCAAGCTGGCCCAGTGTATCCTGCTTGGAATCGGTGGCGCCAAGCTGATCGACCTACTCAATTTTAATCCCGACGTATACCACCTCAACGAGGCGCATGCCTCCAGCAGCATATTCTACCTCTACAACAAGTTTCACCATAACCTCGATGAGGTGCGCAAGCGGTTGGTGTTCACGACCCACACGCCCGAGGAGGCGGGCAACGAAAAGCATGACATCCACCTTTGCGAAAAGATGAGCTTCTTCGACGGCCTGCCGTTAGACACCGTACGGGCCATTACCGGCATCCACGACAATACATTCAACCACTCCTTGGCGGTACTCCGCGTAGCGCGCGTGGCCAATGGCGTTTCCCAGCTGCACGGGCAGGTCAGCCGCGACATGTGGAGCCACCACCCCGGCATCACCGAGATCAAAGCAATCACCAATTCCCAGAACTTTAATTACTGGGGCGACAAGAAGCTACTGGCACTGATCGAGAACGGAAGCACCGAAGCAGTCACCGAGCGAAAACACGAACTCAAAGCCAAAACATTCAAGCTGGTAGCCGACCAGACAGGCAAGATCTTCAAACCCGAAGTGCTGACCGTAGTCTGGGCCCGCCGTTTTGCCGAATACAAGCGCCCGGAATTAATCACGCGCGATTTTGAGGCCTTCCGCGCATTGCTGGCCAATACCGATCTGCCGATTCAGGTGATTTGGGCAGGTAAACCTTACCCCAAAGACCAAGGCGCCATCGATACGTTCAACCACCTCGTGCACCTGAGCAAGCAATTTCCCAACGTGGCCGTATGCATCGACTACGAACTGTCATTCAGCCGCCGGCTCAAGCAAGGATCGGACATCTGGCTCAATACCCCGCGCGTGCCACGGGAAGCCAGTGGCACAAGCGGCATGACCGCCGCCATGAACGGCAGCGTCAACCTCAGCACGGACGACGGATGGATCTGCGAATTCAAAAAGCCGGGCATCAACAGTTTCGTCGTGCCCAACCCCGGCTACGATCACATGGACCGTGGCCAGCAAGATGAGTACGACCGCGTCGAAATTCTGCGAATTCTGCAGGAAGAGGTGCTGCCCATGTATTATCATCGCCCCGAGCAGTGGCATGCCCTCGTGAAGCAAGGCCTCGCCGATGTAATGGGATATTTCGAAAGCGGGCGCATGGCGCGGGAGTACTACGAACAGCTGTATAACGGATAAACGAGGCGCACGCGCCAATTCACAAGCGGCTCCTTTTTCGGATTAAAGCGATTCGCGGTCTTTCTTGGGGAGGCCCGCCACGACTAGGCGATAGCTATGGTCAACCAAGGCCAGGAGCCGCTCGTTGGTGAGCTGCCCGTCGCAGACCACGGTATTCCAGTGCTTTTTATTCATATGATACGCACCCGAAACGGCTCCGGGATATTGCTCACGCAGTTCCAGCGCGTAATCGGGGTTGCATTTGGCATTAAACGAACAAGGCTGCTGGTCTAGACCCGCCAGCAGAAAAACCTTACCCTTTACTTTAAACACCAGCGTGTCCGGCCCGAAGGGAAAACCTTCAGTAACCGCCGGCTTGCCGAGGCAGTAATCGCGGAGTTGCTCGATGTGCATACGCGCAAAGGTAAAGAAAGTAGTGCAGGCGTGTACCGGCATTAGCCGGTTTTTCCTGGCAAACGGCTTGACCTTCACGTCACAAACCCTTGCGAACAAAATGACACATTGTCAGCACTGACAGGTTCAGACTGCATTATTGGTTGTTTTCTAGCCGTCGGCAAGCCCAGGAGCAAGTTGGCACAAGCCTTGATAAACTGCATATAGTGATATTTATTGTATAAGAAAACTCATTAGATATGTCAAAAATTATTGGAATCGACTTAGGAACTACCAACTCATGCGTTGCCGTGATGGAGGGTAACGAACCGGTAGTCATTGCGAATAACGAGGGCAAACGCACGACGCCTTCTATCGTAGCATTTGTGGAAAACGGCGAGCGCAAGGTAGGTGACCCTGCCAAGCGGCAAGCAATTACCAACCCGAAGAAAACGGTATACTCCATCAAGCGCTTTATGGGCACATCATTCGACGAAGCCGCAAAGGAAGTGTCGCGCATGCCATACGCCGTAGTAAAAGGCGACAACAACACGCCACGTATCGAAATCGACGACCGCAAATATACCCCGCAGGAAATCTCCGCGATGATTCTTCAGAAAATGAAGAAAACAGCCGAGGATTTCTTAGGGCAGGAAGTATCCGAAGCAGTCATTACGGTACCTGCTTATTTTAACGACGCGCAACGCCAAGCAACGAAAGAAGCTGGCGAAATCGCTGGCTTGTCGGTGAAGCGGATTATCAACGAGCCTACCGCGGCGGCCCTGGCCTACGGCTTGGACAAAACCAACAAGGAAATGAAAATCGTCGTGTTCGACTGCGGTGGCGGTACGCATGACGTATCGGTCCTCGAGCTCGGCGACGGCGTATTCGAAGTAAAAGCAACCGAGGGCGACACCCACTTGGGTGGTGACGACTTTGACCAAGTCATCATCGACTGGCTGAACGATGAATTCAAAAACGAGAACAACGGCTTTGACCTGAGCAAAGACCCTATGGCGTTGCAACGTCTCAAAGAGGCAGCCGAAAAAGCCAAAATCGAACTGTCAAGCGCTTCGTCTACTGAAGTAAACTTGCCATACATCACCGCCGACCAGACTGGGCCCAAGCACTTGGTGCGCACGTTGAGCCGCGCCAAATTCGAGTCACTTGCTGACTCGCTCATCAAACGCACGATAGACCCCTGCCGGTCCGCACTGAAAAATGCAGGCTACTCGACTTCCGATATCGACGAGATCATCCTCGTAGGTGGGTCGACCCGGATTCCGGCCATTCAGGACGCCGTAAAGAATTTCTTCGGCAAGGAGCCTTCTAAAGGTGTAAACCCGGACGAAGTGGTTGCACTGGGCGCTGCCATCCAAGGTGGTGTACTGACGGGTGAAGTAAAAGACGTATTGCTACTGGACGTGACCCCGCTGTCGCTGGGTATCGAAACGATGGGTGGTGTGATGACAAAACTGATCGAAGCGAACACGACTATCCCAAGCAAAAAATCGGAAGTATTCTCGACGGCGTCTGACAACCAGCCTTCCGTGGAGATCCATATCCTGCAAGGTGAGCGCCCTATGGCCAACCAAAACCGGACCATCGGTCGCTTCCATCTAGACGGCATTCCGCCGGCACCGCGTGGCGTACCGCAGGTCGAAGTGACTTTCGACATCGACGCCAACGGCATCCTGCACGTATCCGCCAAGGATAAAGCGACAGGCAAGGAACAGAAAATCCGCATCGAGGCTTCTTCCGGGCTGACCGACGAGGAAATCCAGAAAATGAAGCAGGAAGCGGAGGCCAACGCCGAAGCAGACAAAAAAGCGAAAGAAGAAATCGACAAGCTCAACGCCGCCGACGCGCTGATCTTCTCGACTGAGAAACAGCTTAAAGAGTATGGCGACAAGATCGGCGCAGACAAGAAGGCACCAATCGAAGATGGCTTGACGAAACTGAAAGAAGCACACGCTGCCAAAGACTTCACCGCCATCGAGGCCGCACAAGCCGAGCTGCAAAACGCGTGGAACGCCGCATCAGAGGAAATGTATAAAGATTCCCAAGATGCCGGACAGCCCGCCGACGATGCGCAAGGCGCCGCAGGCAACAACGCAGCGGCAGATGACGTCACCGACGTCGAGTTTGAAGAAGTCAAGGACGAGGACGACAAAAAATAA
>CAYUIZ010000203.1:0-4101 GCA_964444885.1 uncultured Sphingobacteriaceae bacterium | reverse complement strand
TGTTTGTTTAGAAAGAGATTTTTCCGCCAAATATCAACATGGTCGGGATGGTATAAGCCGAGTTTTGCGCTCCGGTACGCTCGGGCAAGACATTCAGCGAGTTGCTGATATAGCCCAAGTTCTGCCCGGTCGCTGTCAATGTCAGTCCAGTGATGCGCGCCTTGCTGATCCACGCTTGGGGCACACTGTAGCTCAACGACACTTCGCGGAACGCCAAATAGCTTGAATTGACCCAGAAAAGGCTGCTTGGCCGGTCAAAGTTTTTCATGTTCAACTGGTCTGCCCACATGTATCTCGGATAGGTGGCATTCGGGTTTTCGGGCGTCCACGTGTCGTTGACCAGCGTAGAGGCGTTGAACTCCCCCTGCATATAGCCTAGCGACCACATGTTCATGTTGTCGCGCTGGATATGGCCTAGCCCAAAATCGACGCGCGCAAATAGCGATACGCCTTTATAGCTTAGGCTGGTGTTAAGTCCGCCGGTCCATCTTGGCAACGCATTGCCCAGTTTCACCCGGTCATCTTGGTTGATGACGCCATCGCCGTTGATATCGTCCCACATGGCATCGCCCAGCTGCGTGGGCAGGTATCCCGTGAGCCCTTGCTCGTCGATAAGCTGTTGGCTGGCAACCCGCCGGCCGGCCGCACCGCCATAGTACACCTCGCCTGCCGCGTCGTCGCGTACATTGTAGTTGGCTAGGTCGTCCTCATTGCGGATAATGCCGGTCATGCGGAAGCCGTACACATCGCCCCATTCCATGCCCTCCTGGAGGCCTTCGACCCAGATCAAGGCTCCAGTACTGGGATCCCAGACTTGGGTGCCGCCTTGGCGGTTGCGGTCGTTTCCGTTGAACGGCAGGCTAAGGATCTTGTTGCGTACATACGCTGCGTTGGCATTGACCGTCCATGAGAAGTCTTGCTTTTGGATGACCCGGTATCCCGCTTCCAACTCGACACCGCGGTTGCGCATGCTGCCGTTATTGGTACGGATCTGGGAAATGCCGGACGAACTGGGCAATACGATGAAAGCGAGCTTGTCCGTAGTAATCCGGTTGTAATAGGCCGCCGACAGGCTAAGCCTGTTGTTGAGGAGGCCGATGTCGGCGCCCACTTCCGTGGTGTTCGTCTTTTCCCAAGTGAGCGCGGGCAAAATAGGTTGTGAAAACAGGAAACCACGAACCTGGTCGTACGAACCCTGTACGCCGTAGCCGCCTTGCACCTCATAGATACCAATGGCATTGTTGGTACCGATGCCGATGTTGCCATTCCTACCCCAACTGGCTCGCAGTTTCAAGAAATTCAACCAAGGCGCGCCTTCCTGCAAGAAAGCCTCGCGGGAGGCAATCCACCCAACGGAAGCCGCAGGAAAAAGACCCCACCGGTTCGCTTCGCTCAATCGGGAGATGCCATCGTGGCGGAACGTCACCGAAGCCAGGTACTTGTCGGCGAAATCGTAGTTCACACGGCCGAATTGCGAAATAATCCGGTCGTTGGAATGTGAGGATGAGGCGCCGCGCGTCGGGTTGTCAGATGTATTGGTCGTCAGGCCCAATGCCATGAAGTCATCGGTAGGCGCCAAGGCGCCCGATGCGCCGAGTGAGCGGTAGTACGAATCGTAGAATTCCGCACCGACCAAGGCATTGACGTAGTGCTCGCCAAATGATTTGTCATAGTTCAATACGGCATTGTAGGTCTGCCGGATGTCGCGCCAGAAGCTGGCCGAGCTATTCCGCTGGCGGTTCCATCCTGCATCCGGATTGGTATGGCTGAGGAAACCCGTGCGGAAATCCCGGTTGAAGGACTCGTGATGTGCCTCTTCGTAGTATAGGATACCGTTCAAGCGCAAGGATAGCTCAGGCAGGAAATTGACCACTAATGCCTGGTTTAGCGTGAATTTGTCCGTTTGGTTTCGGCGGATGTATTTGTCGATATTCACCAACGGATTGCCGTCACTGGCATCGCGCCCGAGGATCCAGTCTCCGGTAATGGGGCTGCGGTCACGCAATGTCGGTGGCGCCGAGAGCATCCGCCCCCAATAGTTGGCCTCGCCGTTGGTTAAGCTTTGGTCCCTCCAGTTGGCCCGGGTGAAGTTGATTCGGGATTCTGACTTGATCCAGTCTTTTATCTTGTAGTCGGCGTTGACGGCAAAGTTGTAGCGGCGATAGAACGTTTCCAACGATAATCCCTGCTCGTCATAGATGCCTACATTGCTGAAATAGGAACCCCTGTCGTTGCCACCCGAAAAGGACAGGTTGTAATCTTGGGATGGCGCCGGCGTGTTGAAGGCGAGGTCGCCGTAGTTAAACTCCTGGTAAATCAAGTCGTAATATTCTCCGTTGGGATCGTAGTTGCCGCCCACGTTCGTCGGCACCACGTCGCGCAGTGTTTTCCACCCTTGGTCAAGCAAGAAGCGGTTTTGGTCGGTCAGGCGCATCACGCTCCATCGGCCTTCGTTCACATAGTTGCCATCAAGCGGCGTAATGCCGTCCGCGGCAAAATAGGCGTTTCCTGTGCCGCGGGGGCCCGGGCTGCCCAAGGCGGTGTTTGCCAAGGTTCCTGCCTTGATGGCCTCAGCGGCACCTAGACGGCTCCATTGGATGTAATCCCCGGCACTCAAGAAGTCATAAGGAACGTTAAGGTAGTTAATCCCCCGATTGACCTTCAGGTCTAATGACGAGGCGCCTTCTTTCCCTTTTTTGGTCGTCACGATGATGACCCCGTTACTGGCACGGGCGCCATAGATAGCTGTCGCCGCGGCGTCTTTCTGAACGTCCACACTCTCGATTTCCTCGGGATTGATATCGGACAGGCTTCCGCGGATTTGGCCATCCACCACAATCAAGGGGCTGCCCGACCCGTCAAAATGCGTTCCACCACGCAAGGTGATTCCGGGCTGCGCGCCTGGCCGGCCAGAACCGGTAGTGACCCGGAGGCCGGGAATAGTTCCTGCCAAAGCCTGCGCAGGGCTGGAACGCATACCCGTTTCCAGCACTTTGTTGTCTAGCGTGGAGACCGAAGCGGTGACTTTGGTGCGTTTGACCGTACCGTACCCCATCACGACGACCTCCTCCAGCGTTTGGTCTGCCAACAGCAACACGACGGTGAGCTGCGAGAGGCTACTGAGCGTACGCTCCGCTGTGCCGTAGCCCACGGAAGTGAACAGCAACACGTCGCCTATGCGCGCATTAATGGAAAATTCGCCCGCATCATTTGTCGAGGTGACGCTACCCAGTGTCTGGTTGCGTACGCTGACCCCGCTGAGCGGCGCGTTGTCTTCGCCCACAACACGGCCGTCCACAGCCGTTTGGGCAAATGATGCTACATGCAGCATGCAAAGAAAAAGCAGTGCGAAAAATGCCTTTTTCAGGTTAGATGGATCGTTTTTTAACATAATTTTAATGTTTTAAAGCATTATGTATAACATAATCATTACACAAATGTACGACATAATGCTAATTGCGTCCAAATTTTTTTCGTATTTTTGTTAAATTTCTGTTATCAATATGGAACAACAAGCTGTTTCGCCCAAGCCCTTGCAGGGTGTGGATACCTCCAGCCTGGTAGACCGGGTAGAAAAGCGCATCATCCGTTATATTCAAGAAACACGGATGAAAGTGGGAGACGTGTTACCCAAAGAACTGGATCTCGCTGAGAACTTAGGCGTGAGCCGTACCGTCGTGCGCGAGGCGCTGCTGCGTTTACGCACGATCGGGCTTATTGAGTCAAAAAAGCACAAAGGGGCGGTATTGACCAATCCTGATATTCTTTTGCCCCTACGCAAGGTCTTCCACCCCTCGATCCTGGACAATGCCACGCTTCGCGATCTCTTTGAGATGCGTCTGGCCCTGGAAGTAGGCATGGCAGATTTCATTGTCAATAACATCACGGACGAAGACATTCAGGAATTGGAAGAAATCGTCAGTACGATCGTGTCAGGCGACACGGCCTACCCGTGGCAAATCAACGACGAAATACAGTTCCATGGCAAGCTCTATAAGATATCAGGCAACAAAATGTTGCTGGAGCTTCAAGAAATGCTATTCCCAATTTTCCAATACGTTCACCAAAGCGGTTTCTTGGACAAGGATATTGTCGAAGGAG
>CAYUIZ010000202.1:0-4104 GCA_964444885.1 uncultured Sphingobacteriaceae bacterium | reverse complement strand
ACTTACGACTCCTCGACTTACGACTTTAATTTGTTCAGTTCGCATATATTCGTATTTTTGCTAGCAAATCTTTTATCATGCCAACAACATTTGAAAATAGAACGTCAAGAACGAACGACAACAACGCCAACCAAACGAGCCACTACTACGTTTTGACGTTGGCGATCGTCATCGGATTAGCCGGGACATTCCTGCGTTTCGTGCACGAGTCGACGCTAATGTCGGCCATTTCCAATATCCTTTTGGCCATTGGCTGGCTGATTGCGTTCCGGGTTGTGTTTAAGATAATGAAATAATGCCCGCATAGGATTGAGGCATTCAACCGCATTGGGCCTTGCTCGCTTATGAGCAGGGCTTTTTTGTGGGCGGGGCCATCGTGCCCTGCGGTTGTGGATGTCGCTCTTATTGGCAAAGAAAACCACAGGCCCTGCCTCGAAAACAGCAGAGCATCCTTTTTCCCTCCCTACGCTAGGCCATCCTGTTAGCCACGTTCAATTTAACTATTGATATAGCTCTCCAGCTCGTTGATCGTCTGTTTTTGGGTTTCGATAATCTGCTTTACCAAGTCGCCGATCGAAATGATGCCCACGACTTTGCCACTTTCTACGACGGGCAAGTGGCGAAAATGGCGGTCGGTCATAAGCTGCATGCAATTGTCGATCGTCTCCGCTGTCGTAATCGTGTGCGGGTTCGGTGTCATGATATCGCCCGTGGGCGTTTCTTTTGAAGATTTGCCCTGGAGAATCACCTTGCGGGCGTAGTCGCGTTCGGTGAAGATGCCTTTGAGTTCATCGCCTTCCATGACCAGCAGGGCACTGATATTTTTATCCATCATGATTTGTAGGGCATCGAAGACGGAAAGGCTCGGCGCAACAGCATGCGCGATATCACCTTTGTGTTGCAGGATGTTTTTGACGGTTTTCATAATCAAAAGGTTTTTATGTATGAGAGCGTATCGGGTTATGCTGGTGCTTTCTAGCCCACATTAGCCGCAGCAAGGCGTAGGCCAGCCTTATCGGTACGATAAAGATAACAGATGTGTTGCACAAAAGCAAAGCTGACGCACAAAAAAAGCGGAACATTGCTGTACCGCTTTTTTTGCCGTTCATGAGATAATCCCGGTTTTTCGCTTAGAAGTTTGGCCAGACGTGCCACGGAAGGCGCGACAAAATCAGGGCCAGGCCGATTAGGTAAAAGGCTAAAACGGTCCCGTTTTGCTGTTGGGGCGTCGCTTTGCGCTTGGCCTTGGAATAACCTACCGTGATCAGTATAATCGCAATCAGCATCATCAGCGGGTGTTCCAAGAAGTACAGGCGGGCAATGCTGTCTTTCATGGCGTCGCCCGAGAAGTTTTTGACGCCATAGGGCGACACGAAGTAGGCAACCAGGCCGACGACCAGTTGCAAGTGAGCCGCGATCAAGCCGAGTAACGCCATCTTGCGGTTGTAGCCTCGTTTGCCCACGTAGGCCAGCAACACGTAAATGATAGAAATAACCAATGCGGCGAGCAAGACGTAAGCCAGCATGGAGTGTAAGTGTTTGATTCCGGTGTACATAGTTTTTTAATGTTTAGTGCGTGTAGCGTTATCGCGGGTCATGACGCGCGTTCGTGCGAATGCAAAGTTATCGATTTTCCCCGATTTCCTTGAATTCGGAACCCGATTTCCATGTCGGGAAGGTTTTTTCCATGCTCAGCGTATAGCCAACGTCAAAAAACACCCGAATGTCATTGAGGATGCCGGTGAGTTCCCAAGCATCGTCAAACTCGTCAGCGACGTGGTGGTAGCGCCCGCTCAGCCTGGCACGCCGGTCGGCCAGCACGGTGCTGTCTTGCCCCACTACGTTCGAACCGCCCCCACCGTATAATGCGGGAACACCGACTTTAGCGAAGTTGAAATGATCCGAGCGGAAGAAACTGCCGGCAGACGGGTTGCCGCCCGCGCCAATCGTCCGGCCCTGCCTTTCCACCGCCGCGCGCGCGTAGTCGTCCATCTCCGACTGGCCCAGGCCTACCACCGAGAAGTCGGAGGTTTCGCCGATCGGGTTCAGCGCGTCGATGTTGATGTTCGCAACGGTTTTGTTGAGCGGATAGATCGGGTTATCGGCGTAGTATGCCGATCCGAGCAGACCTTCCTCCTCGGCGGTGACCGCCAGGAACACGATGGACCGCTCGGGCGCGACCGGCGATGCGTTGAACGCTTTGGCCAGTTCAAATAAGGCCGCTACGCCAACCGCATTGTCAATCGCTCCGTTGTAAATCGAGTCCCCGTCGACAGCCTCACCTACGCCCAAGTGGTCCCAATGTGCGGTGTAGATGATGTGTTCGTCCGGACGCTTGCTTCCCTCGATTTTGGCGATGACGTTGTTAGACGTTGACGACCGGTAGCTGTTCTTGATGGACACACTCGTCTTCATCCCTAAATCAATAGATTTGAACCCGGTTTTAAGCGCTTGCGCGATCAAATTCTCCTTGCCTCCGGCGGTTGCCAATAGTTTTTCTGCAACGTCACTGGTTATCCATCCTTCAAACGGCGCGCGCGATAGGTTGTTGTCCGTAGCCTCGAGATAGAGCTGCGGGCCGGTCCAGCCGCTGCGCACCACGTTCCAGCCGTAGCTGGCGGCGTCCGTTTCGTGAATAATCAGTACGCCGGTAGCTCCCTGGCGGGCGGCTTCCTCAAATTTATACGTCCAACGGCCATAGTAGGTCATCGTGTCGCCTTTGAACAGGGACTTGTCATAGAAGCCCGGATCGTTCACCATGACGATGACGGTCTTGCCCTCGGTATCGAGATCGGCATAGTCGTTCCAGTTATATTCTGGCGCGACAATCCCGAAGCCGGCAAAGACTACATCGGTTTCCGGTATGTCGATTTCGGAAACCAAGTGACGGCTGCCGATGACGTAGTCGTCGAGGAAATTGATCGAGAGCGGCCCGTTTGACGTCTGGAAGGTGAGGCGCTCGTTTGGCGTAGACACGACTTCCGCCATGGGCACTTCTTGGAAATAGCTGTTGCCGTTTCCGGGCTCGAGTCCTAGGGCCTTGAATTGTTGTTCAATATATTCCACGGTCAGCGTATCGCCCGGGCCGAACGGTTTACGACCAAGAAACTCATCTGAAGAAAGCACTTTGACGTGTTCTATAAGGCTCTCTGCAGAAATGGCGTCGAGCGCGGCCGAGTCGATCTCGACGGGTCCGGAGCGTTCGGCTCCCGATTGGCAGCCGGTCAGCCACAGGCCGGTTAGTAGGGCTAGTAAGGGTAGTTTGTTCATCATGTTATGAGTTTGCATAGTTTTTTATGGAATAGGAATAACCTCAGCTACAGGGCTGAACAGATACATACGCTTTGTTTTGACCTCCAGGCACTTGTAGCGTTTTCTTACTTTTTCGCCTTTTTGGAATATCCGGCCGTTCTTCAGCGCGAAATGCGTGTCGGGGGGCAGTGTTTCGACGGTCGGCAACCGGTCTTCTTGCCGGTCGTATTTTCGCAGTGCGTGGACCAAGGTAGTGTCGGCGCAGCTGGATGCCGCCGGGTTGACCAGGTATTTGGCGATGGCATCGCGGATGTCATCCGGGAAAATCCCGCTTGCCAAAAATGGCCCCATCAAGGTTTGGAACTCTTTTTTCCATTCCGAGCCGTGCGGTTTTACCCGATTGCGGTATTTGACCCACGTGTGGAGGTGGGCAAACTCGTGTACCGTCGTGGTCAGGAAAGCGTATGGATTGAGGTCGTGATTGACGGATATGCGGTGGCCCTTGCCGCCAAATGGCGCCATGTAGTCGCCCAGTTTAGAGCTTCTCGATCGGGATATCCGGAAGAGCACGCCGGTTTCGTTAATCCACCGCGATATGGTCGGTGCCGCGGCAGCTGGCATGTATTTGCCCAGTTGTGCAGTGTAATCATGCATACCCGCAAACTTACCAAAAAAAATAGAACACCCGCAACAGGCGGCGGTGACGCGGCCGGCGACGGGCTTAGCCCTGCTTGGCGAGGTACGCCGACGCGTAATCGTAGGCATACTGATAGATTTCGAATTGCTTTTTCTTGTCAAACATGCCGAACTGGAGCATGCCTGGCGGTTCGATATAAAGGTCGCAACGTTTGG
>CAYUIZ010000201.1:0-4136 GCA_964444885.1 uncultured Sphingobacteriaceae bacterium | reverse complement strand
TCTATATGAAGCATATCCGCAATTTTTGCATTATCGCGCACATTGACCACGGCAAGAGCACCTTGGCCGACCGTCTGCTGGAGTACACCAATACGATTTCACAGCGGGAGGCGCAGGCACAGCTATTGGACAGCATGGACTTGGAGCGTGAACGCGGGATTACGATCAAGAGCCACGCCATTCAGATGAACTACATCAAGGACGGCCAGGAGTACGTGTTTAACCTCATCGATACGCCGGGCCACGTCGACTTTTCGTACGAGGTATCGCGCTCTATTGCGGCCTGCGAGGGCGCGCTGCTGATCGTGGATGCTTCGCAGGGCATACAGGCCCAGACGATATCTAACCTGTACTTGGCGTTGGAGCACGATTTGGAGATTATTCCCGTGCTCAATAAAATGGACTTGCCTGGCGCGATGCCGGAAGAGGTCAAGGACCAGATCATTGAACTGATCGGTGGGAAGCGCGAAGACATTATCCCCGCTTCAGGCAAAACCGGGCTCGGCGTTCATGATATCCTTGAGGCCATCGTGGAGCGTGTGCCGCCGCCGGTCGGCGATCCCGAAGCGCCGTTGCAGGCGCTGATCTTCGACTCCGTATTCAACTCGTTCCGCGGTATCATGGCGTACTTTAAGATCGAAAACGGCGAAATACGCAAAGGCGACAAAGTAAAGTTCGTGGCCACGGGAAAAGAATATACCGCCGATGAAATCGGTACGCTCAAACTGAATCAAGTAGCCAAAGATGTCATCAAAACCGGCGACGTAGGCTATATTATTTCGGGAATCAAGGAAGCACGCGAAGTAAAAGTGGGAGACACGATCACGCATGTTTCGCGCCCCACGAAGGAAGCGATTAAGGGATTCGAGGAGGTCAAACCGATGGTATTCGCTGGCATCTATCCGGTGGACACGGAAGACTACGAAGAGCTTCGCGAAAGCATGCACCGTTTGCAGCTAAACGACGCATCCCTCGTGTTTGAACCTGAGTCATCGGCGGCTCTCGGCTTTGGTTTCCGTTGCGGTTTCTTGGGGATGTTGCACATGGAGATCATCCAAGAGCGCCTGGAACGCGAGTTTAACATGACGGTGATTACTACCGTTCCAAACGTGTCGTACAAGGCCTACTTGAGTAAAGGCGGCCAGCAGATCGTCGTGCACAATCCGTCGGATCTGCCTGATCCGAGCAAACTGGACTTTGTCGAAGAACCTTATATCAAAGCCAATATCATCACCAAAGCCGAATTTACCGGATCGGTGATGTCGCTTTGCATCCAGAAACGTGGCGTGATTATCAACCAGTCGTACTTGACCGCCGACCGCGTGGAATTGACTTTCGAGATGCCGATGGGTGAAATCGTTTTCGACTTCTACGATAAACTGAAAACAATTTCCAAAGGTTACGCATCGTTTGATTACCACCAGATCGGCTACCGCCAGTCGGACCTCGTCAAGCTGGATATCCGGCTGAACGGCGAACCGGTTGACGCGCTGTCGTCCCTCATTCACCGGAGTAATTCTTACGAATTTGGCAAGAAAATCTGTGAGAAACTGAAGGAACTGTTGCCAAGGCAACAATTCGAAATTGCCATTCAGGCCTCCATCGGCGCCAAGATTGTGGCACGCGAAAATATCCGCGCGCTCCGCAAGGATGTGACGGCAAAATGTTATGGCGGGGACATCTCGCGTAAGCGGAAACTGCTGGAGAAGCAGAAAAAAGGAAAGAAGCGTATGCGCCAAGTCGGCAACGTGGAAATCCCGCAGTCGGCATTTATGGCCGTGCTCAAGTTGGATTAACGTAGTGGCGACAAACCTTAAACTCGTAATCGCAATCATTCATCATTCATGAACATACTCGACGGTAAACTGGTATCGGCGGCTGTCAAGGAAGAGATCGCCCAGGATGCCCTTAAATTTTTTGAAGAACGCGGCCGGCAGCCACACTTGGTAGCCATATTGGTGGGCAACGACGGAGGGAGCGAAACGTACGTGGCCAGCAAGATGCGCAACTGCGCACTTGTCCATTTTAGGTCGACGACCGTGCGCTATGACGATACGGTTTCGGAGGCGGAGCTCATCGCCAAGATCGAAGAGCTGAACGCCGACTCGGACGTAGACGGGCTGATTGTCCAGTTGCCATTGCCCAAACATATCGATCCAGACCGCATTACGGAAGCCATTGACTACCGCAAGGACGTAGATGGTTTCCATCCCGTCAACTTAGGGCGTATGCAGCGCAACCTGCCTTGTTTTATCCCCGCCACACCCTACGGAATATTGCTGATGCTCGATCACTACGGCATCGATATCACGGGTATGCACGCGGTGGTGGTAGGACGCAGCAATATCGTCGGGAGCCCCATGAGTATTTTGCTGGCACGGAACACCTCGCCCGGCAACTGCACCGTGACCCTGACGCACAGCCGCACCAAGGACTTGACGCAAGAGGTATTGCGCGCCGACCTGATCGTGGCCGCTATTGGGAAGAAAAATTTCGTTACCGCTGATATGGTCAAGGACGGTGCTATTGTGATTGATGTGGGCATCAACCGCGAGGAGAGTACACTGACTAAATCGGGCTATAAGCTATATGGCGATGTGGATTTTGGCCCCGTATCCGAAAAAGCGTCTTGGATTACGCCCGTTCCGGGTGGTGTGGGATTGATGACCATTGTCGGCTTGCTGAAGAATACATTGGCGGCCGCGCAAGGAGCCATCTATCCCCGTTAGCATTAATTACGGCTCTTGCGATTGTCCGGCTAGCCGGTTTGGTATAAAATTTGGTAATCGATGTGCAAAAAACAAGGATTATGAAAAAAGCAGCTTGGTTGGCACTATGTGTAGGTGCCTTGGCATTTGTCGCTTGTGGCGGTTCCACATCGAACGAATCAGAACATGACCACCACGACCATGATTATCACGATCACGATCACGACCACGACCACGATCATGACCATCATTTGGATACCCTGCGGGATAGCCTGGAAGCGTCAAAAGACCGTGTAGAGGATGCCGTCAATAAGGCGGAATCCGATGCGCGTTCCGCGATTCGCGAAACGGTCGACGGCGTAAAGGCCGGTGTGCAGCAAGCTAAGGAAGACGTCAAAGACGCATCGAAAGCAGTGGCATCGGACGTGGAAAACACGTCGAAAAGAGTCGCGGGCGATGTAAAGGATGCGGCGAAAAGAACAGAAGACCGGCTTAAAGAGTTGAAAAACGAGCGGTAACCCAGGCGTACCTTTGCGAAAAAAAATGACGGAAAACCCGGATCCAGATGAGGACTTCGGGTTTTCTTTATTAGGTGTCTTTGCGACGGCGCTTCGTCAGCCAATTCGGCCTCCCGTAGCCATGGACGCCCGGCCTGCCGGCGATGCTCAGTAGGAAGATCGTGGATATGATACACAGGCTACCGATCCAGTCGAGCGCAATAAAGGGCACGCCCAGCCAGTAGACCGCCAGCAACGTCGCGGATAAGGGTTCGGCCGAGGCGAGCAGACTGGTTTTTTGTCCGCCGATAAGCTTGACAGCTGTCAGGTAGAGGGAGAAGGGTATCAGGGTGCCGAAAACCACAATAAGCACCGTGTAAACGTAGGTTTGTAGATCCCATTGGCCGGTGACTTCCCACGGCGCCCGGACGAACCAGAATACGATTCCGCCACAGAGCATGCCCCAGCCGACGACTACCAGGGAACGGTATTTGGCGAGCAAATCGGCGGGTTGCAGCGTATATATAGCCAAAGCCACCGCAGAAGCCAAGCCGAAAAGCAAGGCAGGCCTGGAAATGGTAAGCGTGCCGATATCGCCATGGGTGACCAGTAGGAAAGTGCCCGCCACGGCAAGCACGATGGCCAGCAGTTCCAATGGTTTGGGAAAACGCCGGTGTCGGATGGCCAAGAAAACGGCGATCAGGATAGGTCCCGAATATTGCAGGACGGTGGCCGTGGCGGCATTGGAATGCTTAATCGCGGCAAAGTACGTGTACTGCACGGCAAGCATGCCCGCGATGCTGAATATGAGCAACTGCAAGGCATCCTTTTTGTCGCGCCAGATCGACACCACGCTAGCTCGATCGCGAACGCTGGCGAGCAGCAACAGCAGAAAGCCTGAAAACGACATGCGGACGGTGATCAGCCATTC
>CAYUIZ010000200.1:0-4180 GCA_964444885.1 uncultured Sphingobacteriaceae bacterium | reverse complement strand
GGTGGTTATTCAAAATACGTAATGCGTAAAACACAGGGTTGATAGGCTACAAACTTCCCCGACTCCAACCAACCTTTCTTTCGGTTTTCCGCAACAAGCACAACATCCCTCGAAAATATAAATCGTTCGGTTTACTAATTGATTTGCGTAAAATTAACAAGAAAGGCGATGATTCCAAATCGTAATCCTAAAAGGGGAGGCCGACTCGTTTCACCTCCGCACAGGCGGCTTTAATATTGATCGGTCTCTTGATCAGGGAGATAGCCAAATATCGGCAATACCCATCCCTAATAGGGACTGGGCCGTCGCCCGCTTGACCGCGCATTGGGTGTATACAATTAGCTGGTCGGGGCCACACCGTTTGTGTCGCGGGCACGCGATGAGCGCGCACCACCGTCCCTGCCAATGTGCCGCTAGTCGGATGCCACCGGACTTTTTCCGAAAAAAATCACCGGCAAATTTGCGGGGCCCAAATTAATAATGCAATTTTGTTGCAATTAAGGTGAAAATGCACGTACATATCATGAAAAGGCTGACTGGCCTCATCGTTTTAGCGGTGATGGTCGCGCTGGTGGGCATACCGATTTCGTATTCCCTGCATACGCACGCGCATGAACATGACACGTGCGTAGCGGGGCATTCGCACGCACCCGAGACACCGCAGGAATGGCCCGACGGCGCCTGTGGGCTATGCGTTTTCTACGCGTATTATGCGCCGCGCGACGCACAGTTTTTCCCAGCCTTTTCCTTTGTGGTAGCGGCGGTGCCCGGGCCGGTGCAGGTCAATGCGCTACGTGCCGGCAAACCCCGCACCGCCTTCGTTTTGGACGACGCCAATCGGGGCCCTCCGATGGCATGATCCCTTACCTGAAACCGCTATGCGGCGATGGGTAGTGCGTAGCGACGCTGCCGGGTTCCTGTTGTGCTCGCTACAGGGTGTTTTGATTTTATTTCCACAGATTAGTTTTAACGTATAACGTGCAATTGGATTGTATAAAGGCGGTAGCCTGCCTCGCGTTGGGTATGGGCTTATTCGGCGTTGCGTTTGGCCAGGATGCCAGCGAAAGCGGCGACTATGCCCGCCTTGGGGCGGACACGACGCATGTATTGGAAGAAGTATGGGTGCTGGATAATCCGGTCCGCCGTCGCAACCAGGAGGAGTCCCTTCAGCTCGACATCGTGCGTCAGGATTTTATCCAGCGCCATCTCGGGGGCAGCCTGATGCATACGCTCGAGCGCTTGCCGGGCGTGCAGCTGATCGGTATCGGCTCGGGGCAGTCCAAGCCGCTGTTGCGCGGCCTGGGGTTCAACCGCGTGGTGGTCGTCGACAAGGGCATAAAACATGAAGGGCAGCAGTGGGGGAGCGACCACGGCTTGGAACTCGACCAGTTTGCCGCAGGCGAGGTAGCCATTATCAAAGGCGCGGCTTCGTTCGTGCTCGGGTCGGATGCTATTGGCGGTGCCATTGACGTGAAGCCCGAGACACCACCGGCCCCCCGTGCGGTTAGTGGATCGGTGGATGCGGTAGGCCGGAGCAATAATGGGTTGTACGGATCTTCGGTGCGGCTGGGCGTTCGCGGCGACAAGTGGTTCATCGATTCGCGGGCTACACACCTGCGGTATGGCGATTACCGCGTGCCGGCAGACACGGTCTATGTGTATGACGTGGCGGTACGCCTGCCGGGCCAGCGGCTACGCAACACGGCAGGCCGGGAGACCAGCCTGCATGCCTCGCTGGGTTATCTGGGCGATGGATTTAACTCGATTCTTTACGTGAGCAATACGCGTAGCGCGACGGGCTTCTTTGCCAATGCGCACGGACTGGAACCCCGTCAAGTAGATGCCGAGGCGCACGACCGATCCGCCCGCGACCTGCTCTTGCCCAGGCAGGAAGTGAATCACTTCAAGGCGATCAGCCGCAATGCCCTGCATTTGGACGAACACCACCTGGAAGTGGAATTGGGTTACCAGCACAACGACCGGGAGGAGTATAGCGCGTATGTCAACCACGGCTATATGCCGGCTGATTTGCCGAGCGACTGGGGCATGCCGCGCGACCTCGAGCGGGCGTTTGACAAGCATGTGTTCACGGTGCGCATCACCGACTATTGGAAGAGCGGAAACCACGACCTCACGTTCGGCGGCAGTGGCGAATACCAGGATAACGCAATCGCAGGCTGGACCTTTTTGGTGCCGGCATATACGCAGACTTCCGTTGGAGCTTTCGTGTACGACCGGTTTCGGGTCAATGAGCGATTATTGCTTCATGGTGCCGTGCGCTACGATTATGCGCGCCTACGAACCGAGCCGTACCACGACTGGTTTCCTTCGCCAGCGGATGACAGCGGCACCCGGCAGGAGTTGTCCCGCGCCGAACGGATGGATCGCGTCTTCGGCAGCTTCGTGTGGTCGGTGGGCGCCACCTACGATCCCTCGCCGGACTGGTCCTTCAAAGGTAATCTTGGCAAAAGCTTCCGCATACCGATTGCCAAGGAGCTCGCCGCGAACGGCGTGAACTATCACTACTTCAGCTATGAATTGGGTAACCCGGATCTGCACCCCGAGCAGTCCTATCAAGCGGATCTGACGGCGATTTGGCAATCCGGGGGCTGGGAGATGCAGCTAAGTCCGTTTTTCAATTATTTCCCCAATTACATTTACCTGAATCCGACGGCGTCATTTGACCACCACTACGGAGCCGGCAATCAAGTGTTTCACTATGCCGCCAGCGAGGTGATGCGCTATGGAGGCGAGCTCCGCTTGGCGTACCGGCCGCATCCTGCATGGCGGGCTGAGGCCGTGGGCGAATATGTGTACGCCACACAGCTTTCGGGTGCCAAACGCGGTTTTCCTTTGCCGTTCTCGCCGCCACTGTCCGTCATGTTTACCCTCGGATGGAGCCCTCAAGTCAGGCACGCGCGCTGGAATCCCTATCTGTCGGCAGACTATCGCATCGTGGGAAGCCAACGGCGGATTGTTCCTCCCGAACGCATGACGGATGGCTATGGCGTTGCTTCCGTGCAAGCGGGGCTTTCCGCCGCGTGGCTGGGCCATCCCGTCCACCTACGCTTGCAGGTACAGAACCTGTTCGATACGAAATACATGAACCATACGAGTTTCTACCGGCTGATTGACCTGCCGGAAATGGGGCGAAATGTTGTTCTTTCATTGCGTATTCCTTTTCATAATTCATTGAAATAAAGTTTAATGTGTAGTTTTTAATAAAGTATGTCATGAATAAAAAAATAAAACTAAGTGTGCTCTGGCTCGCCTTCGCAAGCATAGCCACCTTGTCTTGCGAAAGGGCTGAAAGTCCCAATCCGCCTCGGATTACCCACCTCGAACTGGGGTCGGTAGATAGCGGGCGCGTGACCGTGGGGTCTGACTTGCATGTTGGGATCGATATCGAGGCTGGCGATCAGATAGACCGCGTGGAAATCCGGATTGAGCAACGGGCCAGCGAAACGTATACCCACCGATGGGATTACCGCGTGGCCGATGACGCGCACCGGGGTGCACGCAATGCGCATATCCACGATCACATCGACATACCCATGGAAGCCGCCGTCGGCCGGTACGATTTTGTGGTCGCGGTGTCAGACCAAAATGGTACGCGGGCTGAGACTCGCCGCGACCTGTTAATCGAGGCAGAGGAATAGAATGGCGAAGCAACACAATATCCTACGATTAGTTAAATGAATACGATGAAGCATATAACCCCATTAGCCCTATTAATTTTACTGCTGTCTTCCTGTGCCAAAGACCCTGTCGATATGGCGTATCCCGAAATCGACATCGCTTTCGAGGGAGCGTTTCCGGTGCAATGCGCCGTCATTAACCGCGGTGAGGTATTCGTGTTTAAGGCGAAGTTTACGGATAATGCCGCCCTGGGATCGTTTGGCATCGATATACACGACAATTTTGATCAGCATAGCCACAGTACGGAGGTGCAGGTATGCGTGATGGATGACAAAAAAGAAGCGGTCAATCCTTTTGTTTATATCCGTTCCTTCGCGATAACGGGCAGTCCGCGCACCTATGAGGCCGAGGTGGAAATTGACGTGCCGGCCGACGTAGATCCCGGTGATTATCACCTGATGATTCGGGTCACCGACCGCGAGGGCTGGCAAACCATGCGCGGACTGAGCATCAAAGTTCGGTAGTGGAGGAGTCAAGGAGT
>CAYUIZ010000199.1:0-4191 GCA_964444885.1 uncultured Sphingobacteriaceae bacterium | reverse complement strand
ATCACCTGATTCATGTCGCCTGCATCAAAAGTGGGATTCTCCCGGTTAAGGAAAGCTCCTTTGTTGAGGTAAAGCTTCATCAGCAGCGCACGGGCGGCATTTTGGTTCGCAACATACGCCTCTCCGGCGCTGGGCAGGTCGTTGATAATCGCGGTCAGTTCGCTCGCGATGAAGTCGATCGCCTCGGGGGCCTCAAGCGTTTCGGGGAACTTCCGGTAATCCTCGAGATCCTCCCGGTAAGGCACTTTCCCCCACAGGTTCAGGACATCAAACATGCTCAATGCGCGAATAAAGCGAGCCTCGGCAGCCTGCTGGGCCGAAGGGTCGTTGCGCAAGACGTTCGACGCCAAAAACTGCGCCCGCATCAAGTTGTTAAACGTATTGTTCATGTACGAATTGTCGGCGTTCCACGTGTGCAAGTGGATTGCGCGGTGCGTTCCGTTGTCATCCCAGTCGCCACCCCGTGTCGGAGCCATCGCCGCGTCCGTAGACACCTCCTCCAGCACCCAGCGTTGCTCATGCTGGTAAGGCGTGTTTAGGGCGGTGTACGCGCCGATGAGCAGGTCGGCCGTATTCACACTGCTTACGCCTTGTTCCAGCTCGCTATTCAGTTGTTCGTTTAGGTCCGTACAGGAAAACCAGAGTCCTGCCAGGGCCACAAAAACCGTTCGATATACTATTTTATGTGTATTCATGATTCCAGCGTGTTTTTATAATGAAAAATTAAGGCCCAAGAGAAAGGTTCTGGCGGGCGGGTACGGCAAGTATTCAATGCCTAGCGAGGGGATACCCGATGCCGCGCCGTCCGTATTCACTTCCGGATCAAAGCCGCCGTAACCGGTGAAGATAAACAGGTTTTGCCCAGTGAGCGAAACGTTTACATTGCGGATGCCACCCAGATTCCCCACGTTGTAGCTCAGCGTCAGGTTCGACATTTTCAGGTAATCTCCTTTCTCCAAGTACCGCGTCGAAGGGGCCGCGGAGTTCGATGTAGACTCCGCCGCTTGCCGGTCGAAGAATGACTTGCCGATGTTGCGGTTTGACAGGTTATTCACGCCAAGAACGGTCGCTTTCGTGTTGTTAAACAGATAATGGCCGAATGCGCCATGCATGTTGACCGTGGCTGTCAAACGTTGGTAGGTGACATCGGTCGACAAACCCAAGAGGTATTTCGGATTCGGGCTGTTGACATAAAACTTGTTTTGTGCGGGATCTATATTTGTTCCTATTTCGCCGTTAAGCCCGCGGTACATGCTGGTTCCGGTTGCGGGGTCGATACCTTCATAGCGCGCCAGATACCATACGTTCAGCGGTTGGCCACTGACCATGCGTTGTCCCAATACGCCGGAGAACCCTTGGCCACGCAGCTGCGCCGTCTCGTAAAAGCCGGCCAGCCCGTTCACGCCGTTTTCAAGGTAGGTTGCATTTGCTGACACGTTCCAATTCCAGGTGTCGTTTTGCACGACGTTACCCGTCAGGGCCAGCTCGACGCCCTCGTTGATGATTTCTCCGTCCAGGTTTACCCAAATGCGGCCACTGGGCGCGGGCTGGGCCAGTGTCTGCTCAAACAAGGCATCGGTCGTCCGCTTGCGGAAATAATCGACCGATCCGGAAAGGCGCTCACCGAAAAACCCGAAGTCAACCCCCACGTTGATCGTTTCGGAGCCTTCCCACCGCAGGTCCGGGTTCCCGAAGTTGGCTTGGGTGACGCTCTGTGCGCCAAACACGTAACGGTCTTTCGACGCACCGGAGGGGAACTCTTGGTTGCCCGTCCGTCCCCAGCCAAGCCGCAGTTTCAGGTTGCTGAGCGACGCGGCTCCGTCCATGAACTCTTCGTTAGCGATGTTCCACGCGAAGGCGAGCGAGGGAAAGTTTGCGTACTTATTGTTCTCGCCAAATTTCGTGGATCCATCACGGCGAATCGTGCCGGTAAACAGGTAGCGGTCCGCATAGTTTAAGGAGGCCCGGGCAAAGAAAGACTGCAATTCATCCGACGGGCTCCGGTAGGAGTTGATGCCGCGGTTGCTCGCAATCGAATAGCCGAGGTAATCATAGTAATCGAGGTCGCCCAATGGAGAGAATCCGCTACCGCTTTGCGAGTTCCAGCGCCTGTCAAAGCTCAGGTATTCGTAGCCAACAACGGCACTCAGGTTAAGCGCGGTCGTTATTTCCTTGTTGTAAGAGAGGGTGTGGGTGAGCTGGTGGTTGGTTTCGAGATCGTTCCCGACAAAAGCAGACCCATTATTGGCATTGCTTGGATTGATCATCCCAGCAATAAAACGCCCCGTACGTCTGCCCACCTGCCTGGTCAGACTGTACATCATGCGGTATTCGAGGTCGTCGGTAATCTTGTAGGAAGGGGAGAAACTGGCCAAGACGGTATTGACCACGGCAATGTCTTTATAGGCGGCAAGCGCGGTCAATGGGTTAATAAGCGAAGGCGACTGGTAAGTCAGCTCGCCGTCAGCATCCCGAAGCGGCAAGGTAGGGTTCCACTGCAAAGCTTGTGAGATAATGTTCCCTTCAAACCCTACGCCCACGTTTATCGGCGCGATATTTTCATTGGTTTGGGTAGCCAGCAAGTTCAGGTCTAAGCCCAGTTTCTTGCTCTCCAGGAACCGGAAATTACTGCTTAGGCTGGCCGTATATTTCCGCAAGCGCGAGCTTTCGATAATACCATTTTGGTCTAGATAGCCTGCCGAGACCCGATAACGGCCATCCGGGTTGCCGCCGGAAACGTCCAGGTTATAGTTTTGTGTGGCGGCGTGTCGGGTAATCGCATCGAACACGTACACGTTGCCACCTCGGTCGGCGTCCGTATCGTTCGGCGTATAAAACTGGATTGCCTGCCTGAACTCATCCGCTGAAAGCACTTCAGGCTTCTTGAGCAGGCTGGAAATGCCTGTCGACGCCATCAGGTTTAGTGTAGGTGCGCCCGTCTCACCCCGTTTGGTGGTGATGATCACGACGCCGTTAGCGCCCCGCGAGCCGTAGATGGCCGTAGCGGACGCGTCTTTGAGGATGTCCATGCTGGCAATATCGTTCGGATTGAGGTAGCTAAGCGGGTTGCCGCCGTCAGATCCGTATCCGCCTCCGCCACCCGGGCGGGCAGACGTACCGGACAGGGGAACACCGTCCACCACAAACAAGGGGTTATTCCCGGCGCGGATCGATGAATTACCACGAATACGGACCGTCGTCGAGCCGCCCGGCTGCCCGGTGTTGTTGATTACCATTACCCCCGCAGTCCGCCCCTGTACGAGCTGGTCGGGACCGACGATCACACCTTTGTTAAAATCTTTGGCGCGGACCGACGAAACCGACCCGGTGAGGTCGCGCTTCCGTGTTGTCCCGTAGCCGATAATCACCACTTCGTCGAGGCTTTCGCCGCCCGGCACCAGCGTGAAATCGGCAGTCCGCACGCCACCCGACACGGTCACCCGCTGCGTCGCCTGCTCGAAGCCAATGTAGGATACTGTCACGGTATAAGCGCCGTTCGGCACCCCCGTGAAGGCGTACATGCCTTGTTCGTCGGTACCCGCCTGACGGTTGAGCTCCACAATGTGCACGGAAGCCCCGGCAAGAGGTTGTCGGTTTTCATCCTGCACACTTCCCTGTATGCTCCCGGTTTGGGCATACCCGGGTATTGCCCATAGCAATACCGCCAACGCACTCAGACAGGCTCGAGTGTGTCTTAGTAAAAATACACTTGTTTTCATACTTGATGGTTATTTAGTTAGATGTTGGTGCGAACGTACAGCTGTCGGGCCCTTCGGCGCCAAACGTAATAGGTAAAAGCCTGAAATCACACAGACATCGCTGGAAAGCAGCGATATCTACCGTTATAATGGTTAAGCAAATTTTGCGTTTGCCTGTGCAAGGTACAAAACATCCGCATAATATCTGGTTAAAAAATAAACTCGCTACTGCGCCCGGGGAAATCGCGTTGAACCGTAGTTCCGATGATAACATGGCTGTTATTTCCCCTAACTAGCTGCTTTGTCACAAATTTTGCCTGCCTGGACGGCAGACAGCCTGTTTCACCACAAAAATTTTCGCCAAAACGAGTGGTTCTTCATTTCTAGCCTTGGGTTTCAACCCGGGGCTAGCATGAAAAGCGATTTGCCTGCCGCTGCGCCCTGCGGGATAGCCGGTTTCGAATGGACGAAGCAGGCTGGCAAGCTTATTCGA
>CAYUIZ010000198.1:0-4299 GCA_964444885.1 uncultured Sphingobacteriaceae bacterium | reverse complement strand
GAAAGCGGGCAGAAACGGCTTGCTTGCGCCATGAATCAATGAGCACCCGTCGCGCAATGGTAAAAAGAAGCGGTGCGACGGGCCGATCGACGTCTAATTGGGCGCGGTTCTGCCAAAAGGAAAGAAAAGTTTGCTGGACAATTTCTTCGCTTAAATCCTTGCTCTTCAGAAAATTAAATGCAAACTGATAGATTTTTGGGTAAAAACGATCAAAAAGATCACGGAAAGCACGTTCGTCGCCGTCTAACAACCGCCGGCAAAAGTCAGGATCGGGAAGATGCTTTATCTTCATTGTAGGTTATAGGACTAATAAGCGCTTTGGTGCGGCCAATTTGCACGGGGACATCCATTAAGTGCCGAACTGACACGTCAAAGATATCAATTAAATTAGAAATAGGAAACCCGTCCCCCAAGGATTGGAAGACGGGTTTCTGGCTCACTAATCGAGTTATTTATTCGCTACAAACCGGTAATCACCGGATCCGATTTCCACGACGACGTGGCCATTTTTTTCCACAAAGGCGAATTCGCTGCCTTCGAGCTTCTTGCCGTTCACCGTCACCGCCGCTGCATGCTCCGCTGCAACATATACCTGTGCCGACGTGTTTACCGGAATCGTTACGTTTTGCTGGATTTGTCGATCAGAACGCTCCCAGGAAGAACGAATCCATCCGTTGATCGACCGGTATGAGGCGGCCACTTCGTTGACTTCCGTACCTTCCACGATTTCGGGTTTGATTTTAATGCGGCGATAGCCGACCCCGTCCGAACGTATGCCCGCCATATTGCCAAACATCCACTCATTGACCGCACCGAATGCGTAGTGGCTGAAGGAGTTCATGCTCGCATTATGGACAAATCCTTTGTCCTGCGTATAGCTATCCCAGCGCTCCCAGATCGACGTGGCACCGTTCACTACCTCGAAGCCTAGGGAGGGATACTCGGTGCTCAGGATGAGTTGGTAAGCGATGTCCGAGCTGCCCGTAGCGGACAAGGCCGGCAGTAACGGCCGGAAACCGAGGAAGCCAGTGGCTAGTTTGCCATCGTTCTCTTCGACCAAATCGCGTAACCACTGTCCCGCTTTGTCTTGGTGCGAAGCCTCCAGCAATGCCATGTAGATGGCGTTCGCATATGCGGTCTGCGTATGCCCTTCGAAACCGAGGTTGCCGTCCACGTATCCCACTCCGTCGCCATAGGCTGCCGCGTCGGTGATGAACTTGCCTTCCTCATCGCTATAGTGCGCCAGGAATGCTTCCATAATTTCCGCTACCTCGTTTACATAGAATGTCGCCCGTTGCTGTTCGTCTACAGCCGCCAGCATGTCTGCCATGAGCTGCGCGCAGTAGGCGTAGTATAAGGTAGCCAGCAGGTCCGGGCCTGTTTTCTTTCCTACCGACAGCCAGTCGCCGAATCCGCCTTTCGGGCTGATTTCATTAAAGCTATCCTCCGTAAAAATCCGCGTATCGCCGGCTTTATCGCGAAGGAAGGCCATGAATTTCTCCATATACGGCAACGACTCGCGAACGACGCGCTTGTCGCCATAGGTGCGATAAAGCTCATACACGCAGATGACGCCTGCTTCGGACCATCCGGGTGAATAGGTGTCTGACGGGCGGATAGCCGCTTTGCCGTCAGCCCGTACCGGCATGGGTGAATACACCGGGTAGGCGCCGTTCTCCCATTGCGAATCGTTCAAATCCTGCACCCACTTGGTATGGAAGGCGGCAATGTCCGTGTTGAACGTAGCCGAATGAATGTAGATCTGCGCGTCAGCCGTCCAGCCCTGGCGCTCGTCGCGTTGCGGACAGTCCGTCGGGATATCGAGGTAATTGGCACGCTGTGTCCAGACGATATTGCTGTACAGCTGATTGAGCATCGCGTGGTCGGTTTGGAAACTGCCGACCTCCGGCGTCACCGAGCTCATGGCTAGGCCGACCAGTGTCTCGTCAGTCGGTTGCTCCCGCAATCCGGATATCTCGACGTACTGGAAGCCGTGGAAGGTAAATTGCGGTTGCCATTGCTCACCGTTGGGGTCGCCCCGAAGGACGTACGTATCCGTAGCGCGGGCCATACGCAGGTTTTCGGTAACCAGCGCGCCATCCGGATGTAGCATCTCGCCATGCCGGATCACGATGGAATCGCCTGCGTTGCCTTTCACATTTAACCGGACCACTCCCGCAAAGTTCTGCCCGAAGTCGATGATGTACTTGCCGTCTTCGCGTGGCGTGATCGATTTGGGCTTAAACTCTTGGATCACCCGCACGGGGTCGCCGGGGTAGATCTGGACTTCGCGTCCGGATTGATCCGGGTAAACTTGGGCGGCATCCCACGACGCATCGTCAAACGCGGGGCGATCCCACCCTTGCTGCACAAGCCGGGCGTCGTATAATTCGCCCTGCAAGATATCCGTTCCGCGCAGTGCACCTTGGCTCGCACGCCAGGAGGCATCCGTATCCACGACTTCGCGGGTACCGTCCACATAGGTTATCTCAATTTGCGCGCGCAACAGGGGCACATCGCCATAGAAGTCGCGTACCTGCGGCGTACCCACCAACAGGGCATAGCCCAAGTAGCCGGAATACCACCCGTAAGAGAGCGTCGCCGCGAAAGCGTTTTCGCCCGCGCGCAACTGGTCAGTGACGTCATATACGCTGTAGTAGACGCGCTTGTTGTAGTCCGTCCATCCGGGTGCAAAGTAGTCATCCCCTATGCGGTCGCCATTAATGTAGAATTCGTAGAGCCCCAGCGCAGTGACGTAAAGGCGTGCGGATTCGATATCGTTAGCCAGTTCGCGCGTGGTGCGCAGGTAGGGCGCCGGTGGCAAGTGATAGATGTCGCCTTTGCCGTATTCGTTCAGGTCGTAGCCAATCCATTGGGCCGACCAATCGCTAGTGGACAGCAAGCCGGTTTCCCACCACGCTACATCGCTCCAGTCGCCGGGCTGCCCGTCTTTGTCCCAGCTTTGTACTTTCCAATACGCGCGGGTCTTCGCCGCTACCGGGGTGCCTTCATATTCAATCTGGTTGGTTGCGTCCGACTCGATTTTGCCGGAGTCCCACAGGTCGCCTTGCCCTTCGTCGAGCAATCGCTGGGACGAAGCAACCAACACCCGGTACGCGGTTTGGAATTGACCTGGGGTGCCGGATTCAAGCTCCCAACTCAGGCGAGGCTTCGCCACGTCGAGGTATGGATTTACCTTGTATTCCGTGCGCAGGTAGGTTGGGTGTACGCCTTGGCGTTCGCCACAAGCGAAGAAAACGGATAGGATTCCAATGAAAACCAGTAATTTTTTCATTATTTGACGATCTTAACTCCTTTGGGTGCTTTGATTGTAGATTTTATTTTTCCGTTCGCCTGACGTTCGTGCTTGACGGAAAGCACGCCGTAAGGCGTGGGGTACGTGCCTTCCACGAAATCCAAGTCTCCGAGGTTGGGTCTGATGGCAATGCGCTTGCTTCCTTTCTCGAGTACTTTGATACCCAATACGTGCTCGGTGAGCCAAGCCGTCGGTCCGGAAGCCCAGCCGTGGCACAAGCTGTGGCGCAGGCCGATGTAGCAATAGTCGCCGTACTCGCAATGGACATCGACTTTGCCGGCGGGCACCAATTCGTCGATACGTCCCGCATTCTCCAGCCAGTTGATATCAAAATGCTCCCAGAATGTAGTCGCGCCCAGGTCGAGCATGCCTCCCCAGTAATCGCGGATTACCTCCATCGCACCTTCGTAGTTGCCTGCCTTGGCCATCGCCTGTAACATATAATAGCCGTAAAAGGTAGAAAAATTGGCGGCGCCTTCCACAGCCAGCACTTCATCGTTCGCTTTGTCGGCAGGGATCATATCCATCAACGACATCAATGCGGCGGCTTGCTTGGAATCTCCTTGTTCGGGCGCATATCGCTTCATTCGTTCCAGGGCATCCGCGGCCAATTGCTTGGTGCCGTTATCGCCCAGGATTTCCGCCAGTTCTACCGCGATCGACAGCGACCATTTGGTCATCGCTTGCAGTCCTGCGTGGATCGCAACGGGGTCTTCGCTCGTGGGCCAGTCCAAAAACCGGTGTCCGTCCATCGTCTCTTTTCCGTCTGCGCCGACCTTACTGGTAATTTGACGTACCAAGTCCGCCAGATAAGGCTGCTGTTCGCGCAGGTAGGCTAAGTCGCCATGATGCATATACCAGTCGTGGTGCAGGATAATCCACCACATCGAGTACGTGCTAATGCCACTCATCCAGCCGGGCAGCGGGGTGACGTCGCGGGCGAGGTCCAAGCTTTTGGGGACAACTTCGTTATACCCAAACAC
>CAYUIZ010000197.1:0-4367 GCA_964444885.1 uncultured Sphingobacteriaceae bacterium | reverse complement strand
ACTTCGACGAAGTTGTATTGCAATCAGACAAACCCGTATTGGTCGATTTTTGGGCCGAATGGTGCGGTCCTTGCCGCATGGTAGGCCCCATCGTCGATGAGTTGGCTTCCGAATACGAAGGCCAGGCCGTGATCGGCAAAGTGAACGTCGACAATAATCCCGATATCTCCGTTAAGTACGGTATCCGCAATATCCCCGCCCTCTTGTTCTTCAAGAATGGCGAGGTGGTAGACAAGCAGATCGGCGCCGTGCCTAAATCGGTATTGGCCGACAAACTCGCGAAACAACTGTAAGACGAGAAACGCGGCCAGGTGTCGCACAACGAACGCTAACGCGCCATACTGCTTACACGGTATGGCGCTTTTTTTGTCTTTCGCAGCCGCAGGCCGTCTGCTCGATAAAGGAAGCGATAGCGTGCAACGAGGCGATAAACCGACAACTCGTCCTCGTTTGGGTTTGGGTACGAGGAATTTTCCTACCTTTAAAGATTGGAACGCGGTATAACAGCCTGCTACTCCGACACTACCCTATGAAAAACACGCAAATCTATAACTTCCCACCCTACCCCGCCTGCCGTAACAGCCCCCTTTAAAGGCAACGATCGCTTACTCTTCGGGATGATTTTCGGTGTATTGGCATTTTGGCTCTTTGCCCAAACTACGCTGAATATCGCCCCAGTGATGGCCGATGAACTAGGCGTCGAAACCAGTATCATGAATATTGCCGTGTCGATTACCGCTTTATTTTCGGGAATTTTCATTGTGGTTTTCGGGAATTTGGCCGACCGATGGGGGCGCGTCCGAACCCTGCGCCTCGGGTTCATTTTCAGCATAGTGGGCTCCTTATTAGTGGGATTTTCACCCGCAGGCCCCATGGCTGAAGTAACGCTGATGTTGGGCCGTATCATGCAGGGCTTATCGGGCGCATTTATCATGCCGGCAAGTTTGGCTTTGGTGAAGGCGTATTGGGATGGAAAACCACGGCAACGAGCCATCAGCTTGTGGTCTATGGGATCATGGGGAGGCTCTGGTTTTGCCGCACTTTTTGGCGGCGTGATGGTCGCCAGTGTCGGATGGAGGTGGATATTTTTTGCCGCAGCGGCTGTTTCACTGATCGGGATGCTCATGATGCGGGGCACACCAGAGAGCAAAGCGGAAAGCCAGGGCGAGCAAAAGCTTGACTTTCCGGGTATACTCACATTTATGGCCATGATGGTCGGCTACCAGGTGGTGGCTACGCAGGGCGGTAATTTCGGATGGGGAAGTCCACTTACATTGGGAATCCTGGCAGTAAGTATTGTTGCCACGATTATCTTCATTCGTTTAGGCATGACCAACCCCACTAGCTTTATCGATTTCAAGCTATTTAAAAATATGACCTACACCGGGGCCACGATCTCAAACTTTCTGCTCAATGGCACGGCGGGCATCCTAATCGTCGCGATGACGCTCATCCAGGTGGGCGGCGACCTTACTGCGCAGGAGGCCGGCATGCTGACCTTGGGATATGCCATCACCATCGTGGCTTTTATACGCATGGGCGAACGGCTGTTGCGCCTTTATGGTCCCCGCAAGCCCATGCTATGGGGTGCCATCATCGTGTCCTTAGCCATTATCCTGCTCATGCCGACGCACTGGATGATTGGGCCGTACAAAACGGTCATTGTCATCGCTTTTGCGCTCTTCGGGTTGGGGCTTGCTTTCTATGCCACGCCATCGACGGATGCGGCGCTGTCCGCATTGCCCGACGCGCAGACCGGCAGTGGCTCGGGCATCTATAAAATGGCGTCGTCGCTGGGCGCTTCCTTCGGCGTGGCGATCTCGGCTACCGTACTGTCTGCCTTTTCCGCCGACGCGTCGTCCATCCAATGGATCGAAGGTGTTATCAGCTATTTGGGGCGTCAGGATAATACGGCAATACGCGAGGCGGCCTTCTTTGCCTACGGTGTTAATTTGCTCATGGCCATCGCCGCCATCGTTTCCATAGTCGTCACCATACCCAAGTCGTCCCACACACCCAAGAAAAACACTTAACCTGGCTGCTACGCCAGATCCCATACAAACCGAAAAGAGGAACTACCATGAACCCCATCGTCAGTAAACTGGAAGAAAACCGAGCCCACATCACCGAATGGTTCGAACACCTGCATCGCCATCCCGAATTATCCATGCAGGAACACGAAACCGCCCGCTATATCGCCGACCTGCTGCAACAGTGGGGCTATACCGTGGAAACCGGCGTGGGCAAGCTGGGCATCGTCGCCTCCCTGCAGGCGGGCGATGGCAACCAAGCCATCGGTTTGCGGGCCGACTTCGATGCACTTCCCATCCAGGAGACCAACGACCTGCCGTACAAAAGTACGCGGGAAGGCGTCGCGCACCTCTGCGGCCACGACGGGCATACAACCATGCTGCTAGCGGCGGGCAAATACCTCGCCGAAACCCGGCAGTTCAACGGCACGGTTCGGCTGATTTTCCAACCTGGCGAAGAGACTATGGAAGGCGGGCCGGCCATGATTGCCGATGGGCTCTTCGAGCGCTTTCCCGTCGACGCCGTGTTTGGCATGCACAACATGCCGGGACTGGAGCTGGGTAAATTCTATTTTGCCGACGGGGAGGTGATGGCTGCTGTGGACAACTGGGAGATCGAAATTACCGGCAAAGGCAGCCACGGTGCCATGCCCGAATTGGGCATCGACCCCATCGTAGCCGCTTCATCGCTGGTGATGGCCTTGCAAACCATCGTGTCGCGCAATGTGGCACCGGCCAACAGCGCAGTCGTCACCGTAGGCGCATTCCAAGCGGGCTCGGCGGGCAATGTCGTTGCCCAGTCCGCCCTGCTCCGCCTCTCCATTCGGACAAAAACACCCGATGACCGGATCTTGGTGCTGGACAAAGTGCGGACGCTGACCCACACCCAAGCCGATGGGTTTGGCTGTACGTACGAAATCCGGGAGGGCATACCCGGCGCCGTACTGGTCAATGACGTGGACGAAACGAAGCGCGCATATGAGATTGCCGAAGCGGCCTTTGGCAAGGAAAACGTGGTATATCCGGGACCCACGTTCCTCGGGTCGGAAGACTTTGCATTCATGCTGCAGGAAAAACCCGGGACTTACTGTTTTATCGGCAACGGGGATACCCCAATGGTTCATCATCCGGCGTATACGTTCAATCCGGAAAACCTCGTGCGGGGCGCCGCCTACTGGGCTGCCCTCACCGAAGACTACCTACGCTAAAACCGCCCTCGCCCGGACAAAACGAAGGGGCGATACTTTTGCGGATCGTGAAGTTTCGGGGGGCGTATGCTGATCTATGACTCGCCCCCCTATTGATGCGTCCGTCGTTGAATGACGGGAGGCAACGGCACCTTACTCGTCGTCATCGGAGTGTTTGTTTTACAGGGTTTCAAGGCAGAGATGCCGGGCGCACTAAGAAAAGGCTCTGCTTCACAGCTGGGCCTTTCCATCTAACCAAAATCCAATAAATGAAAGGGGAAATTACATTTACACCGCAAACATACGGACGGCGTATGAGTTCCTTGTTAAGGAAGGGTTACCCTTTCACTGGGCCGTGGCGACGATACAGCCATTAATCCACGATATTAAACGCTGCCTTCACCGCGTTATAATCCTGCAGGTCAAGATTCGGCATGCTGGCAGCCACGCCACCGGGTATGAATACGTACCGGAACCTCACCGCCCCAAACCCCAAGTATGGCTGGGCGTTGTCGTGGGTAAAGCGCGTTAGAATCAGCCGGCCCGGCCGCGGCACGAAACCGACGGTATTGGGCCGCGAGCCAGCACGGCTTGTGTAGGGCAAGGTAAGTACCGTGGTGCCATACTGCATGAACACCTGTATGGAGCCTCGGTCGATGATAAGTTGGGTCAACGCGGGCGCCATCAGGTGGTTGACTTTGACGTTCGTTCCATCGATCAGCGAGTCGCGGTCAGCTTGCTGTAACGACATCCAGTTGCTGTAGATGACATTGGCTGTGCCTGCTGGCCCTCGGGGGCCGGTGGCACCAGTGGCACCAGTCGCGCCCCGAGCACCGGTAGCTCCCGTCGGGCCTGCTGGGCCTGCCGGACCGACAGCGCCCCTAGGACCAGTGGCACCCGTAGCACCGGTAGCTCCAGTCGCACCCCGAGCACCTGTCGCACCCGTATCACCCTTATCCCCTTTATCACCTTTATCACCTCTGTCTCCTTTTGCACCTTCAATGCCCTGAGGGCCCTGTGGGCCCGTGTCTCCTTTTTCGCATGCGGCAATACTCAACGCAACAATCCCTGTCGCGATAAAGAGTAGTTTAAAACAATAGAGGTCATCACATAATTTCATATATTTATGCTTTGAAAACAGGCTGATAAT
>CAYUIZ010000196.1:0-4401 GCA_964444885.1 uncultured Sphingobacteriaceae bacterium | reverse complement strand
GACTTACGACTAAAGACTTACGACTAAAGACTTACGACTCCTTGACTAACCGACTCAACGACTCAACGAATCAACAAATCAACGACTAAACGACTTACGACTCCTCGACTTACGACTATTTGACTTATCGACTTACGACTCAACGAATCAACAACTCAACGAATCAACGACTAAGACAAAAAAACGAGGAAAAACCCCAATACACACCTACTTCCAGCGCAGGGATTGGATGAGTGTATCGATGTCGGGGCGCAGGAACTCGATTATCGGCTGGATGGAATCAAGCTGGGGCCTTTCGTTGAAGTATAGCGCGCCGCGCAGGTAGTGGGACGTACTGTCTGTGACAAAAAACTGGATGCTGGAGGCCGTGTTGCCACGAATGGAATATACGACGCCATACGTCCCGTGCTCAGGCAGGTCGATGCGCCGCTGGTCGATAGCGGTAGCTTTCACCGTGTGGTTAAATGCGAAGGTCCGCGCATCTTCCACCAGCTTATCAAAGGTTTCGGCGTCGGGGACCGGCATATAACTCAGGTGTATGCGGGCATTAAAAGACGGGAAATGCACATCCATCCAGCAGGGCTGGGCATCCTGCGTCTGATCAGGCACCATGCGCGCATATTCCGGAAAGCGAAAGGTATAGGCGCAAGCAGAGTCGAAGGTTTGGTAGGCTTTTTCGGGCAATTCTATGCGAAAATATCCACGGGGCTTGGGCGAATAGTTGCCTTGGCACCCCACAAGCATGCATCCGGCCAACAGGGCCCATCCCATGGCTTGCAGTGTCTTTATCATCCCCCCGACGCTATTCCGTTCCATATTTCCCAATTTCGCTCCGCTTGCAGTATGAGCATTTCCATGCCGTTTTTGATGGCCGCCCCTTGGGCCTGGCCGCGGTGCAGAAATTCGGTTACCTCGGGGTTATACACCAGATCGTAGAGCAGGTGCCGATCCGAAAGCATCCCGTACGGGATGGCAGGACAGCCCTCCACGTTCGGATAGGTGCCCAGCGGAGTGGTATTAATAATGAGGGTATGGCTGGCCATTACGTCCGACGTCAGTTCGCTGTACCCCAACTGCCCGGGCGCCGGGTTTCTCGACACGGTTTGGTAGGCGATCCCCAGCCGATCAAGCGCGTAAAACACGGCTTTGGCGGCGCCGCCGTTGCCCAGCACCAAAGCGTGGTGATGATGGGGTTGCAACAGGGGTTTAAGCGATTGTTGAAATCCGTAGACGTCCGTGTTGTGTCCGGCTAATACCGGCTTCTCCCCCGCCCTACGCTCGATGGTGATGCAGTTCACGGCCTGAATGGCCCGTGCTTCGTCAGCGAGGTGGTCGATATAGGCCATCACCGATATTTTGTGGGGAATGGTGACGTTGATTCCTGCCAGCGCGGGATGCGCCTCCAGTAGTGCGGGTAGCTCCTCGATGCGCTCGATGGGGTACAGTTCGTAGCCGACATCGGCGATGCCTTCCCGTTCGAATTTATCCAGGTAGTACTTCTTCGAAAACGAATGGGATAGCGGAAAACCAATTAATCCAAACTGCTTCATGGTCAGGTGGCGTTGCTGGGCCCATCGCGTCAGGCCGCGTGCTACAAAAAGGTGCTAAACGTATCGCCGCGAAGTCCCAGTCGGGTGGTTTCCAGGGCGATGATCTCGTTGGGGCTGATGTTTCCCAAGTTGACATTGGTACCCAACAGCTTGATGAACCACACCTGCTGTACTTTGAGGGGTGCTTCCCAGATGATCTTTTCGGAAGGCACTTGCGTGATGATCTCGTCGACCAGCCCTTGGCGCACTTCGCCCGACTCGCGGTAGAGGCCTACGTTGCCACTCTCGCGCGACTCCGCAATCAGCTTCCAGGAACCTGCCTCGAGTTCGGCTTTCATGCAATCAATCCACTTATAAGGTGCCATGATCTTGGTATCGTCTTTGGAGCCGACCTCCGATATCACGGTGACGTGCTTGCTCAGACGGGCGATGTATTCACACTTCAGCCCGTGCTCCATGCTTAGGGATCCGTCCGAAATCTCGGCGTACTCCAGCTTGTATTTGTCCAGCAAGCGCAGGTAGTCCTCAAACTGGTCGCGCACCAGGAACGCTTCGAAGAGGGTGCCGCCGAAGTAGACGTTGGCACCAGCATTGCGGTACACCGCCATCTTGTCGTCGAGGTGCGGGGTCAGGTAGGCCGTGGTCCAGCCCAGTTTAACCAAGTCGGTATAGGTCGACCCAATGGTCATGAAATCCTCTGCTTCTCGCACACTCAACCCTTTGTCCATCACCATCGTCAGCCCCGTATCGCGAGGTTGCGCTGTGCGTGCCGGCACGTTTTTTAGCTCAAAATTCATGTGTTGAATCACGTCAGTAAGGTAATTCGATTGCCGACGTCCTACCCGTTGGGAATACGCGGTTGTCGTCGCTGGCAACGATGTGGTGCGTGGGCGGCAACGCTGTTTCGGCAATCCTGCTCTGTTTTAATGCGGGGCAAATATATCAAAACGAAATAAGACCTGTGTGGCAAACGCTAAATTTCTTTTGGGTGCCTAACGGGCCATGTATCGCCTGACGATATCGCTAATAACGGTATTGTCTTTCAGCTGAGGCAAATACTCGTACAAGATCGCATGCTTTTTCGGGTCGGCAGCCAAGCCCAGCTCCAGGAAGTTGATGGCCTCGTTGTATTTGCCGTCGGCAAACAGGTAGGCCACCATCCGGTAGTACAGCTCGGCGGCGTCCGGGTTATGCTTGATGGCATCGGTGATGGTCTCAATAGCGGCCGTCAGCTTGTTTTGCTCATACAGGATAGACGAATAGTCCAGCCAGGCCTCGATATCCGTCGGATTAAGTTCGACCACCTTCTCGTAGGCCGCCTCGGCCTCCGGCATTTGGCGCAGTTTATACCGGGCATCGGCGATCGCAAACCAGTAGTCCGGGTTGTCGTCCTCGATTTCAAGCGCCTTTTTGTAGAAATGGAGGGATTCAAAGTAGCGCTCCTCGTAGTCGAGCGTCACCCCGATGCCGAACCAAGCGTCCGCGAGGTTGGTATCCAGCTTCACCGCCTTCTTGTAATACGAGCGGGCTTCGTCCATCTGCTCGAGCTTTTCGTGGCATTCGCCGATCGCGCAATAGGTTTCGGCACCCGGCGGCTCGTATTCGAAGGTCTGCTTGTAAACCGTGATGGCTTCGTTAAAGCGCTCCAAGTTGACTAACGCATTGCCCTTGTTGAAATAGGCCGAGGCAAAATTATCTTTGATCAGGATGGCATAATCGTAGGCGTCGATGGCCTGTTCGTAGCGTTCCAGCTTGTGGTAGGCATTGCCCAAGTTGTACCAAGCGGCGTAGGAATAGGGGTCGTTGTCAATATACTGCTGGTAGAACGTGATGCTTTCCTCCTGCTGGTCGAGCACGTCATAGCAAAACGCCAGCTCGTAGAGGGCGTCCTGATTTTCCATGTTGGCTTCCAAGGCGCGCTTCAGGTGCATGATGGCCTGTTCGTATGCCCCTTTGTTTTGGTGCAGCAAGGCAATCTGCAGGTGGATTTCGTCGGGGTTGTCGGCCAGTTCGAGGGCTTTTTCCAAGTTGGCAAAAGCTTCGTCATAGCGTTCCAGGCTGCCCATAATACCGCCTTTGATTAAATAGATCTCTCCTTCGGAGGGCTCGAGCGATTCGGCTTTTTCCAACGCCTGCAGCGCCTGGTCAAACTGGCTGGTCACCGCATAAAGCTGGGCCTGCTTGACGTAGAAGATCGCGGCAAAGGGGTGCTGGCTGACGGCATAGTCCACCACTTGAAGCGCCTTGACCGGGTCGTTCTTATCCATATAGTAATCGATAATCCCTTCGAAAGCCTGCGAGTCGAAGAAGTACTGATCCTTGTTGCGAATCATCTCTTCATAGCGGGCTACCGACAGTTTCGGGTCCTCTTGCGACCCGTAATCGAAATGCTCTTCCATGTACGATATTCCTTCTAAAAAGCGCTATGCGTGCCAGGCGCATGCCGTTTCCGTGTCGTTAGCGCGGGCAAAGGCTGTGCCGTTTCGCAAAAAGCGGGGCACCGGCCTGATTGTGGCTCCCACGGTGACGAACATGACATCCACCAAGTTAGTGGTTTGCGCCAGCATCTGCCACCTGATTTTTTCAACATTTTCACGGGCTAATCACAAAACATTGGCATATAGCCCGTTGTAATGGCCGCCTTGTCGACAACCTGACACGAAAGCTTGCGTATAGGGACTTGTTGACCACAGCGGCGCCTGATGCACAAATAGCGGTGCAAAGATACGGAAATAAAACTTTCATTGTGAGGATGGGGGAATAAGGCATGGATGCGGATATGCGAATGCGCGAATTTGCGAATCTGCGAATGCGCGAATTTGGTTTAGTTTTATTCGCCTCTATCGCCGGC
>CAYUIZ010000195.1:0-4424 GCA_964444885.1 uncultured Sphingobacteriaceae bacterium | reverse complement strand
GTTGATTTGTCCCGTTCTAGGCGGGTGATGGTCCGTCGCCTTGTTGTCTGCCAGTCAGTGCCCGTGTATGCTTTGACAGTTCTTTCCGGCCCGTGATGTCCGCTGGAGGGGCGAATGGTCAGCGCTAGGCTGTCGCGCCGCGCCTTTCCGGTTTCACGGAACGCGTCAGCTATGGGGGGGGCGGGGCAGCGCAGATTTGTCGTCTGCCTTTTTTGCCGGACCTGATAAAAAAACTATCTTCACCGGTTGAACAATATGGAAACACTTTTTGATAAGATGGCGCGTGTTCGCGCTTTTGTGTTCGACGTGGATGGCGTGTTGTCGCCTAGCTCGATTTTAGTTACCGAAGACGGCCACCAACTGCGCTCGTTCAGTACCAAGGATGGTTATGCGGTTCAGGTGGCGGTTCGCATGGGTTACCGGGTGGCCATCATCACCGGTTCGGATTCGCCAAGTGTGACGCACCGGATGGCTTATTTGGGCGTGAAGGACGTCTTTATGGCGGTACGTGAAAAAGACCCCGTGCTTGATACGTGGCTTAGCAGCTCCGGCGTCAAGCTTGGCGAGATTCTGTACATGGGCGACGATATTCCGGACCGTCCGGTGATGCAGCGTGTGGGTATGCCGGTTTGCCCGGCTGATGCGGTGGAAGAGATTAAGGCGGTTTCGCAGTACGTTTCGCCTTTTCAGGGCGGGGCGGGTGCGGTGCGCGACGTCATCGAAAAGGTGCTCAAGCTGCACGGGAAATGGGCGCTTGACGCGACAATCGGCAGCCGGTAGCGACCGGTACAAAGCATTCTGGCATGGCAAGCACTTTTTTCTCGGCCTATCCCCAGCACGTGATCCTCGGCTCCAATTCGCCACGGCGCAAGGAGCTGCTGGAAGCAATGGGCGTAGAGGCTCAGGTACTCGTGAGGGCGGTAGACGAGTCGTTTCCGCCAGGTTTGTCGCCCTTGGACACCGTTTACCACATTACACGCAACAAAGCCAAGGCGTTCGCCAAGGAGTTTGACGGGCAACTGGTCATTGTGGCAGATACCATTGTGGTTTCCGAAGGGCTCATTTTGGGAAAGCCCCGTGATGAGGCCGATGCGCGTAGGACGCTCGGGATGCTGTCTGGCCATGCGCACGAGGTCATTACGGCCGTGGCTTTCGTCCGCGATGGGGATATCCACGTGTTCCATGACAGTACCCAGGTGCACTTCAAAGCCTTGTCTGACGACGAGATTAGCCATTACGTGCGTATTCACCGCGAATTTGACAAAGCAGGCGCCTACGGCGTACAGGAGTGGATAGGCTTGATCGGCGTCACGAAAATTGAAGGTTCATACACCAACGTGGTGGGGCTGCCGACCGCCAAGGTGCACGAGGAACTGCTTAAACTGACCATACGATGAAAGAACGGTATTATTCCCTGGATGTATTCCGGGGCGCTACGGTGGCCTTGATGATTTTGGTTAATAACCCGGGCACCTGGTCGGCCATGTTCTCACCGCTGAAGCACGCGGATTGGCACGGCGTCACGCCCACGGACTTAGTATTCCCGTTTTTCCTGTTTGCCGTCGGCAACGCCATGGCCTTCGTTATGCCCCGGTTGCGGGAGGCCGGTGATGCGGTGTTTTGGCGCAAGGTGCTGAAACGTACGGCGCTGATTTTCCTGATCGGGTTGTTCCTGAATTGGTGGCCGTTTGTACAGTGGCAGGGTGATAGCCTGGTGTTTCGGCATTGGGTAGACCCATCCAATCCCGAACGCGGTGTCCGCATCATGGGGGTGCTCCAACGCATTGCCCTGGCGTATTGTTTTGCGTCGATCATCGTGTACTATACCCGGGTGCGCGGTACGCTTATTGTCAGTGCGCTCTTGTTGCTCGGGTATTGGCTGCTGTGCGTGCTGTTTGGCGGCAACGACCCGTATAGTTTGGCCGGCTGGTTCGGCACGGAGCTGGACAAGCAGGCGTTTGGCGTGGCCCACCTTTATAAAGGGGAAGGCGTGCCATTCGATCCCGAGGGCTTGGTGAGTACCCTGCCCAGCATCGTACAGGTCATACTAGGCTATCTTACGGGCGTTTATATTCGGGCCAAGGGGCAGGTGGATTGGCTGTGGAGCCGGATTCCAGCGCCAGACCAGCCTATTTACAAGATGCTGGCAGGCTTGCTCGTCATGGGAGTCGTGCTGTACGTAACGGGGCTGGCGTGGGACTTGGTGTTCCCCATCAACAAAAAGATATGGACCAGCTCCTATGTCGTCTATACGACTGGCTTGGCGTTGTTTGCTATCGGCACCATGATTTGGTATATCGAGATATTGGGCGCCAAGAACGCGTTGACACGGTTTTTTGACGTATTCGGCAAAAACCCGCTGTTCATCTTCGTGCTGAGCGGGCTGATTCCCCGTTTATCGGGCTTGGCCCGGTTTCAAGTAGGCGTTTCGGATGAGGGGAGCGCGGTGTATAGCACGCCGCTCCGCTGGTTCTACACGGAGGTGTGCGCGAAGGTGCCCGGCCCGCCCGAAGTAGGTTCTTTTGCCTACGCGCTGGCATTTCTGGCGCTTTGCTGGGCGATTGCCTACTGGCTGGACCGGAAACGGATTTATATTAAGGTGTGACGAGGCAAGCCGGACGCGGGGTATTTCCTGCCGTTGTGGCGTTAAAACTCGGTGGCTGACACGGCGGTAACATGAATTTCCCATTTGGAATCTATCGGTAATTAGCGTACCTTTGCACCCAGTAAATTTTTATAAACAGCTTTAATATTATTCAAGTAATGTATTTAAGTAAAGAGTACAAAGCGAATATTTTCGCAGAATTTGCCGGCGCGGAAACCAACACGGGTTCTGCCGAAGGGCAAGTGGCTTTGTTCACCAAAAGGATTGCTCATTTGACCGGGCACCTCAAGAAGAACAAGAAGGATTTTGCAACCCAGCGCTCGCTCCAGAAATTGGTCGGTAAGCGCCGCGCGTTGTTGGGTTATCTTCACAAAACAGATATCGAGCGTTACCGTGCGATTATCAAAGGTTTAGGTCTAAGGGATATTATCAAATAGCTCGGTGGCACTACATCAAAAAGCCATCCGCGGTTTGGCGGGTGGCTTTTTACTTTTTTCCGGAATTTAAAACGTCCAAATAATAGCATGGCGCGTTGCCCAAAGACGAACAACACGCCGAATTGAAACCAATATGAGTTACAACGAAATCAAAACAACAATCGATATTGGCGAGGGACGCCAAATCGAGATCTCGACGGGGAAGCTGGCTAAGCAAGCCGATGGCGCCGTTGTCGTGAAGCAAGGCGACACGATGTTGCTTGCCACGGTCGTGTCGGCACAGGAGCCTAAGGCTGGAGCCGACTTTTTGCCCCTGTCCGTGGATTACCAGGAAAAATACGCGTCTACAGGACGCATCCCCGGCGGGTTCCTGCGCCGTGAGGCCAGGCTGTCGGATTACGAAATATTGATCTCCCGTCTGGTAGACCGTGCGTTGCGCCCCTTATTTCCGGAAGATTACCACGCGGATACGCAAGTGATGATCAGCTTGGTCTCCGCAGATAAGGACATCACGCCTGACGCATTGGCGGGCCTAGCCGCATCAGCTGCCATCGCCGTTTCAGATATACCGTTTAATGGACCTATCTCCGAGGTGCGGGTGGCCAAAATCGACGGCCAGCTGCGCATCAACCCGTTGCGGAGCGAGCTGGAAAACGCCACGCTTGAGTTTCTGGTGGCCGGTACGGCCAATGACATCGTCATGGTAGAAGGGGAAGCCAAGGAAATTTCCGAAGAGGAAATGGTGGAGGCCATCGCTTTTGCGCATGATATGATCAAAAAGCAAGTGGCTGCCCAAGTCGAGCTGGCACAACTGGTCGGCAAGACTGCCAAGCGCGAGTATAGCCACGAACCCAGCAGTCCCGAATTGCGGGAGCAGATTTATGCGGCAACCTACGACCGCGTGTATGCGGTGGCTAAGTCAGGCTTGGCCAAGCACGAACGTTCTGAGCAATTCAAGGCTATTGCAGCCGAGTTTGTTGAGGGTTATGCCGCCAGCCTGGAAGGTGAAGTGGACGACGATACGGCGTTTTTGCTCAAAAAATACTTCCACGACGTGGAATATGACGCCGTTCGCAATTTGATTCTCGACGAAGGCATCCGTTTGGACGGCCGCGGTTTCCGTACCGTTCGCCCGATATGGAGCGAGGTGGATTACCTGCCTGCAGCGCACGGATCAGCATTGTTTACCCGTGGCGAGACACAATCGCTGACGTCGGTAACACTGGGTGCAAAGGATGACGAGCAACTGATCGACGGTGCGTTTGTCCATGGATACAACAAGTTTTTACTACATTATAACTTCCCCGGATTCTCGACGGGTGAGGTCAGGCCAAACCGCGGTCCCGGCCGCCGGGAAGTGGGCCACGGCAACTTAGCCATGC
>CAYUIZ010000194.1:0-4473 GCA_964444885.1 uncultured Sphingobacteriaceae bacterium | reverse complement strand
GTTTGCCTGTTTTTCGGTCCCATACGATGGTCGTTTCACGTTGGTTAGTGATGCCGATGGCGGCAATGTCCTTAGCCTTTAGTCCTGCTTGGGCTACTGCCTCTGTCGCTACCGCAAGTTGGCTCGACCAAATTTCGTTTGCGTCATGTTCTACCCATCCCGATTTGGGGTAGTACTGCTTGAACTCTTTTTGCGCCATCGAAACAACCTTCCCTTTCTTGTCAAAAAGAATCGCGCGGGAACTAGTCGTGCCTTGGTCAAAAGAAAGAATGTATTTGCTCATCATCTATAGGTTTTACTGTTCAATTGCTTGGTGAGGCCTCGCCGTGCCGGGCAGGTAGTGCTTGGCGAGGTGCTTATAGGTTTCTACCTGCTGTGTTCCCCACTCCTCATCGCGACCCAGTTCGGAGGCCATGATTGCTGCGATTTTTGGCGCCATTTGCAGGGAAGCTTCCGCATCGAGAAAAAGGATACGCATCCGCCGCGCCAAAACATCTTCTACCGTCCGCGCCATTTCGTGGCGGCAGGCCCAAACGACTTCTGCGCCAATATGGGCGAATTTGGGGTGAAGACTTTCCCGCAATAATACATTTTTTGATGCTAATTCCATGATTTTTCCGGCGTCACTTCCGTAGATCGCCCAATGGCCGCTCTGAGAAGAACGACTGTGCCCATGAATCGGGGTTGACGCGGTGATGCAGGGCTTGTGGGGCAATGTCGATAACGAAATGGCCATGTCGATGGTTTCCTCGGCCATTTTCCGGTAGGTCGTCCACTTGCCGCCCGTGATGGTGACCAGTCCGGAGTCGCTTACGAGCAGCTTGTGATCGCGCGAAATCTCTTTGGTCGTCTCTTCGCCTTTCTTCGGTGCAGCCAAGGGGCGCAGGCCGGCGTATATGCTTTTGACGTCTGACAGTCGGGGGGCCTTGACCAGATAGGCCGCGGCCGTATCCAAAATAAACTGGACCTCCTCTTCGAGCGGAATGGGTTCAACATTGCTTTTCGTGATGGGGGTGTCGGTGGTGCCCAGCACAATGTGGTCGTGCCATGGCACGCCAAATAAAACACGGCCATCGCTGGTTTTGGGGATCATTAACGCATCCTGCTGGCCCAAGAAGCTGCGGTCAAGCACAATGTGCGTGCCTTGGCTCGGGCGCACGAGCGCTTGGTGGCTGTCGGTGTCCATACGCAGGACCTCATCGACAAAAACGCCTGTTGCATTGATGATGCAGGTAGCTTGAACACGATAGGCTTGCCCGCTTTCCGCATCGATACAGGAGACTCCCTCCAGTTTTCCGGAGGTGGATTTGGTCAGTCCGGTCACTGCGCAATAATTGAGCAGTGTGGCACCCCGTTGGGCTGCGGTCTGCGCCAAGTTGACGGCGAAACGCGCGTCGTCAAATTGTCCGTCAAAGTACTGTACGCCTCCTTTTAATCCCTTGGTCCTTATTCCAGGCAAGCGCTTTTCCGTTTCGATTCGCGAAAGAACGGACGACTGTCCAATTCGGTACTTACCCGCCAGCCAGTCATATATTTTTAGCCCAATAGCGTATTTGAGCTTGCTGAACAGCGAGTAGCAGGGGATGATGAATGACTGCGGATGGGCGAGGTGCGGCGCGTTTCGGAAAATGATGCCGCGCTCGCGAAGTGCGCTGTATACCAATTTAATGTCGCCCATAGCTAGATAGCGCACCCCACCATGCACGAGCTTGGTGCTGCGGCTAGAAGTCCCCTTGGCAAAGTCGTGCCGTTCGAGCAGGAGGGTGCGGTATCCTCTTGAGGCGGCGTCTAGGGCGATGCCTAGGCCCGTGGCTCCGCCACCGATGATAGCGATGTCCCACACAGGAGTGTGGCGTAATTTTTCCAAAGACTGAGCACGGTCTAACAAGGGAAGGGGCGGATGCGTTTCGAAATCCATAGATCGTGTTTTCGCGATTTGGCAATAGCAACTGCCAAATGTATGTGAAAATATTGCAAAAACCGAACGGGGGCAGGTGTTTGGGCAGGGCATACGCATTTAAAATTTTTTGTCTTCGAGGCTGTGTTGGCCGAATCTTGCTTGCCGCTACCCTGTACACATAAGTTTATATGTGTTTGAATTTCAAATATGTGCGATGCAATCGCACTTCTCGTTACATCCTCGATTCAATCGAGGACAAGACTACTTTTTTATTTTAATCGTCCCGATTTGCAATCGGGATGCTTGAGAAAGGGGTTTGTAACGCCTGAAGAATAGACCGTCACAAAAGATATGTGTGCAAGGTAACCTCCAGGAGGCGGGCAAATTGAGTGGAGCGAAATCATGAACCGAACATCGTGAGGTCATTCATGCGTTTGAAAACCAAACACGCATCAAATAACACCAATGAAAACAAGCAACCATATGAATAATCGGGACGATTAGCGGTTGGTTAAGTCGCGTTAGGAACTATTCGGTGAACTGCCCGGAACAGCTGTTATACACTTGTTTTAGATTACTCACATTCGTGGCGAAGTCGTCGATTGAGACTTTGGTTTTGTCGCATGTATATCCAAAGGAGGGCGGAGTCGTGTTACAACTAGGGCACATAATCATTGGGAAATACAGGGTTTTTCCTTCATAAACACCGGCATACAGGTTCACTTCCATGGTGCCGGCCGCCGTGCACACCAATTCCTCTTCGTAGAATTGCTTCATTTGCAATGTGCATTCCGATGCGTTCAATTGATCCTTTTCTTTATCGCAGCTCATGACTATCAGTGCGGCGACTAGTGCAAATATTGTCCTTTTCATCCTTTAGTTTTTTAGGTAACGGGTTGAAAGGCACATTCGCGACAGCCGTCTGGCCGAAAATGGCAATTGCTATGCTAACCGCTTTTTTTTGGTGACATCGGTCGCCAACGAGGCGTTAGTTACCGAGTCCGATCTTCGTGATCTTGGCAGTTCCTGCCGATGCGAAGGATATCTTCAAGCTTTTCATCGCACCGCTATAGGCACTGTTTGCCGCGAGCGGAATGCGATGGACACGGTGTTCGCCATCGGCAGGTATGGTGTGCCGTACGGTGATGGCTGGCTTGCCCGGAAATTCAGATGCTTTCTGCGCGCGTTCGGCTGCTACATCATGTTCCCCTTCACTCCAGTTTAGCCAATCAGTAAAATCCGCGGGGCTCACGGGCTGGATGTCGACCGCGAGGGCCAATCGGCCACTCGGACTGCTAAACGCACCGCTGATTTCCAAAAATGGGGCGTCGGACGCTTGCCAAAACGTGACGGGTCCGGCTAGGGCGGCACCTTGCTCGAACTGCATATCCAATCCGCCCATAATGGGGAATCCGCTGTCTTTGGCCGGCCCTTCGTAATACCAATTGCGGCGCGAATCGACAAAATGCCATTCGGGTTGCGAGGCAACATCCCAGTTCGCTTTGGCGTATCCGCGGATGTCGTCAACCGTGCCTAACACCAACGAAGTCGTATAGGACCAACGGATATTATGGTCGAGGATCTGCTTGCCGATAGGGGCTAGGTGTCCCGTAGGGATGTCTTTCTCACCACCCGTGCCCATTGCATCCGCATGCGGATGGAAGCCGCCGTTGAATACCATGACCTCGGGCTGGAATACGCCGATGCCGTAACCGTTTTCATCGAGCAGGGCGACCCAGTTTTCAGGGGTGTAGAAGTTCACCCAGGGCCAGCCCCGGTTGATACCTTTGTCCACGATTGTGGTGGTCGGTTCGCCCGTGAAAGGCTTGTCGCCCAAGTACGTCACCACTTGGTACCAGGGGCCATTGGTGTACACGGCGGGCATTTCCTGCGATGATGCCCGGTATTGGGTGGTGTCTGTCCGTTTGTTGACGATAGCCGCCTCCAGGACGATGACGTTTCCGTCTAGCGTGTAGAGGCATTCAAATTCGCAATCGCCGGCCACACCGGTTTCGTGCGGCCATTGCATGGGGATGCTGCGGACAAAGAAGGAGTTTTCGCCACGCATCTCAAAGTCGATGACCTTGGCGCGGTTGCCGCCGGCATCACCCGATTGGATGGGATTCCAGCCCAGTCCCGCCCATTCCGGTCGGGGTTCTTCGCCATTTGGACCGATGTAGGGCCACGGTCCGCTGTAAAACGACAGTTGAATCTGGCGTCCCCAATCAGCACTGTTGATCATGTTTTCGCCGCCATTGGCCTGATCGGAAAGAAACGTGACGGCTCCGCCCAAATCCAAGTCGATTCCGAGTTTTATCCGGCCATTTTCCAAGTAGCGCATGGACGAGGTATCCCCGGAACTTGCTTGGCTATGCAGTGCAGATGCGGAAAACAGCGCAAGCATGACTACGTTAGCAATGAGATTTATGGCGAGTTTCTGTTGCATGTCGTTTGCATGTGCCTTGGGACTGATGCCGCTTAGCCGGACTCAGCGGATGCCCGAGCGTGTTATTTTTGAGGCTTGTGCAGCATGAGTTGCTCGATCGTCGATTCAATTACATGGAAAGGGTATT
>CAYUIZ010000193.1:0-4477 GCA_964444885.1 uncultured Sphingobacteriaceae bacterium | reverse complement strand
AGATGCTTCATTTCATTCAGCATGACAAAAGGGAAATTTGTCGTGCACCCCATCCATCCACGTTCCAGCGCACTTCCGATTTTTTTCGTAATTTGGCAATGGACTAACCTGTATTACAATGAGAAATCCAGCTGTTTTTTCCGACCCTCGCACATGGACATGCCTGCGGGCGTTGCTTTTGGTCGGCATAATGATCGTTTTATCGGGCGCTGCACAAGCCCAGCATGCCCTACGTTCTGATTTTGACGCATTGGTCAAGCGCGGCATGGCTGACTGGGAAATCCCGGGCATGGCCATTGCCATCGTCAAGGAAGGCGAAATCGTGTATGCGAAGGGTTTTGGCGAGAAGAAGCTCGGCAGCGGTGAGTCCGTAGACGAACACACGCTTTTCGGGATCGCTTCGGTGAGCAAGAACATCACCGCGGCGGCCTTGGCCATCCTCGTGGACGAAGGTAAGATCACGTGGGATACGCCCATCGTAGACGTCATACCCTGGTTTGCACTGAGCGACCCGTGGGTGACCGCGCAGGTGACGGTGCGCGATGCCCTGACCCACCGCGTGGGCATTGGCCGGATGATTGGCAACCGCCTGCAATTCATGAGCGGCCACAGCCGCGATGACCTGATCCGCAAGCTGCGCTACATGGAGTTCCAGCAGCCGTTCCGTTCCTCATTCGTGTACAGCAATATGCTGTATAGCGTGGCAGGCCAAGTAATCGAATATGCCAGCGGGCAGACTTGGGACGAATTCCTGAAGACCCGGCTTTTCGACCCGATTGGCATGCAAAGCAACACCAGCATCACCGCCTTAGAAACGGTAAATAACGCTGCCTGGCCCCACCAGTACATCGAGGGGGAAGTGGTGCCGATTGAACGGCGCAATTGGGATAATGCCGGTCCGGCAGGAGGCATCAATGCATCCGTCACGGATGTGGCAAAATGGATGGTGATGCAGATGGGCGAACCCGGCGTCTACCAAGGGAAACGTTTAGTGAGCGAGGCACAGATGCGCGAAATACACAAACCGCAGACCGTACGGCCTTCTTCCGATCCCTACGGCTCGCAGGCCAGCTATGGACTGGGCTGGAATATTCTGGACTATGAAGGCAAGCGTGTGCTCAGCCATGGCGGGGCAACCGACGGATTCAACACGGCGGCTTACATCGTGCCCGAATTGGAGCTGGGCATCGTCGTGGTGGGCAATACATTCAACCAGCTGGGCGACGCGTTGGCCTATACGGCAATTGATTCCTATCTGGGCATATCACGAACGGATTGGCTGGACCGGTACCTATCGGGCTACCAACGCGCTTTTGCCCATGCGAAAGCATTACGCCAGGAGATCCACGATGCCCGGGTAGCGGGCACCGCGCCGACACTGTCGCCGGACCAACATGTCGCACGATACGCTTCGAATGCCTATGATACAGTCGAGGTGAAAAGTGGGTCGAAAGGACTTGAACTGCATTTTTGGGGGCAGGAGGGACTAGTGGCCGACCTGGAACATTGGCACTATGACACCTACCGCGCGGTATGGCGCAATCCCGCACAGCGCGAAGAATTTGCCTTCTTTACCCTTGGCAGAACCGGCCAACCGGATGCACTGCACTTCGAATTCGTACTGCGGCCCATCGTAACGCAGGTAGGGGCGTATCCCTCTAATTATACGCGCACGGTGCGGTTTGACCGGGTTTCCTCCAAGAAAGATGCTTTGTAACAAAAATTAAACAAGCGGCGAATACCACAACGCACAATTCAGCGTTTTAGCTGTAGTATATCGAAATAAGGTATTAGAAACTTTTCATAATTTTAGGTTTATAATTGGTTAGTAAAGAAATGCCCTGCTCCTCCCCGGACAGGGCTTTCTTATTTTCTTAAAAACGGTAACCTAAGTTGATGCCTACACGGGGTACGAATTCGGAACCCACATCCGGATCAGACTGCACGACATTGCGGCCCACACCGCCGAAAAATTCAAAAACGAAATTCTTGCGGCTGACGATCTTGCCTCCGACGGCAATTCCCAGGGCAAAATTGGTGGAAGTTCCCGCATCCACATACGACGGGTCACCGACATCCGAATACACCTCCTCAAAAAACTTCTGGCTGTTTAGCATCCCGAATGCTTCGAGGAAAAAGCCCTTCGCATAGCGGTTCATGAAAAAGTGCCGGTAATAGGGCGTCACGGCGAAGCGCTCGTTGTAATAAGGCATTTCGGCGAGACCAGACATCCATCCGGGCTCTTTCTGAAGGTTTCCCAATACGGACACGCCGACGGTGGAATTGGGGTTAAGAATGTGCTCGTAAGAAACATCGAGCGCTTTAAAGATGATGAGATTGAAGGCATTCAGCTTGACTTCGTTTTTCTCTTCATTGGTTTGCTGGGCTTGCGCGGTGAATAACGTTCCTGCCGCGAGCATCAGGGTAAATAAGGTGGTTCTCATGGTTTACGGAATTTAGATCATGACCGGAACTTATGGCCGGCTCAAGACGTGCCACAAAAACAACGCCATGTTTTCCGTGCGGGAATAAACCCCAACCGATGTAGGACGGCCATGCTGACTTGACCTGCTGTTGCCCGGCAACGCGGACGACCTACGGCTGTATCGCATTTCGGACGATGACCCACGCGAATACTTCAGATTGAAAGAAAGCGAGTTAGCGGAAAATATAAAAATATCTTAAAATTAGTTTGCAGCGTATATCAGATAATTCTATCTTTGCACCACTATTCCAAACGGGAAAAAGAGGTTTGGCAGTCGCACAGACAACGATTCCGTAGCTCAGCTGGTAGAGCAATACACTTTTAATGTATGGGTCCTGGGTTCGAATCCCAGCGGGATCACAAAAGGCGCAAGAAATTGCGCCTTTTTGCATTAAATGGCACTTTTTTATGCGATTTTCACAAAAAAGCGATTCATTTAATATCCAATTGTATCGTTAAGCAGGTATTTGGCTGGATTGACACAACAAGAATCAAAGGATAGCATGAAAAATTTTCATTTATTGGGCGGTCAATAAATCCATTAATTTATAATTGACATAGTAGGTAGACCTACCCATTTTTTGAGGTGAAAGAATATCACCGGCTACCAATTTCTTTAACCATGATGCTGCCGTTTGGCGATGTGCCAATTGCTTCCGTTCTAAAAGTCCTATTTTAAGATAAGGCATTGTAAATAGTAGCTGCAATAAATCATAGTTAAAAGAGGCGCCCAATATCTCTTTCATGGATGCTTCCATTTCTTCCCTTAGTAGTAGCATGGCGCGAATCTTCCCTGTTGTTAATTGCGCGGTCTCTATTACAGCTGTTAGCATAAACATCACCCAATCGTTCCAATTTCCATTTTCTGTAACACCTTTAAGCAACTGGTAATATTCGGTTTTATATTTTACCACATATGAACTAAGATATAATACCGGCTGTGTAAGCAATTTCTGTTGTGAAAGGTATAAAGCATTTAATATGCGACCTGTACGACCATTCCCATCTCCAAATGGATGGATTGCCTCAAACTGATAATGGATCAATGCCATCTTTATTAAAGGGTCCAGTTCGGAATTTTCGCTGTCATTGATATATCTTTCTAAAGCAGCCAGTTTTTCTCTTATTTCATCTTCACAGCAAGGCGGGGTATAGATTACTGAACCGGTAATCGCATTTTTAAGTGCAGTACCAGGTGTTTTTCTAATACCAGAATCATTCTGCTTTATGGTTTGCACAATCTCGATCAACGTATTTGAAAGAATAAGGTTTTCTTGTGACTGCATTTTCCGTAAACCAACATATAATGCTTCTCGATAACTCAAAACTTCCTTGGCCGCATGATTGCTTGATCCTTCCTCTGTCGCCGCTTTATATAGCTCATCTTGAGTAGTAACAATATTTTCAATGGCAGAACTGTCCTTACTTTCCTGAAGAACGATCGTGTTAATTAGTAAACTAGGATCGGGTAAAGACCGACATAAACCATTAAGTTCGCCCAAATAACGTGATGCCTTGGCCAAATGTCTTAATAGTTCATTAGACTCCGTAAAAGTTATAGGAGGTAAATCTGGAAGGTCATTGTAGGGGATGTCTTTATTATAAGCCATATGTCGAATTATTGTAAAAACTTCATCTTTTCCTGAGTACTCATGTCGAATGACTCATCATAAAATAATATTCATGTCGAAAATGCGAATAAATTTCAACATAAAAATGTTTTCATGTCGAAATAAATACCATAAGAAAAGTGTAATGTCGAAAATATGTTATTTTTTCACCATCATTGGGTGTCTGTAGGATTCTTTTCTTAGCTTTGAAATAAGAAGTTCTTTGCCAAATTAGATCAAATCAAATCATGCTATCCGGTGATCAATTCGGGCACCAATCGCAAGCAGGTTTATCTAAATGGCTAAACATGAATTAATTAAACGCAACTTTCGTTTTCCAGCGGGATCACAACAAAGCTCAATCGAAAGGTTGGGCTTTTTT
>CAYUIZ010000192.1:0-4506 GCA_964444885.1 uncultured Sphingobacteriaceae bacterium | reverse complement strand
TTTACGCCGTGAACACAACCTCCCTTGATATTACCGCCTCATTTGAAACGCTTTGCCAGCGGCTGGACGGCCCATTGTATTACGACGACCGTACGGAGCACCAGGCCATGTTGCGTATCTACGCTACGGATGCGTCGGTATACCAGGAACAGCCCCTTGCGGTGGCTATTCCCCAGCACGCCGATGACCTGAAAACGCTGATCCGCTTTGCTACCCAACACGGCGTGACGCTCATCCCGCGCACGGCAGGCACGTCCTTAGCGGGTCAAGTGGTAGGCCGGGGCATTGTCGTTGATCTTTCCCGGCACTTAAATGGGATTTTGGAGGTGAATACCACCGAACGCTGGGTGCGCGTGCAACCGGGCGTTATCCGCGATGATCTCAATGCTTACCTCCGTCCGTACGGGCTCATGTTCGGACCAGAAACGTCGACGGCCAGCCGCGCGATGATCGGTGGCATGGTGGGCAACAATTCGAGTGGCCTGCACTCCATCGTATGGGGCGATACCCGCAGCAACTTATTGGCGGCCAAGGTATTGCTGGACGATGGCAGCGAAACGGTTTTTGAGGCGCTGGACGAAGCCTCCTTGTTTTCTAAGTTAAAGCAGAACGACCGCGAAGGGGATATTTACCGTGCGATGAATGCTTTGCTCGCCGACCCCGAAAACCGCCAGGCCATTGCCCAAGGATACCCCAAACGCACCATCACACGGCGCAACACGGGGTACGCGCTCGATATGCTGGCGGATAGGGGGCAACCGTTCAATTTTTGCAACCTGCTGGCCGGATCCGAAGGCACGCTGGGCATCCTTACGGAGGCTAAACTGAACCTGATTCCCTTACCCGCTCCGGCGGTGGGCTTGTTGTGCATACATTGCCACACGCTCATCGAATCCTTGCACGCCAACATCGTGGCGCTCCGGCACCAACCGGAGGCTTCCGAACTGGTGGACAAGTACATCATGGACTTCACCAAGGGGCACCCCACCTACCAGCATAACCGGTTCTTTATCGAAGGCGATCCACAAGCTTTGCTGATGGTCGAATTTCGGGGGGATACCCTTGCTGACGTAGAAGCCAAAGCCGATGCGCTCCGCACCGACCTTATCGCCAATAAACTAGGCTATGCCCATCCGTTGGTGACGGGCCCCCGCACGGCATTGGTGTGGGACGTCCGCAAAGCCGGCCTCGGCCTGATCCGCAACTTGCCGGGCGACACCCAGCCCGTCAACCTGATTGAGGACTGCGCCGTGTCGCCCGAAGACCTACCGGCTTATGTCACCGAGGTGGTCGGCATCCTCGATACACACGGTTTGCAGGCCTCCTACTATGCCCACGCCGGCGCAGGCGAGTTGCACATTGAACCGCTCATCAACCTTAAAACGGAGAAGGGGCGGGCAGATTTTCGGTCGGTACTGGCCGCCACTGCCCAGCTCGTCAAGAAATATAATGGATCGCTCAGCGGTGAACACGGCGACGGCCGGTTGCGGGGCGAATTCATTCCCGCCGTGCTCGGCCCATCCGTATACAGTCTGCTCAAGCAGGTCAAATCCATCTTCGATCCCCAAGGCATTTTCAACGCCAACAAAATCGTTGATACCCCGCCGATGGACCAGTTTCTGCGCTACGAAGCAGATGCAAAACCCGTTAAAGTCGACACGGTATTTGACTTTAGCCGGCAAGAGAGCATGCTGCGGTTAGCCGAGAAATGTTCCGGGTCGGGCGATTGCCGGAAGACCCACATCACCGGCGGCACCATGTGTCCGTCGTATATGGCTACGCGCGATGAAAAAGACACTACCCGCGCGCGGGCCAACATCCTTCGTCAATTTCTGACTCAATCTACCAAGGCCAACCGATTCGACCACAAGGAGATCAAAGAGGTGATGGACCTTTGCCTCAGTTGCAAAGCCTGCAAGTCGGAGTGCCCATCGGAAGTGGACATCGCCAAGATGAAAGCTGAATTCCTGCAGCATTACTACGACGCCAACGGAACGCCATTCCGGGCATGGGTGATCGCAAACTTTACGAAATCGCAACAGCTGGCCTCGTGGTTCCCAGGGATTTATAACGCAATCATTAAGAGCCGTGTACTTTCGCCATTGGTCAAATCGACGCTTGGCTTTGCGCGCGACCGATCCCTGCCCGAAGTAGGACATACAACCCTGCGGAAGTGGATTGAAAAACAGTCGGAGCCCCCCGCCAATGACGCCGGGAGCAAACGGATTGTATACCTATTTTGCGACGAATTCACGAACTACAACGACCTGCCCATCGGACAGACTACCTACCGGTTGCTAACGGCCTTGGGCTACCAAGTCAGGCTGGCCAAGCACCTCGAAAGCGGGCGTACCTACCTGTCCAAGGGACTACTGCGCAAGGCGAAGGCGCTGGCCAACGACAACGTCCGGTATCTGAAAGACATCATCTCCGCAGATACGCCCCTGCTCGGCATTGAACCCTCCGCTATTCTCACCTTCCGGGATGAATATCCGGACTTAGTGGATGCACACCTGTTGCCCGCGAGCCAGCAACTTGCCAAGCATGCCTTGCTGGTTGATGAGTTTCTTGCACGCGAGATGGATCGCGGCCGAATCGACCGCCAGCGTTTTTCCTCCACGCCCCGCACGATCAAACTGCATGGCCATTGCTACCAAAAAGCCTATCACTTGGTAGGTACGTCCGAAAAAATACTCGCGTTCCCTGCTGGGCATGCGGTCGAGGTCATTCCTTCGGGATGCTGCGGCATGGCCGGGTCCTTCGGTTACGAAAAGGAACATTACGCGGTATCGATGCAGGTGGGCGAATTGGTTTTGCTCCCTACCGTACGGCAGACCCCCGAAGAGGTACTCATCGCTGCCCCCGGCACCAGCTGCCGCCACCAGATCAAGGACGGAGCGGATCGGAAAGCTTACCACCCGGTAGAGATTCTGTGGGAGGCGTTGAAGAAATAAAAAGAAGCCCGCGATTGGTGACTCCCCTATACCTATAAACATCGGGCATGCAGACCCACCAGCCCCCGCCCTGGCATACGAGGTGGCGGTTTGGCCTCTCTTGTGCCTATCCATCAAAACAAAACCGTGCTGCGCACCGTTTATCCTTCATCGATCCATATAATAAACAAAACGCCATGGACACCCTCTCTGTACTGCACGACGAACTAGAACAAGAGTTCAACGTCACCAAACGCTTTTTTGAATTATACGACGATAGCCTGAACGCGTACAAGCCGCATCCCAAGAACATGACGATGGCCCACTTGGCCACGCATATCGCCCAAATATTCTCCTGGCCAGGCACCATGCTCGAAACCGAAAGCCTGGATCTTGCCCAAAGCATTGAAGCGTCCGTACTGCCCGGCCGCGAAACACTCTTGGAAAGCCTGGAATCCGGCTACCACGCGAGTGCCGAAGCGTTGGGCGCGGCCCGCCTCGCCGACTTGGAGCCGATTTGGCAACTCCGGTACGGGGAACACGTGCTGGCGCAGTGGACCGTGTACGGGGCAATCCGGCATTCCCTCAACCAGATTACCCACCATCGCGCCCAACTCGGGGTGTACTATCGGATGAACGAGATTCCGTTACCGGTAAGTTATGGCCCCACCGCGGATAATGCAGGGTTTTAGGCCCTATGCCCACGAAACCAACAAAGCCCTAGCCGGGTCATGTTGACCGGGCTAGGGCTAGCTGCGCATTGTAGTTATCGCGCTTCAGTTACTCCATTTTACATGCCCGGAAGGACGAATCCGTCAGGGGTAATGATCAATGCATTAATGTAGTAGAACCGATCGGGATTGGTATTGTTCGGGCCGGGAGATGCGATAATTTCTATCGTACCGTCCGCCCTCGGCTTAATACCAGCGATGATAGCGACCTCCGAAGCGTTGCTTGAAGCGTCTAAGAATGCCTCTCCCTCATTTTCACCTGTCACCACATACCGTGCTTCCCTATTATCCGTCGTACCATCTCTTGATCCGTAAAGCACGAATTGGTACGTCTGGTTCTTGTTGAGGTTGTACAACGTAAACCCTGCCGTCGTATTATTGCGGTCGCCATAATACGAGTCTTGGGTGACGGCACCAGGCAGTCCCAGCGTATTATTGAAAACGCCAAACTGGTTTTGTTCCACAAACCGGTCCGTGACGTTCATGGCAAAGCCCGTGTTAGCACCGCCGGCATCAACCAAATCAAAAACCGGTTGCCCGTGAAGTGCGTCAAAGTGGTTAAACGGTGCGCCTGCGACAATCGTTCCCAAATCGACGTAGACTGGCTGTGTAAGCTCGAAATTGTTCGCCGGTACGGGCACATCCATACCTTCAGGCAGGATCATCATGGTGTTGACCCCGAAGAAACGCGCCCATTGGTTGTTGTTGGGCCCTGGCGACATCCGTATTGTTATCGTACCATTGTCCAACGGCTCGATATCCCGGATCACGACTAACTTCCCAAGGTTAAAATCATTATCGAGCAAGCCCATACCGCTGTTCTTCCCGATGACGTCAAACTG
>CAYUIZ010000191.1:2781-4511 GCA_964444885.1 uncultured Sphingobacteriaceae bacterium | reverse complement strand
AAAAAAGCCCGCTATCCTAGAAGCGGGCTTGGAAAGAACGGGTGATAACCACCCGTTCCAGAACTAACATTTTCCTAAAGGTCGTTCAACCACGACTCGACTTCGTCTCTGGTTTTGCCCGTTGTTTGTTGCAACCGACCCAGCAATTCGTCTTCTTGGCCTTCCACGTAGGTCAGGTCATCGTCTGTCAGGTCGCCATATTGCTGTTTTACCTTTCCTTTGAGCTCGTTCCAGCGTCCTTTCCATGTTAACTTATTCATAATCAATCCTCCTTTATGATTTAGTGTATGTAAATAATTTGCAATTTGTGCTACGATGTTGCGTCGTGCCCCTGCGTTTTGACTATTTTGTTGTAAATGCCCAACAGCAGGAAGGGTGATGCCCATTGCCCGACGAACAACGCAGTATGCCGATGTCCCATGCACTTCAGCGCCAGGGCGCCGGCCATCGCCGTCAATGCAGCGCACAAGTACAGTTTGGAAGGTAACTGCGCCGTCACTTCTTCGACTTTCTTGGTTTGCTCCCCTTCTTTGGGGGTTTCCTTGTTGCCACGCCGGGGTGGTATCGTGCTTTTTGTGTTTTCCATGATTTTTGATCTTTTGTCCTAATTTTTAGGGATGCAACGCCGCATCCGCTTTCCTATACATAAAATCAAATTGGCGCTAAAATGTTGGCGATTTGCGCCAAAACCCGTATTAACCTCGCGCAGTTACGTATGTTTACTTGCTCGCCCGTCGGTTTTCCCCGATTCTCATTTCGCCAGCGCCGTCACGGTATCGCCAGCATAGGCCTTATCGCGAAGGAGGGCGAGAATTTCGTCTTGCTGACTGTGCAGTCCGGGAAGGGCTTGCAGGGCGAATAAATACAATCCTCCGGGTTCCTGCTCCCGCAATACGCGTTCGTACACAGCAATCGTTTTCGCGGTATTCGCGATGTATAAGGCTAGGAAAGTTTCGTCGGTGCACGCGCCAGGGGCCAGCACCTGACCCTGCGCAGTCATCCAGATCCTATCGAAATCCCGCTGTCCCAACACGATGAGCTGTCCCTTGCAGACATCCAGGAAAGCGGGATGGGTATCGGCGTAGTAGGCTTTAATTCGGCCAATGGTTTGGTTTACTTGTTCATCACGAGCGGTTGACGCCGCGATCTCAGCCAGGGTCAACCCTTCCGTTCGCAAGGCGACCAATTCATTGATCGCCAGTACGGCGTGGGTATCGCTTGCTGGCGGGGACGGTTCCGTGCAGGAAGCTACGATCAGCAACGCAACAACAAGTGCAGAAGGGGCGAGGTTGGTTTTCATAGCCACGGGTTTATATGCGTGTTCGGTTCATGGCGGCGGCCCATTTATGATGTTGGCAACGCGGACACAGCATTTCGGGGGATGAGAGGCTACGTGTGACGTTACCGCAATACATGCAAGCAACGGGTTCGGCGGTTTCCTTGCGTATCGGTTGGTAGTGGTCGGGAAACAGGGGAAGGCCATATTTCACTTCTTCGTCAGCATAAAACAGCATACTGATGGTGCCGTCAACTTCCAGCAGGCCCATCCGGACTTGCCCCAAATGTTCGACCGACTGGTTGCGCAGCTCGGCGAAGAATTCCTCCTGCGCGAACACTTGCGCACGTTCGTTCGCTACGTCAAACATGCCCTCGCGGATAATGACTTTTGCTTCCCCCTCGAGCGCCTTGTTGATGGGTTGGAAGCGGGCGGCTGCCCAGGTAACGGTCTT
>CAYUIZ010000191.1:0-2681 GCA_964444885.1 uncultured Sphingobacteriaceae bacterium | reverse complement strand
GGGCGGTCGCTGGCCATCACCTCGTCGAGTGCGCCCTCAATCTGGTCCGGGTGATTGATCCGAATGCCTTTGAGGCCTAGCAAAGCCGCGAAGGCGGCGTGGTCAACGTCTGGAATATCCTGGGAATCCTCAAATTTGGGTTCGCCAGACAAGAACCGCTGTTCCCAAGTGACCATGCTCAGGTCGCGGTTGTTGAGTACGATGACCAGCAGGCGCGGATCCGTCCATTCGCGGTAGTACTTGGCAATGGTAATCAGCTCATTCATGCACAGCATGTGCATGGCACCATCGCCTGTTAGGGCTACGGCAAAGCGTTCGGGATAGGCAAACTTGGCCGCAATCGCATAGGGCACCGAACAGCACATCGTTGCCAGGTTGCCCGAGAGCGAACCCATCATCCCTTCGCGCATCTTCAGGTTGCGGGCATACCAAAAGGCCGCCGTTCCGGAGTCGGCCACAACGATACTGCGGTCGGGCAGGCGGGGAGACAGCCGCTGGATAACGAGTTGCGGGTTGATGGGGTCAGCCGGGATCAGCGCGCGCTCGTCCACGGATTTCTGCCAGTCCACTACCCAGCCTTCGATTTGCTCGCGCCATGAGCGGTCTTGCTTCGGTTTGATGTAGGGCAATAGCGCCCGGAGCGTCTCCCGGCTATGTCCCATCAAATTGGCTTCCATCGGATACCGGATGCTCAGCATTTTGGCGTCGAGGTCAATCTGTACGCCCCGTGCCTGGCCGGGCTCGGGCAGGTACTCGGCGTAGGGAAAACTGCTGCCGATCATCAGCAGGGTGTCGCATTGATCCATCATTTCCCAACTGGCTTGCGTGCCCAGCAATCCGATTGATCCGGTCACGTAGGGCAGATCGTCCGGCAATACGGCTTTTCCGAGCAAGGCCTTTGCCACGCCCGCGCCGAGCAAGTCGGCGGTTTGTTTCACTTCTTCCCAAGCCTCAGCGGCACCTGCCCCAACCAGCATGGCTACTTTTTTTCCCGTATTAAGGATATTGGCAGCGTGCTGCAGCTCTTCGTCGGCGGGCACCATGGCGCTGGTGCTATGACCGGTGCCGGACACGACAAACCCATGCTTGCGCGGGGGCTGTTCGACCGCTTTTTCTTCTTGTACGTCATTGGGGATAATGATGGCCGTGACCGTGCGCTCGGCCTTGGCAATACGGAAGGCACGGTCGATCACATGACGTGCCTGCATGGGGTCGGCCACGGTTTCAACGTAGGCAGCGACATCGCCGAACAGGTGGGCCAGGTTGATTTCCTGCTGGTAACTGCTCCCCAAGGACGAACCTTTTTGTTGCCCCACGATGGCCACGACGGATTGGTGATCGAGCTTTGCGTCATAGAGCCCATTGAGCAGATGTATGGCACCGGGCCCAGAGGTCGCCAGGCAAACGCCCACGCCTTGGGTGAACTTGGCGTGACCACAGGCCATGAGCGCCGCGGACTCCTCGTGCCGGCTTTGGATAAAGCGGATCGTGTCGTTCCGGTTCATCGCACCTAGGATGCCGTTAATGCCGTCGCCGGGATAACCATAGATGCGATCAATACCCCATTCGGTCAGGCGCTCCAGCAGAAAATCGCTTATATTCATCGTTCCCGTTTTATGTGGGCAGTTTGTTTTCAACTCGTTACAGGGAGAACAGGTCGGTAGCAATAGCGTTGTCCATACGCCTAAAACGCGTAATTATACGCGCAACAGCGCATCGGTGCCCGTGTAAATGAGGTAACTACGTATATATACGGAATTGTAGTTTTTGTCATCCGTAGCCTACGCGTTGTGTTCGCAGCGTTTCCCGACGCGCCCGGAAGTGCGAAATACGAGCAAATCTGTATAGGATGGTTAAATACGGGGCAGGTGTTTCGGTTAATCGATTATGGCCACATGGGTTAAGATGTTGTTTTTCAGTCTGCTATGATGTCATTGTGTATGAGTCCTCAGATTTCGATTTGGCGTTTAAACACCTTTTTTGCCGGTAAATTTGCGTTGCACGGGGGACAAATAACGTCCCGAAGTACTTTTACCTGAATGGCGGTTTCGTGGTCTATGAGCCACAACAAAAGCAGCACGTAATCAGTTGTTTAATGTAGATAATGTTAGAATGAACCCATAAAAACATAACTAGCTATGAGAACACTGATTGATGACACCATCCTAAAAAGCAAGCCCGTTATGGCTAAGATCGCACACAAGTTTACGACTGATCCCTATGAGCGCGAAGAACTGGTGCAGGAAACCTACATCCGCTCGCTGACATCCATCGACAAGTTCATCGACCACCCGAAATTAATTCCCTGGTTGTATGTGATCATGAAAAACATTTATATCAACAAATACCGTCGAGTGAATATCCACCGTAAGGCCGAAAAAGAGCTTATCTTCAATACCATGGAACCCACAACAAGCAACTACGCCGAGTCGAGTTTCATTATCAAGGATATTGAAACGGCTATGTCGTGCCTGTCGCCCGAGAACCAGGATATCTTCAGCATGTATATGGAAGGATTCAAATACCGGGAAATCGGAAGTCAGATGGGCATCAAGGAAGGAACCATTAAGACCCGCATCCATACCATCCGCAAGGAATTGAAAAAGAAACTCCGCATCTATCAGTAAGGAGGGCTGACGCACGGAGTGCTTCCTGACCAGGGAGTTCCCGTATATATTGCC
>CAYUIZ010000190.1:0-4557 GCA_964444885.1 uncultured Sphingobacteriaceae bacterium | reverse complement strand
AGTTTGTCGCACATAGGCTATTTTTGCGTAGGTTTGTTTGGCGCAACGCTGGGCATCAAGGTCTGGCACAACCCCGTGAGATGAAAAAGCTAGACATCAGCAAGCAGGAAAAAAACACGCTGGACGATGCCATATCGCATTGGGAGGACGAAGGGTTGATAGACGTCGCGCAAGCCGCGAAAATGCGCGATTCGTACGACGTGCGCGGGTTTGACTGGAAGCGCCTTGCCAAGTATTCGTTTTGGGTAGCGCTGGCTTGCGCCGTGCTCGCCGTGTTCTCCCTGCTATTGGATGACGTCATCCTGCGCTGGATCGAACGGCTGTACAATACGCCGGACGTGGTCGTTTGCCTATTTTTCTTCGTGCTTGCCGTACTCTTTTATACATTGGGGTTCAAGCATAAACGAAAATCGCCCGACAAAGTATTCAGCAACGAGGCGCTGATGCTGCTGGGCGTGTTCGCCACCGCGGCGGGAATCGGCTACCTGGGCAAGATCATCGACGACGGCTCAGGGCACTTCTCGCTCCTGTTCCTAGCGTCTGTCATCATCTATGGCGTGCTGTCCGTCAAGCTGTCATCACAATTAATTTGGATATTCACGCTCGTCAGCTTGGGTATCTGGTTTGCCGCTGAAACCGCCTACCATAGTAATTGGGGCTTTCGGTTTTGGGGAATGAACTATCCGCTTCGTTTTACGCTTTTCGGCGCCATACTGACACTGTTTGCTGTGTTTGGGCAGCACCGGGTTCGTCCGCTCCAGCCTTTCCAGCCGTTGAGTTATGTCATTGGGCTTACCTACCTGATGGTCGCGCTTTGGCTGTTGTCGGTCTTTGGGAATTACAGCGACTGGGACCGCTGGGCTTCCGTACGCCAATGGCACCTGTTCTACTGGGGGCTGCTGTCTACGGCAGTTTCGGCTGGGCTGGCTTGGTACGGGCTGAAAAGCAAGGACGCCGTAGCCCGTGAGTTTGGCATCGTGTTCTTTATCATCAACCTCTACACGCGCTTTTTTGAATACCTGTGGGACAACGTCAACCGTGCGGTTTTCTTCCTTTTCCTGGCGTTGTCGTTCTGGTTTGTCGGCCGCTGGGCCGAGCGCATGTGGAACCGCGACAAGACCGATAACGGCTAAAACATCGCTTCCTTTTGTTATCCAACGCGTATATTTTCACTGCAAAACCCGGACTCCCGTTATCGAAGTCGCCAAATCCACCGCAAAAAAATGCCAACTTTTTAGAAAAAAACAGAAAAAATTGCTAATATCGCATGCGCTAATCCCAAAATATATGTTTAGGCACATAGGTTTGGCAACGCGACCGCCTTGTGCGTCAACCTTAATCGATCATCCCCATGGACGAACTTAACATCCTTATTGCAGACAAACATCGGGCCGTGCGGATCGGGCTGGAACGCCTGCTCAAACATGAGCTAAGGCTGGAGGCGGCCGTCACCCATTGCGAGGACTTAACCGACGCCGGCAACCGGATGAGCGCTGGCCAGATACCGATGGATCTCGTGCTGGCAGGCTTTGCATGCCCGAGCACCGACGAAATCCGTCAGCTCGTTGCCTCGTCGCGTAATATGTTTGGTTACGAAATTCCGGTGCTGGTTTATTCCGACCTGGACGAACGGGTGTACGCGCCAATGGTCCTCGCTGCTGGCGCCATCGGTTTTGTACGCAAGAGCGCGTGGTTTCCGACACTCGTCGCCGCAATCGACACCGCCATCAAAGGAGGCTTTTTTGTAGGAGGCAAGCCCCTGCTCCGTCAGGCCGACCGGGAAGCGTTAATCAACATGCGCACCACTCCCCCACTTCATCCTATCGGTGCAGGCGCTGAAAATCGGGCGAATTCCTAGCGAAACAGCGTAGCTGCCAAGTCCGAGCATTTACTGATCGAGGGTGCGTACCGACAGGCGTAACCTAAGTAATCAAAAATCGTGAACCGCGACGGCGCCGATGCCTTGAGGAAGGCTGCCCGCCTATTCATACCGCAACGCCTCCACCGGGTCTAGTTTGCTGGCTTTGGATGCTGGGTAGTACCCGGATATCATACCGACGCCAATGCACACAACGATGCCCAGAATCATCCATTTCCATGGAATAATGAAGCTGGCTCCCATCGCGACCGCAGCAAGGTTGCCAATCGCAATCCCCATCAAGATGCCCGCAACGCCGCCAATAACGCAAATCATGATCGCTTCCATCAAAAACTGCCGTCGGATGACGGTGGGCGTGGCGCCGATGGATTTGCGGACGCCAATCTCGCGGGTACGTTCGGTGACCGACACCAGCATGATGTTCATCAGCCCGATTGAAGCCCCGATGAGCGTAATCAATGCGATGACAACCGCGCCGATTGTCACATAGGCCATGCTCTCGATGAGCATTTGAGCCACGGCATCGCTCTTGGCAATATCGAAGTTGGTCTCCTGTCCTACCCGCACCCCCCTGATGTTGCGAAACAAGGCGGTCGCTTCGCCAATACCGGCTTCCAAATGCGCGGGACTGGAGCCCATCACGGTAATGGTGTAGGAGGGTCGCCCCAAGGCCATCACAGCGCGAGCTTTCTGCAAGGGAATAATGCACGTGCGGTCGCCGCCGAAGCCCGCGCTCGAGCCCTTATCTTCCAGCACGCCGATAATTTGGTAACGCGTATTGCCAATGGTAATGAATTCGTTGATAGGATCCGTGCCGTCTTTGAAGAGGCGACGGATAATCTCCGTACCCACAATGGTGACCGAAGAGCCATATTCAATCTCGCGGGAGGAAAAATTGCGTCCCGACGAAAGCTTGTAGCCAGCGGTCTGCAAGTAGTTTTCGTCCGCTCCCATCACATTGATATTGGGATTCGACGTCTCGCTTTTATATTTGGCGGTCCCTCCAAAGGAGGCGAAGGTATTCAGGGAAACCACCGCATCAAACTCAAACCGGTTCTTAAACGCCTTCGCCTGATGGTAGGTAATCGGCGGATAGCGCCTGGCCCGTTGTCCGCCACCGGCAATCTGCACGTTGACACCCCGGTTACGGATGGTGAAGGAGTTGGCACCCATCGACGAGAATGAGTCGGTGAGCGAATTCTTGATCGCATCGATCGAGGTCAGAATACCAACCAGCGCAGTAATCCCAATGGCGATAATCAGCGCCGTGAGGAACGTCCGCAACTTGTTGCTGCTAATCGACTGCAACGACAGCTTCACATTCTCCCGAAAGGGCATCTTTACTGACATGTATTCCTTTGCTTAGTTCTTGACTCTTGCCGTTAGACGCCCGCAACGACCCGAACGTTACAACGCCACGGATAAAACGCCCGCAGCCCGCCCTATTTGCTTTGTGAAAACAGCCAGGGCAAGAAATCCGGCTCGGCGAATGCCGGGTCCCAGCTGTTGTGGTTGGCATCGGGATAAAAGGTGTAACGGGGTTCGGCTCCCAGCTGCTGCAGGTGGTAAACCAACACCCGCGAATGATCCGGGGGAACAACGTCGTCCTTTTCACCGTGAAAAATCCAAAGCGGCACGTGGGCGTACCTAGCCGTGTTGCGGGTATTGTCGCCTCCGCAGATCGCAAAGGCGGCCGCAAACACCTTCGGGCGGCGGCGCAGCAACTCAAAAGTGCCCATCGCACCCATCGATAGCCCGCCGAGATACACCCGGCGTTCGTCTACCGCCTCTTCCTTGACTAGCTGCTTAACCAGCCGCAGCAGCATCGCCATCGCTGGCGTAGGCTTTCCCTTCTGCTGGAAGATAAAATCGCGCCCGCCACCCGCGCGAGGTTCGATGCTAACGTTAGACCAGAAAGATTCGGCGGGACACTGCGGGAACACCACGATCGCCGGAAACGCCTGCCGTATAGAATCCTGGAGAAACAGGGAAGCGCCATGCGTCAATTGGCTGGTGTTGTCATTACCGCGCTCGCCCGCACCGTGCAGAAAAAACACAACGGGATACGTTTTGGTACGGTCATAGTTTTCCGGATACAAAATCCGGTAAGGCAGCGTGTCGCCGCGATGCACGAGCGATTTGCCTTCGTACTGGCCATATTCTTGAGCCGTACCCGTCAATCCCAGACCCATGGCGATGAGTAAAACAGTAAGTGTGCGCATATCCTTATCGGTTCTAGTTGCTGCATATGGCGTTGCCCAGCCATTTTTGCGAGGCACGCACGGCCCCTCTTCCGGCCGTGTTGCCTGCTCGGGTGCGGGTTCGCCCGCCACCAATACCTGTCTAAAATAATTGTTTCTGCGTAGATATCAAAATCCCCACTGAAAAGGATTGGCCGCTACGCCAAATCAGCAGCCGGATTTTTCCATATTATAATAGTCCGGGATTTTACCGAAATTTGCACTGGTAACCCTTAGAGTGGCGGCGAATATGCATGAGATTGAACCCTACTACCGTTGGCGCGACGAATACATCGCCGCGGAGGACGAGCAGTCCCCCTTTTACGGGACGGAGTATAACGAATTTGACTTTGATAAGCAGATATACAATTTTCTGCTGCATCCGCAATGGGACTGCTTTGGCTCCAGCACCCTTTACCTCAAAGTGCTCTACGCCGA
>CAYUIZ010000189.1:0-4560 GCA_964444885.1 uncultured Sphingobacteriaceae bacterium | reverse complement strand
TGGTCCGTCAGCAAGATGCTGGGCATCGCGGCCCTTTTCCTCGCTACGCTCAACGTCGTCAGCGGCTACGTGGTCACCGACCGGATGCTGCAAATGTTCAAGAAAAAGAAGAATCCCTAAGGGGTGCCGAACGCTCAAAGATTACTAGCCGCTAACTCAATCATATGGAAACAAGCCTACTCATCCGCATTGCCTACCTCATCGCAGCCGTCCTCTTTATCGTCGGCATCAAAATGCTGGGCAAGACACCGACCGCACGCCGGGGAAATACCTTCTCGGCGATAGCCATGCTCCTCGCCATCGTGGCCACGTTGCTTGACCAAAACATCCTCAGTTATACGGAAATCATGGTGACCGTACTCCTCTCCAGTGCCATCGGTGTGTATGCCGCACGCAAAGTAGCGATGACCTCCATGCCGGAGATGATCGCCTTGCTCAACGGATTCGGCGGACTGGCCTCGGCGCTCGTATCCACGTCCGAATTTTGGCGTATGACGCAGGAAAGTACGACAGCCATCCTCGACGGAATGGTGGGGACAAGCATCGCGCTCAGTATTCTCATCGGCGCTGTCACTTTTTCCGGCTCGATGGTTGCCTTTGGCAAGCTAAAAGGCATTATCACGGGCCGGGCCGTCGTGTTTCCGGGCCAGCATATGATCAACCTGGTTTTGTTGCTGGCTGCGGTTGCCTGTTCAGCGCTTTTTATCTTCAATCCTGCCGATTCAGTATGGGTGCTCACCTTGCTGGGAATTGCGTTGGTACTGGGTATCCTGGCTGTCCTCCCCATCGGCGGCGCAGACATGCCCGTGGTGATCGCATTGCTTAATTCGTACACCGGAATCGCGGCCGCCGCGACCGGATTCGTCCTGTCGAACCATGTCCTGATCATCACCGGCGCGTTGGTGGGCACGGCGGGGCTGATCCTGACACAGATTATGTGCAAGGCCATGAACCGATCCCTGATTAGCGTGGTGCTGGGTGGTTTCGGGCAGACAACGGCCTCGGCCGCCAGCGGCGCGGGCGAAGAAATTGTGGTGAAGGAGGTGGGCGTGGAAGAAACAGCCATGCTTTTCGATGCGGTATCGTCAGTTATCGTCGTACCCGGGTATGGCATGGCCGTGGCACAGGCACAACACGCCGTGCGGGAGCTCACCGAATTGCTTGAAAAACGCCATATATCAGTCAAGTTTGCCATTCATCCCGTGGCCGGTCGTATGCCTGGCCACATGAATGTGTTGCTCGCCGAAGCAAACATCCCCTATGACAAGCTGATCGAAATGGAGCAGATCAACGACGAATTTAGCACGACGGATATTGCGTTGATCATCGGTGCCAATGACGTCGTCAATCCGGCGGCCAAAACCAATCCGGACAGCCCCATCTACGGTATGCCGGTGCTCAACGTGGAAAATGCGCAAACCGTCATCGTGTGTAAGCGGGGTATGAGCGCAGGATACGCAGGTATCGAGAACGAACTCTTTGGGTATCCCAATTGCCTGATGCTCTTTGGGGATGCGAAATCCACCATGACACAAGTCGTCGCCGAGCTAAAGGAAATGTAAACTGGCACACTGCGTCCCGCTGAAACCCGCCCATATTTCTCCGCTAGACGCAGTCGCGCCCTCGCGCGCGATTTGGCGGCAATAACGGCTGATTTTTTGCATCTTTGCCTATTCACGGAAGCACGATGTCTGTACGGGTTGATCAACTAACGAAAACATACGGAACGCAGCAAGCGCTGAAAGGCATTACGTTCGAAGCAACGAAAGGTCGCATACTCGGCTTTTTGGGACCTAACGGTGCTGGCAAGTCCACGGCCATGAAGATTATTTCGGGCAGCTTGGCCGCGGACAGCGGACAGGTTTCGATCAACGGGACACCCGTTTCGCCCGACGACACGGGCATTCGCAAGCAGATTGGTTACCTTCCCGAAAATAACCCCCTCTACCCTGATCTCTACGTGCAGGAAGCCCTTCGCTTCTTCGCCTCCCTGCACCGCATTTCCAACGCACGCGTCCGGATCGATGAGGTAATCGAATTGACAGGCCTCGCGCCCGAGCAACACAAAAAAATCGGACAGCTATCCAAAGGCTACCGCCAGCGCGTCGGACTGGCGCAAGCACTCCTGCACGATCCCGACATGCTCATCCTGGACGAGCCTACCTCCGGCTTAGACCCCAATCAGCTGCAGGGTATCCGCTCCCTCATCAAGGAGCTCGGCCAAAACAAAACCGTGCTGCTGTCCACGCATATCATGCAAGAGGTAGAAGCTGTTTGCGAGGATGTGGTGATTATTCACCAAGGTGTGATTATTGCTGACTTTTCCCTCACCGAATTCCGTCAACAAACCCCCGCCGAAACACTGGAAAACCTATTTACCCGCCTGACAACCAACCCTTAAACACCCCATAGTCTTCGTGACCCCGCCGGTGGCACATTTCGTGTATCCACACCATTACATGAATTGAGTGTTCACTGATTAAAACAAAAGACTATGAAACGTGCATTTTTATTTTCCAGCTTATTTGCGTTTGCGTTAGGGGGCTTAGTCGCCCAAGCGCAAGAATTGAACCCACCCCAAACCTCCGCCAAAGTGGGCATCGCGCCCGTGCAACAAGGCAATTGGATGATTGGCGGTAGCCTTGGCAGTTTAGGGTATAGTTTTGAAGGCAAAGCATTCAACGTGAACATCGAACCGAGTGCAGCGTATTTCGTTTCGGACGGAATTGCCGTAGGCGCCCGATTGATCGGCGGCTTGACCGCCGCTTCCGGACAAGACAATGAGTGGCACTACGGCGTAGCGCCGATGGTACGGTACTTTTTCCCCGAGGGGTCTACAGCGACCGGCCGATTCTTCGCGCAGGGTGACGTAGGCATCGCCGGCAGCTCGATCGGATCGGACGTATCCCTGTTGCTAGGCGCGGGCGTGGGCTATGCCCATTTCGTGACGAACAGCGTCGCGCTGGAGGCCTCCTTAGGCTACCGCTACAATAAAGCCAATATTTCGACTGCCGGATCTACTTCTGGCCTTAATGTAGGCGTCGGCTTCCAGATTTACCTGCCCGGGCAGCGTTAATCCCTACCCAATCAGAAGGTCAAAGAAAGGCATCGGCGTACGCCGATGCCTTTCTTTGTTTGGTAGATGCGTTATATGACGAAAAAGATTAAAACCTATATCCCAAGGATATACCATAGCTCCTATTACGAATGCTTCCATCCGCAGGTTTGCTGTCGATATCGGGAACGAGGTTAGCAACACCCCATTGCGCATTGAGCTGAACAGCTATCCGCTGCAAAAATTCGTAGCCCGCGAGGACATGTATCCCATAGTCCCACGGCTTACCATATAGGTAATTGCCAAACTCGCCGTCCGAAAGGTCTTGCTTAAAGATGATGTCGCCATTTGATTCCGAAAGTATGATGTCGCCAATCACGATCTCCCCCTCCGTTTCCCATTTGCCACCGATACCGTAGCCGACGTAGGGACCCGCGCCGATCATGACGTTGCCAGTCCAAACTTGTGATCTGTATACGAGGTTGATTGGCATTTCAATATAATCTGCCTTGGCCTTAAATTCGTTCCCCTCGGCAGCTAGCCAACCTCCAGTTTGTGTAAAGCCCTTTCCAGAATACAGCACTCCTGGCTGAAGGTAAAGTGCCATGGAAAGAGGAATATCAAGGTTAACGCCGACATGAAAACGAGGAATAACATCGGTACGCTGCCCTTCTCCGGATTCGCTTACGGAATTAACGTTGCTTAGGTTCACTCCGGCTCGCACACCTACTGCGGTCTGCCCAAACGCTGGATTGGAAAATAAAGATACTAACGAAACGAGTGCGGCAAGAATAAGTTTTTGACAATTCATAATGATTTAGTTGTGTATTAAATTTCAAGTTCCCCGCAAACCTCCGCATTCGACGTAAGTAGGACGGGCAACCTTATCGAAATCCATAACGCTGGCCAGCGCCCTTACGCGACACCCTTTTGAAAATTAATATCAGAAGTAGGGGCAAATTCTCGCCGTCACGCTCCCGCGCCTACGCTCGGGACAGGCGGCTTACTTGATCTGGCATCTGTCCTTGCATAGCACAAGCTACCCTTTTGCGTCTGCCATCTAAAGACTTCCCTGCAACATCGGATGAACCTGAAAGCAAACAAGAGACCCCGGATCAAGTCCGGGGTGACGTACATGTGTAAATCAGGATAGCTTTAAGAAATGGGAATAATCCTGTATGTTTTAACAATAGAAAGAGGCGGATGCGTTTATATCATGATAAATGAAAACCATACCACGATATATGTTGGCGTGACCGCTGATCTTTATAGCCGGGTCTACCAACATAAGAACAATGATGTCCGAAACAGTTTCACGTATCGTTATAACTGCACGAAGCTGGTATGGTATGAATTCCTTCCCTCCATTGAAGAGGCGATAGCGAAGGAGAAACAACTCAAAAATTGGCGCATAAAGTGGAAACTCGGTTTAGTAATGAATAGCAACCCAAGTTTTCAGGATATATGGGAAACGTTGGAATAGCATTTTACTCCCAGTCGTCATG
>CAYUIZ010000188.1:2793-4569 GCA_964444885.1 uncultured Sphingobacteriaceae bacterium | reverse complement strand
TGCAGCCAGAAGGCGTCCAGCATCACCAATGCGGTAACGGGCACAAGCTTGCGCCAGGTATAGGATGTGTGGTTTGTAAAGCGTCGTTTCATGGTGGATTGCATTTATAGGTAGTCCCTTCTGTTAATTGGCATTTCATGGGTGTCGTATTAGAAAATCGGGTCAATCGTGTCCCCGTTATTTTGTGTCCGGTAGTAATAGGGAATGCCGCGGTTATCATAGTAGCGACACTTACAACGGGTACTGTAAGCCGTTCTGACAGGCTCGTTTAGGGTGAGGTGCTCGGCGATCCGATTTCGCCGTTTTACCATCTCAGCAGTAATCCCGAACATGATGAGTGCTACGATACCGATCTGCTGCGTGATGAGCAAGATTTTTAAGAAGGGCTTGTATTTGTGACGTATGTCCATACCCCAAAGGTCGGTTGCAAGCTATCACGCAATCGACCACATATGTGGCGGTTTTACCGTGTGGCGCGGAGCGTTTCCAACGCACGGGTAATGCTCATTTTAGAAACACCGAGGTATTCAGCATGCTCGCGTTGCGTGGTGGCGCGCCGGATGTGCGGCATGTCGTAGTAGAAAGCCACGTAGCGCTCGACGTGGCTGGGCGCCAGCATGAGCCGCGACTTCGTGCGGTATTGCCGTAGTTTCTTGTGTTCGAGTACATCCGCGAGCACATCTGCTTCCCAGCAGGCTTCCTTGTAAGCCTTGAACGCGTCGCTAGGGAGTTCCAGTAGCTTGCTGGCACGCAATGCCACGATGTCATAGTCCAGGTGCCGTTGGGTATAAAGGTGCTGCGTGGTGAGAACGCTGTCGTTTGGCACGACGAAGCGCCGAATGCCCCGGGTCCCATTTTGGTCCCAGGATACTGTAGCAAGCAAGCCGTCGAGCACGAAATACATGCTCCGCCGGTGCGTGGGAGAACCGGGCTGGAAGAGTGTGTGTCCGCGCTTCACGGCCATAGGACGGGCATGGTGCTCTAACCAGGCGGCATGAGATGCGTCCAGCAGGCAATGCTGGCTCCAGAAATTAAGTAATCGGCTGTACATGGCATCGGTCGGTTGGATAGCGGGGACCGAAACTAACGAACGTTTTCCCGCGGGGCAAGATGTTTGTGATGAACGACGGTTATTTGGGGCAAACGGCGGAGAGAGCACCCCATCACGCCCGCATGCCGTTTATAGTTGAATCGCGCCTTTGTATCCCAAGTGTTTGGCCAACACATTTACGTGTCTTATCCTTGCAGGGTGATCACACCGGAAACAGCCTGAGGCCACAGGCGCGGGGAGTAAGCCCGGACCCCGTCCAATCACAAAGAGGGCAAGGTTCAATTGCTAAATCAGTAATCATGAAATCAAACACATGTATGGCTAGTGTCCAAGGCGGCGCAATCCTGGAGAAACCCACCGTCATCCGCGCTATTTTTGGGTTTTTAGGCGACGATGACGACGATGACAGGCCGCGGCCGCCTAAATGCGGGTTTACTCCCTTGTAGACCACGTGTTCAGCATGGGCCGGCCGTACAGTCGGCCCATTTTTTCTAACCAAAGAGTTTACCTATGAACTACTACACTAAAAGCGGCGTGCTTGAGGAGCGTCGCCGACGAATCCAAGCGTATTTAAACAAAAGCTATGGCGAGTCTTCAACCGCCATGCAAATGGAATATGCCTATTTCCGCGCCAATTTGTCTAACCTAGCGCCACACGTGCTGCCCATGGCAGATTGGCCGTTGTTCACGCGGTTGCAAGCCAACCGCATGTTGGGCAACCTAGA
>CAYUIZ010000188.1:0-2693 GCA_964444885.1 uncultured Sphingobacteriaceae bacterium | reverse complement strand
CCCGATATCGCCTTCATCGATGCGGAGCATCCGGCCTCCCTGCTTCGGATGGCGCGCGCGGCTAAGCAAGGCAGGTACTTGTTGGCGTATGTAGACGGCAGCACGGGGGCAGGAAACGCCAAGCCGGCAAATTTGATTTCCATACCATTTGGCGCGAAGCGGATCGGGGTTCGAAAAGGCGTTGCTGTGCTGGCGCACCGGCTGGGCTTGCCGGTTTACCCCGTATACAGCCGCCGGGCATTTCCACAAATGGAACCAGAAGACAGCCACCATCTCCGTTATGATTGCCCGGGCGCGCTCGTCCCTGCTGTAGGCGAGCCGGTGGAAACGTTCGCAGCGCGGGTGCTAACCGCGCTTTACCGGTCGCTGGAGGAAATCGCCCTTGCCACGCCCCAGGATTGGTCGGGCTGGTTGCATGTCCATACGGCTATCCAACAGAGCAGCTCGCCGCCGGGCAATTACGTACCAGCCCCGTTCATCCCCTTTCAGAAAAGAGGGAAGGCATTCGCGCTGCATCAGCGGACGTATTGTATTTACCGTGTACCGTGGGGGATTTACATGGAGTTTTGCAAAAAGCAGGAGAGTTTGCTACCTTTAACTTGCCTTTGAATGAAAAACTTACCGTATTGCCCCCACGCAATACGGTAAACTAACCGAGCCTATGGAAGAGACGCAAAAATCGGCGGCTTCTATACCGATGCGGTTGCAAGCATGTGGTGTAGCATTGTTTGTCCTGCTGACCTATGCCGTCAATTATTACCTGCATGGCAATACTGACTTTCGGCAGTCGTTGGCGGTTGGTGGCAGCCAAGTGGCTCTTTTCTATGCCTACTGCTATCTCATCCGGTTGTCGTTCCAACCGGGAAATAGGAGATATATTGCTATTTGCATACTTGTGCTGACGTTGGTAGTTCCCTTGGCCGTTCCGTTACTGGTTTTTGGTGTTTACCCGCTTCTTGGCGTTTCCTTGCAACCCGCAGGCGCGGTCACTGACTGGCGTGAGTTTTTTGCGAAAACGCTGATCGCGTTGAAGACGGTGTGGATTGCGGCTTGGCTGTACTACGTGTTCTACCGGAAGGAAATCACTCAATTGCGCGTCAATAGCCTGGAACGCGAGAAATCACTTCGCGACAAAGAACGGGCAGAGTTAAAAAGCGAACTGCTGCTCCATGCTTCGCAGTCGCATTACGCCAAGCATGTACTGGCTAACTTGGTGGCGCATGCCGTATCCAAAGGGGATCGGTACACGGCCGAGCAGGTCGCCCATATCGGCAAAACCTTCGATTACGTGGCCGAGGCTGCCCAGCAGGATATGCCGATTGTGTCCATCCACCGGGCGCTTGCCTATTTCCGGCAGGTCGCTGACGCGATACGGCTGCGCCGGGATGAGGGGGAGGGCACAGTGATCATTGAGATGCAGGGGGATCCTACCATGCAGCTGATCGGGCCGCTGACACTAACCACGTTGCTTGAAAACAGCGATACCCACGGCTGGGTCGATGTGGCGCACCCGATCCGGGCCAGTTTCGTGTTTTCCCGAGGCCGTCTGGAATTCCGCTGTACCAACGCCAAGCGTACCAAAAGGAGCACCCGGTCTACCTCGGGGCAGGGCTTGTCGTTTGTCCACCAAGAGTTGACCATGCTCGCCAGGCATCAAGTTTCGCTGGATATCTACGAAGACGAAGCAACGTACACCGTTTGTTTAACCATAATCTATCAGTAATGGAACCGGTTATCTACTTCGTCATTATGGAAGACGACATGAAAATCCATCAGTTGTTGCTGACTTATTTCGAGTCGTTCCCGAACTTCGAGTGCAAAGGGTGTTTTACCACGGCTGGGGAGACGCGAAACTACCTCATGGCAAACCCGGTGCACCTGTTGGTCGCTGATGTCCAATTGCCCGACATGAACGGCATGGACATGATCGATTCACTTCCCGAGAAGCCGTTGATTATCTTTATGACGGGGCATAACTCGAAGAAAACGGCCACCCGGAGCTATTCCGTGGACGCCGTTCACTACCTGACCAAGCCCTTTTCCTTCCGCGACTTTAAGGAGGCGCTCCAGCGGGCAGTGGACCGCGTGGCCGGGAAGCCCAGCCTGGACAAATCGCTGGGTGAGCACGTCTTTTTCGGGGATGGCGCTACCCTGTACCGGGTGCTGCCTAGCGACATCAGGTTTCTGGAAATCGCCGGGAACGAACTGACGATCCACTTAGCCCACGGGCAGCAAACGAAGCTGCGCCACACGCTCAAGGATGCGTTGGACTTGTTGCCGGGCACTTATTTCCAGCAAGTGCATAAAAGCTTTGCCATTAACCTATGGCATCTGAGGCGGCTTGGCTCTGATTCCGTGACGCTTTACGGTACGGACCGCCAGATACCGGTCGGCCGTAGCCACAGTGTGGAACTTCGAAGGCGCTTGTCGGACGATCCCGACTGGAAGGATAGTTAGGAATGGTCGACCAATGTATGCAATAAACGCCGCGCGGCGAGGAAGTCGACCAGCTCGCTAAACAATACGGGACCTAGGCAGCGGGGGCGGGATGCTTCCTCGGCTCCCAGCTTGCAGATGGCTAGCAGGTTGTGGAATCCGCAGGCTCGGCAACGCGCCTGGAAAGCCGGGCTGAGCTGCGGAATGTGGGATATCGGAGCGCGAAGTATATCGGAAGTGAGGGGGAAGGCCATGGC
>CAYUIZ010000187.1:0-4578 GCA_964444885.1 uncultured Sphingobacteriaceae bacterium | reverse complement strand
ATTAACAGCAAAAACGCTATACTTGCATACGTAAATACTGCTTGAGTTTTTCTAGTCATCGAAGCATGCTGTCAAAATCGCAAATCCGCTTTATCACATCGCTACACCACAAAAAATTCCGTCAGGAGCACCAATGCTTTATCGTAGAAGGCATTAAATCCGTTATGGAATTCGCACAATCCGACTATGCTGTCAGGGCGGTCTATTCCACTGCCGGGCTGGCGCCAAAAATGGACAAAATCCCCCAAAATATAAAATTTTCGGTCATTTCGGATGCCGATATGCAACGAATCAGTGCGCTGAAAACCCCACAAGGGGTGCTGGCGGTAGTATCCTTGCCTGAAGTGGCGCCCCTAAGTACAGACCGCTTAGCGGGAAAATACACGCTCGTGCTGGACGACGTGCAGGACCCCGGCAACTTAGGTACCATCATTCGTACTGCGGATTGGTTCGGGTTCACACAGTTGGTTTGCTCGCCCAATACGGCCGATGCGTACAATCCCAAAGTGGTACAAGCGTCGATGGGCTCCCTGGCCCGGCTGGAAGTACATTATACTGATATCGAAGCACTGGTTTCGCAAACCTCATTGCCCGTGTACGGCGCGGTACTCGACGGACAATCGATCTACGAAGTAGCGTGGGCTTCCGAAGGCTTGGTGCTGCTCGGCAATGAAGGTAACGGCATACGCCCTAATTTGCTCACCCGCATTCGGCATGCCGTCACCATCCCACAGATCGGGCAGGCCGAATCGCTTAATGTGGCTGTGTCCGCTGCACTCTTCTGTTCGGAAATCGTCCGGAGCCGGGGGGCCTGGCGATAAGGTCAGAGCATCAGCGCTTTGATAATCCGGTCTGCGTAGTTCCCCCAGTTTTTCAAGCTCGACTGCACGGTGTTCTGCAACCCGGCGCGGTCCACGGCCCTCCCCTTGTTGGGTGCGGCGATTTGGGAAGCGGGCACGGGTTTGTCCTCCACCTTGGTGGCAAACCATGTCGTATTCTCGTGCGGTAACGCCAGGCCCAAGATCATGCCGGGCAGGCCGGCAAACGATTCGGGTCCACCGGTAACAGGAATTTGATCCGTATAGAAAGCCACCACGTAGATGGAATCCATCACCAATGCATTGGCGCGGCGGCAGTGGTAACCCGCAATCTCCCGCACTTCTTCGGTGATTTTCCAGTCGATATGGCGTATGCTGTCCGTTACCAAAAATGTTTCTTCGTACACGGCCTTTTGGCTGATGCTCTGCCAGTCATTCAAATTCGTATAAACCGTATTTCCCATGTCAATGGATGGATCGTTACCAAAAAAACCGCCTGTCTGCCGAGGCTTGCCCGCGGGCTTATACAGGGATTGGTTATTGCCAAAGGCCAGCGTATAGTCGTACTCATTAAACTGCGGTTGTGTCTTCCGGTATTGTTCGTACGCCTGCTGCATAAAGCTATTGTCGCCGGTTATTTGCGCTTTGATTTTTGCAAACATATTCACCCGCTTTTGGTAGGTGACCACGCCGCTTTCGACAAACCGCGCGTGTTGTGCCAGACCCGTTTGCGCGAGGCAGATCAGTAGGAGCGCGAAGGTGTTTCTCAATGTTTTCATCGTGTTACTCATCCTTAATCGTATCCGTTATTGGTTAGGGACGCCGCCGCCCATTTTACTGAAGTCCCAGATCAGCGACAGCATAAAAAACCGCCTGATCGTGGTGTAATTATTCTCCGAGAGCATGTTGTTGTTGGCATAGCGGCTAAAACCGACATTCTGGTTGAAAATATCGTTGACGCTTGCACGCAGCACCAACGATTCGTCCTTGAGGAAGCGCTTGCTCACATTGGCATCGACGATCAAACGCTCGAAGTTCTCGTCAAAAGACTGGGTCGCCGCCGTGAAGTTATATCGACCTTGGCTGCCGATCTGGAATTTGGCCGGCAGGTAGATATTGAAGCTATAGTTGCCGTTCACGCCCCAGCCGTTATTGTTGAAATCGGGCTGCAAGGAAGCCGTACTCACGTTGTACTGCGGCCCCCCGCTGATGTTGTAATCGTATTTTTTCTGCACGTACTGGCTGATATTGAGGTTCGCGCCGATGTTGTACGATTGGGTCCGGTTCAGTTCGTCATTGGTGATGTTGTGGTAGACATTGCCGCCGCCGTTCAGCCCGATACCCACGTTGGTATTGAGTTTTTCAATCTTGCGCCGGTAGTTGGCGTTGACGTTGAAGTTGGCATTACTATGGTCGGTGAGGTTGTCAAACCGGAATACGCTGGCACCTACCGAATCGGTCATTACGTTGCTCACAATCGGGTTCATCGTATTCGAATAACTTCCCCAGAAAAACAGGGACTCGCCGCTAAGCACCTTATACGAGTTGTAGCTCGCGTTAAACCGATTGGTAAACGAAGGCTTCAAGTCCGGGTTGCCCACTACCACGTTAAGTGGATCGTCGTTGACGCGCACGGGTTGCAACTGGCTAACTTGCGGCTGTGAGTTGTTACCGTTGTAGCCCACGGACAATGACTTGCCTTGTCCGACCCGGTATTGCCAGCGTGCACTGGGGTTCCAGTTCGTGAAGTTGCGTTCAAAACGCCCGTCGTTAAAACGGTCGACTTGGTTGAAACGCACCGCGCTCACCCGCGTGCCGAAATTGACGGTATGCGCATCCTTCTTGAAGTTGAAGATGGCGCCCACTTGGTTAGAGAGCTGATTGAGCTTGAAATCGTTGCTGTACAAGCTATCCAAGTCGGTATAATTGCCGGGCGAACTGGCATTGAACGATTGACGGAGCGAGGTGCTGTTATTGAGGTTCAGTCCGTAATTAGTGACCAGCGTAAAGTGCTCCGAAAGCGGCTCGGTGTACGTGATGTTGGAACTGGTGACCGAGCTCAGCGTATTGTTTACCTTTTGCTGGTCGACCACCAAGAGGCTATCGGCCACGCCCAAATTATTGTAAAACTCGTTCTCCGAATACAAGAACCCATCGGCCTTTGAGTCATTATAGTTTTGGCTGAGGTTCCATGACAGCGTCCGGCCCTGCTTGCGCAGCTTTTTCGTCCACAGGGCCGAGGCGTTAAATTGCTGGCCTTCGGTGTTGTTATTCAAATTTCGGAGGCTGGTATTGAGCAGTTCGCCCACCGCATTGCGGCTCGACCCACCGAACACTTCGCTGTTTTCACCGCTGCGCAGCGCCCCGTCGATGGTGACTTTCAAATTGGCCGATGAATCGATACGCAGATCGTAGATGGCATTGGCTCGCTGGCGGAATACCAGACGGTCGAAATCCTGTTCATTTTCCGACTGGATAAAGCCCGATGGCAAGTTGTTTTGGGATCGGGTATTATTTTCGCCGGTCACGCGCAGTTGGCCGATCTTATAGCTGCCATTGATCGAATGCCTGTCTTCGTCCCATTTATTGCTGTAGTGGGCGCCGCCATTGTGCGCTAGCGGAATGCCCCGCCCGTCATAACGGCCGCTCCAGCCTTCGATTTCGTCCTGCCCGCTACCGCCCATCGTAATCATAATGCCGCCGTCGTCGGTAAATTCCATGTTGCCCGCAGACGCCCCAAAGCGGTCGTTATCCTGCCAGCTCAACCCCGTCTTGCCGGTATTGGCCAAGTTGCCGTAAACGGAAATCCGTTGCTTGTTATTAAAGCGGTTAAACATCGCTTGGCCTTCGTACATTTCGTTGGTACCACCCCCTACGTCTATTTTGCCGAAGTACCCGCGCTTGCTGTCTTCCTTGAGTTTGATGTTAATCGTTTGGGAGCGCTCCCCGTCGTCTACCCCCGTAAAGGTTGCCTGGTCGCTCATCTTCTCGTAGAGCTGCACCTTGTCGACCATGTCGCTGCGTATATTTCGGGTGACTAATGTGGGGTCATCACCGAAAAACTCTTCGCCATCCACCAATACACGATCCACACGCTTGCCTTGCGCGGTGATCTGCCCGTTCTGGTCAATGGTCATTCCCGGCAATTGCTTGAGCAAATCTTCAACCTTATCATTGGGCTGGATGACGAATGCCCGCGGATCGAATTCGGTGGTATCACCTTTGATGGTAATGGCCTGTACGCCGCGCACGAGCACTTCCTCGATAACGGTGGCGCGCAACCGCAGTTCGATCATGCCCAAATCAACCGGCGCAGCCGCACTGTCGACGGTGATATGCCGGGTATAATCCGCATACTCCGGATAGGTCGTCAGCAAGACGTAATCGCCGGGAGATACCCCGTTAAAAACGAACCTGCCTTTCTCATCGGCACGGGCAAACTTGTACAGCATGGAGTCCTTGGCATGCAGCAGCAAAATGGATGCGTTGTGGAGATTAATGTTAGCGTCAGGGTCGCGGACGCCGCCGCTGGCGGATGTTTGTTGTTGGGCGGTGCTCACCAAAGCCAGTAAGCACATGGCAAAAAGGAGGGATAGGGATCTGTTCATAAAATGGGTAGTCTGTCGTTGTGTGCCCGTCCCCGCGTCACTGCTTGGCGCAAACTGCGCATCGCCCTCCTCTACGTCAGCACGCCGGCAAATATAAACTAATAATTTAGTTAAAAAATGTTAAATCTTGTTATTTTGTGTTAAGAGCCCGC
>CAYUIZ010000186.1:0-4609 GCA_964444885.1 uncultured Sphingobacteriaceae bacterium | reverse complement strand
GGGCAGCAGGCGTAAAACAACGGCTTATCGGGCCATTTTTTTGTCTCGTAGATTGACGCGATGTGCTGATCCAGGTCATTTTCAAAAAAGAGCGTGTGGTGCTTGAGGTTAGGGATTTTTCCGTTGATGCCCAGGTAATAAATCAGGCAGGAGGGCGCAAAGGTGCTTTTCTGCCAGTACGTCTCTTTATAATTTCGGAGCTCGGGCTGAAGCAGGGATTCGGTATGGTGGTAATCGGATGAGGCGATAACGGCGTCAAAGGTGATCGTTTCCCCATTGATGCGCAGGGAGGTGATTTGTCCGTTTGACGCGTCGATCCGGTCCACGTTGGCGTTGAAGTGGAACTGAGCGCCTTCCCGCATGGCGATTTGGTGCATTGCCTTCACCAGTTCGTAAAAACCGCCCATGGGATAATGCGTGCCCAGGGCATAGCCGCCGTAGTTCATCAAGCTGTACAAGGCCGGGATTTTTTGGGGCGAGGCACCCAGAAAAATGACTGGAAACTCCATGAGGGTCCGCAAGGTTTCGTTTCGGAAGTATTTGCCGACGTAGCTCCGAAAGTTGCGCAGTAAATCCAGTTTGAATGCCTGCCGGGCGAGGGCAGGAGAAAGGAATTCGCCGATGTGATGGCAGGGCTTGTGCACGAACTCGTGCATGCCGACTTCATATTTGAATCGGGCCGCTTCCAGGAAACGATCGAGTTGCCGTGCCGCTCCCGGTTCGGTTTGTTCGAACAGCGCCCGGAGTTCGGTGAGGCATCTTGGTACGCGTATCGTCTGTTTCGAAAACACCATCTCAAACTGCGGGTTTAAGGAAACCAGCTCAAAGAAATCGGATGTCCGGCAGCCAAAATCATCAAAGAACCGTTCGATTACGTCGGGCATCCAGTACCAGCTGGGGCCCATGTCAAAGCGGTAGCCTTCGGCGGTCACAAATTGCCGGGCTCGTCCGCCCGGTTGCCCGTGTTTTTCAAACACATGCACCTCCGCCCCGGCTTGCGCCGCGTATGCGGCGGCCGATAAACCCGAGAATCCTGCGCCAATAATGGCTATTTTCTTTTTCATTGTGTGGTGGCTTAGGCGGTAGCGGCGCCTTGTCTTTCGTAGCGTTAGTTAACGGGAAAGGATTGCCCCCGCGATACGCGCGAAGACAATCCCTTGTGGTTGCCGTGCGGCTGCTACGGCAGTAATACTTGATCAATCACGTGAATCACACCGTTTGTGGTCGCCCAATCGGCTTGGGTCACTTTGGATGCGCTGGTATTGCCATCACCTGTCACCGTTACGTCGCTGCCAATTCCAATCATGACCGTTCCGCCATTCAGCGTTTCGGGTGCCGCGCCGTTGATTAAGTTGGTCGAAAATACCCGTCCGCTCACGACGTGGTAGGTGAGGATGCTCAGCAGGGCGTCTGGAGCTAAGGCTTGGATAGCGGCTTCCGTACCGAGTCCGGCGTCAGTGAAAGCGGCATTAGTCGGCGCGAAGACCGTAAAGGGTCCATTGCCCGATAAAACTTCTGCCACATTTGTCGATCCGGTGCTGGCATGCAGCACGGCCGCTACGAGCAACGAGAAATTGTCGTCGCCGACAAGCGCAGCCACCACGTTGCCTGCAGGAGGGACGATGACTTTATCCACCGCGTGGATGATGCCATTGCTCGCGATCACGTCCGCTTGAACGACATTAGCGCCGTTTACCGAAACCGAATTTCCCGATTTCGTCACGTAGAAATCCACCTCTGCCAGTGTCCCCACCGCCGTGTTCGTGCCCTCGGCGATGGCCGCTGCGGCTACACGCTGGCCGAGCACGTGGTACAATAGAACGGTGCGAAGCGTTTCTACAGGCACGGCGTTGATAGCAGCCTCGTTGGCGAAGCCAGCCGCGGCAAAGGCTTCATTCGTAGGTGCGAAAACGGTGAACGGTCCCGCTCCGTTGAGGGTTTCGGCCAATCCAGCATGTACGACCGCCGCGCGCAAAAGTGAGAAATTAGGGCTTTCCACCACAATCTGCGTGATCGTTTTGGCCGGCTGCGGTGGTGCTTTGTCCTTTTGGCAAGCCGTAAATCCGAGTGTGGCTGTCAGCAGCAGTAACACACTCCAGTAGTTTTTTAAAGTTTTCATAACGGTATTATTTAATTTAATGGTTTATTATTATACTAATGCAGTGCAAATATAGTATAGTTTTATACTAATGTGCTTTTTTTTATTAAGTTTGTTTGTGTGGATCGAGGGTGAGGGTTACGGTTGGTTATTTAAATTGCTGGTAATTAAGAAGTTGTCTTTTAATTTTAGGTGTGAAATTAGTTTATTATTATTTTGCAACATTCTAAGCGCTAAGCCATGTTATACGGTATACTAAAAGAATTGATTGTCCGATTGGAGGCATTCGAGCAAGATCAGCGGGCTGAAAAGCCGACATTTGAAGCGTTTTTGGGTTGGCTAAACCGGCAGGACGGTCGTGAAGTGGCGGCTATTGGGAGCGCGGACGAACCGTATTGGGAGGGGAAGGAGCGCGGTCGTTCAGCGGATAGCGTCATTAATACGCTGTTGGTGCACATGTTTAAGTATGCCCGGTTGCATTCCAAAGCTGTTTTGATCGATTCACCTTTCGTTAGTCAAGACGATTTCATCTATTTGATCAGCCTCAAGGCACATGGCGATATGTCAAAGATGAGCCTGATCCGGCATAATATCCATGAGAAACCGGTGGGTAGCAAGATTATCAAGCGCTTGATTGACCAAGGATGGGTGGCTGAGTATGCTGACGAGACGGACAAGCGGGTGCGGATGCTGCGCGTGACGGAAACCGGGTCGGCGATGCTTGCCAAGCATATGGACAAAATCCGGGTGGCCAGCAAGGCGGTGACGGGGGATCTGACCGTGAATGAAAAAATGCAGCTGATCGGACTGTTGCTCAAACTGGATGCCTTCCACAACAAATCTTACCAAGACGGAAGCATATTACGACTGTTTGACCGGGAAGGGGAATTATAAATTGAGTGAAATCCCCGATTGGCAAGCGTCGAGTAGGAGCTTACCGCTCCGTTTCTTCCTCATATTCGAGAATATCCGCAGGCTGGCAGTCGAGTGCTTTGCAGATTGCTTCCAAGGTGCTGAACCGTATGGCTTTCGCTTTTCCGGTTTTCAGGATGGAGAGATTCGACAGGCTTAATCCCACTTTTTCAGACAGTTCATTAAGCGACATTTTTCGCTTTGCCATCATGACATCTAAATTGACTATGATCGGCATATCTTAAATGGTTAACTCGTTCTCCTTTTGCAAGGCGATGCCTTTCTTGAAGATTAAGGCGATTACAAATAAAATGGCGGACATCGTCAAATAGACGCCGCCGTCGTTCCAAAACCCTGCTACGCCCGACATCGGATAGCCATTATTCGCCAACTTAGCCACTAATTCATCAGCGATCACGCTGGCCAAACCGATGAAAAACGTACAGGACGTGATTCTCGTAATGAGGGTAGCCACCCGGTCGTTGAATGGCGTCGCTAGGTTGATGGCCGCGAAAAGCTGGGTGGTCATGAAGAATACATAGGCTTTGCCCGCCGAAAGCGCGATGATGCCCATCAATATGTCGGTATAAAGGGGTTGGTGCTGCGCGTATAGGGCCGAAAGGTCGAGCCCGAGGTACAGGTTGTGTGTGGTAACGGGGCGGAAGAGGCTAAACACAAAGTTGAATAGTAAGGCCTCGGTCCGTACGCAATACCCGACAAAGATGACCCAGCAAACGGCTTGGATCGCTTTCCAAATAAAATTGTCTCGTGTTGACATAATGTGTATGATTAAGTTTCATGATGCAAGTATCGGACAAATTTATTGAATATCAATAAAAAAATAGTTGATATCATTAAATATTTGATGACAATAGTGTTTGACTTGTCTCAGTTCAACGGAATCCACGAGGAAACGGGATGCCTACCCATGGGGTGAGGCCGGCCTATCGCCGCGCTTTTATAAGACGCCTATAGGCTGGTGCACGGCGGGTTGACCGGTAAGCCACTCTGGCGCCTTTTAAACTGATACGTATTGATGTACCTTTGCCCCGTTTGCGATGTTGAATCGAATGATGGCGTTAATTATCACATGGAACGAGCTCGGTTTCCTCGGCGTGTGGGATTATGGCGTAGGACACTTTTAGTTCTCAAGTTTCTGGGCAACACGGACCAGAACGTTGCGCATTTGGCTTATGCCCAGTCTCGGGGTCTGCAGTGGAATTACGTGTTTTTTCCGGCCGGTGCGGCGTCTAGTAATACCCAAGATCCACCATGGCTGTCATAGGGGTAAGCCATCCTCTTTCCAATCCTTTGGGTTGTTTTTGATATATCGTTTTATCCGCCGGTATTCCCCATCGTTTCGGATAATACGATCGTGGTAATTCGGTTGGAAAAAATGATTGCTGCGGTTGAATTTCGGAATCGCTAATTGATGTTCGTCGATATAGTCATCAATTTTTGAATTAACGGCCGATTTGAATCCTGCGATAAAGGATGAGATGGATCTAGGTTGACGAAAAAATTCGGGCTGTTGTGGGTTTTGCAACTGGTTTTTATATTGGTCTCGATACTGTTGATACGCACGGCCGTGCGTATCAA
>CAYUIZ010000185.1:0-4701 GCA_964444885.1 uncultured Sphingobacteriaceae bacterium | reverse complement strand
AAAAAGAACAACCGCTCAACCCTGAGCGGGGTGCAAAAGTAGAAAGGATTTGTGATATTCCAAAATCAATCTTTCACTTTTCTAAAAGTTTTGTTTTAGTGGCTGAAAACCAACCACAAAGCCTTTAGGTGCACTGTCTGTTTCTTGTAAAGAACGTCCCCGCAGTATTGCAGGGCTTCAAAGGTACGGAATATTATCCACATCCGCAAGTTTTTCCACAGCGCCTTTCGCATCACACTGTGTTTCAGGCGCAGCAGGCTTGGCTTTTCCGGCTCCGCCGTCCGCCCCATGTTTATCGGGCTCGCGCCAAGCTATTCGTTTAGCGGTAATTCAAGCGATTCGCGCGCTTTCAGCTCCCCTTTCTCGTCCAGCAGGAAGGACATGGGGTGTTCGGGGTCTTTAATGATCTCGAACAGCGTATATCCCCAGGGCTTCCAGAAATTTTCCAGCACCTGGCCGTACGTTTTCACTTGCCACTGATCGAATACGGGCCGCACAGCCGCATCCGAGAAGGACATCGGCTCGACATAGACCGCATGATCCGTGGGCAGCACGGTATATTCCGGGAGGCGGGCAAACAAATAAGCCGAATAGAAAAACCGGGCACAGAGTTCTTCAAACTGTATGGGATGCAGTGTCTGTCCGTCGGTTTTCCCCAGGTAATCGGCATGGTATATCCCGTTGGCACCGTTGTCTTGCAAACAAGCGATTATTCCAAAATCCTGCATCCGCAAGGAAAACACCAGGGTGTTGATCTCATCGCGGTAGCTAAATGCCCCGGCCTCGTTGTCTACGCGGGTGACGGCAATGGTGAACGGTAACCTCCCATCAAACTGCATGGGCCGTATAATGGACTGGAGCATGAGGTGCAGGTTCCGGAATTTGTGCACGAGCACTTGCGAAAAATTGATCGGCTCGGCGCTCATCGCGTGCTGCCGGACGCCCGTCTGGATTTCGTTAAAGACCATGCCGTACACGAGCTTGGCAATCCATTGGAATAAGGTCGTCTTGTCTAGCTGGCTTACCGCATCATAACCGGCTACGAACGCTTGCTCTACCGTGTCTTCGAGCGCATCGATCCGCCCGGCCACCGCCGCCGTGCAGGGCAGCCTGAAGCTTTCATACGTGCGGATACTCTCGTCCAATAGCTTGAGCGGCTTGTCCTCCAATCCGAACCGGCGCATCAGCCAAGGGGAAAAAACCTGGGTTTGCATAGTCGCTGGTTCCCCGCTAAGGAAGCAAGTCTTATTATCGAAGCGGAAATCCTCGAATGGGTTATATATTTCTTTTACCATGTGTCTTTGGGCTAATGATACTAAAAGGGTTGGACAGGCGTTTTGCGTTCATCAAGGTATTCCTCGTCCCGTTCGTCTTCCTCCTGCCACCCTTCATCCACTTCGCTTATGAAATCATAATTACCGCTACCAGCGGTTCTTTCCAGGGTCATCAGCACCTTATTGATAAACGGCTGGTTGTCATTTGGGCCCGAAACGTAAAACGGCTTCCCGTCTAGCCCGAAATTGATATCGATCTGTGGTACGCGCTCGTCGTCTTCCTCTAACAGGTACTGTGTAATTGCCCAATCCTTTGCAGGCTTGAATCCGTAGTCATCGGCGTACGCAATACTCCCATAAATCAAGTTGTGGACAAGACTATAGTCTACTTCCACCGCCCCATTCCGGTCGCACATTTCCTCAAAATCCGCCTGCTCCACATTGAACTTATACACCGTGTCTTTCAGCCCCAAACAGTAGGTGTCGATCAAAAACACCCCAAACGTGAGGGATCCGGTCATGTGTCGACGACTGACGAAGACATTGGCGATACCGGCGTCTTCCCAGTCAGGGGAAACATAACGCGTGCCCAGCGGTAACTTCCTTGCCCGTGTCTTGATGTAGTTCTCCGGGGTGGGCATTTTCTGTGTTTTCTTGTTCTTTGGCATGTTATGTTGATGGTGTGTTGATTCCTGTTTAGCCAACTACCCGATTGATATTCCCTTGATCTTGCGGTATAAATCCACGGCGTACAGATCCGTCATGCCGGAAACAAAATCCAGTACCGACCTGATTTTGGAATAGGTGCTTCCTTCCTTGGCATCGAATTGTTTGGGAATGAGCTGTACGATTTTCTTTTCGTAGGGGGAGCGTTTTTCACTGAGATAAGCGGGTAGAAACTCTTCCAGCAGTCCGCTCATGACTTTGTATCCGGCCACCTCGATCTGCACTACCGAGGGCGCATTATATATACGGCTGACGGATACGCTTTCAATGTGCTTCATGGCGGCCAATAGTTCCCCGTCGAGCGCGTCCATCAGGGCGCGGTCGTAGGTGCCAGCGAGAATCCGCTCTTGCTCCCGCACGAAAATGCGGGCGCAGTTGACAAGCAGCGTATTGATGGCCTTAGCGCGCAACAGGCTGACCCGGCTATCCAAATCGTCCAATTGGCCCAAGCGATTTTTGAGCCCGTCATCCTGGCAGAGCGGCAATAACATATCCTGCAACTCGTCATAAGGCAGTATCCCCAGGCGATGCGCGTCTTCCAGGTCAATGATGTTGTAGCAAATGTCGTCGGCCGCCTCCACGAGGTACACCAAGGGATGGCGATGGTAGACGGCCTGCCCGTCGGGGTCTTTCTTGATTCCCAGCTCCGCAGCGATCTTCTCAAATGCGGACTGTTCGGACTGGAAAAACCCATATTTCTTGCGGTGGTGGAGTGCCTTGCGGTGCCCTTCCTGCGCCGCGCAGGGATACTTAACGATGGCGGCAAGCGAACTGTAGGTCAGCGCGTACCCGCTCGGATCCTTCCCGTTAAACGCGTGCGTCAGAATACGCAGCGCATTGGCATTGCCCTCAAACGCGATGAGGTCTTGCCATTGGGCTGGTGTCACTTGGCTCTGCAGCTCTTCCTCGTGCGCAATGAAGTAAGCGGAAATGGCGGATTCGCCGGAGTGCCCAAATGCCGGGTTGCCCAGATCATGCGCCAGGCAAGCCGTGGCGATGATGGTGTCGATATCTTGCAGCAACGGAACCTCCCGGTCTACATCGGGATGGTCCTTTCGGTATTCGTTGTAGAAAATACGGCCGAGCGAGCGCCCCACGCTGGCCACCTCCAGGCTATGCGTGAGCCGGTTGTGCACAAACACGCTGCCCGGCAGGGGGAATACCTGCGTTTTGTTCTGCAAGCGCCTGAACGGCGACGAAAAAACCAAGCGGTCGTAGTCGCGCTGGAACTCCGACCGGGCGTCGTACTGGCCGTCCAGCACCCGGGATTCATAACCCCATCGCTTGGCTGAAAGCAGTTTTTTCCAATCCATTTTCTCCATTGCCCACAAAGTTAGGAGAATATTGGGAATAGTATGGGCTATCGTAAAGGGAAAGAATGGAGCCGACGACGGATTCGAAACCGGCACAAGACTCGTTGGAAATTCAACCGATGATCATTATCTTTGTATATGATGGAGCTGACTTTAAAATCAAATAGCAAGTCCAAACTGGAGAAGGTTTTAGCTTTAGCCAAGGAGCTGGGAATTCGTGTGGAACAAAAAAACGAAAAGGTGGCAGCTAAAATTGGGGTTCCCCAAGGAAAGACCGTTTCTGCTAAGGCGCTATTGAGTGATTTTGGCAAGGCCCCCGATTTTCCCACGACTGATGAAGTCCGTTCGAGAACCCGGCCTTGTTCATGGTAATTTTTGACACCAATATCCTCATTGAGCTTTATCGTGGCAACGAACGAAGTCGAGACGTTATATTGAGGTTGGAGGAGCGTGTTTTTTTATATCAGCACAATTACCGTAGCAGAGTTTTTAGTAGGCGCCAGGGATAAACAAGAAATACGCTTTATTCGTAAGCATCTTGACCATTACACTGTACTACCAATTACAGCAGAAATAAGCGATGTTTTCATTGATCTATTTCAAGAATATAGTTTAAGCCATAAACCAAGTATTCCTGACACACTGATTGCCGCTACTGCTTTACACTACGAACTACCTATATTGACATTGAACAAAAAAGATTTTCATTACTTCCCAGGCATCAGGCTCCTATAGTCTCAAATCCATCCGAGATGCGATCCAGGCCTTCGGCTCATCGTGTGAAATTATGGCCGTTTGGGTGTCAAAACGAAGGTTAAAACACGGAAAAGTAAGAGAGCCGACGATGGGATTCGAACCTACGACCTACGCATTACGAATGCGTTGCTCTACCAGCTGAGCTACGTCGGCTTGACGGTACAAATTTATACAATTATAGGATTCCGCAAATAGCCGAAGTTCACTTTTTTGCGCGCTTGTTATTCCGTTAAGAATAAGGAGGGGAGGGCTTGGGGGATTACCCCGCTTGCCTGTGCCCGGTCAAACAGCGTGGTCACGGCATTGCGGCCTTCCTCGCCTAAGTCGACCGAATAGGCATTGACATACAGCTCGATATGCTGGTTCATAACCGCATCGTCCATCTCCTGGGCGTGCTGCCGAATAAAATCCATGGCTGACTCCGGGTTTGCGAAAGCAAATTCGATACTGCGGCGCAGCACACGGTTGATCTTGTGCTTGATTTCATCCGGCAATGCACGTTTAGCCACGATGCCGCCGAGCGGTATGGGCAAGCCGGTTTCCTTTTCCCAGTAATCCCCCAGGTCGATGATCTTATGCAATCCCTTCGCGGCGTAGGTAAACCGGTTTTCGTGGATGATCAGCCCGGCGTC
>CAYUIZ010000184.1:0-4707 GCA_964444885.1 uncultured Sphingobacteriaceae bacterium | reverse complement strand
CTTTTTTTTGTAAGAACATACGTACGAAAAAAAACAGTCGCTGGGACTATCCAACGACTGTTTTGGTTATCAACGCCCGCTGCCGAGGCCGGTCTGATGGTTGCCCATCCTCCGTTTCCTAGAATAGCTGGCTGGGATATGCACCTTTTTTTACCAACGCGGCGATGCTCTGCTCGACGATTGGCTTATCTTCTTGGTAGGTCACTCCAAACCATTTTTCGGACGTCGGAATCACCTTGAAGATTGCCTTTCCGCTCTTGATGAGCGCATCTGCCACCAAGGGGATAAAAAACTCCGCTTTCGGATTGTCCGCGTTTGCGTCTACGAATTCCTTGAACAGGCGCTCGCTCTCGGCGAAAACTGCCGGCGTGAAGCCCCAGAAATTCATCGACACCCGGCTACTGCGCGACAATTGCACCTCTTGCCCGTTTTCTTCGTAAAACACTTTCTTTATGCCATTCTCTTCGCGGAAATATACTTTCGTACGCTCGTTGATCTCGGTCATATTACCGTCCTCATCCACAGCACATACGCCACGCGACACGGATCCGTGGTCTGACAGCGTCTTGTCAATCTGGTAGCCCATCAGTGCGAACGTATCGTCCTTGACGCCGGCACTCAGGAATTTAGACATCTTTTCAAAGGCTTCGTAGCCGTAGAAATCGTCCGCGTTAATCACGCAAAACGGTTCGTTGATTTGGTCGCGCGCCGAAAGCACCGCATGCGCAGTTCCCCAGGGCTTGGCCCGTTCTACCTCGCGGTCAATCCCGAATTTGGTCAAGTCGAAATCCTGGAATACGTAGTCCGTCTCTACCTTTCCGGCCAGCTTGGGCTCAAAAATAGCTTTGAATTTTTCTTCAAATTCCTGGCGGATAATGAATGTCACCTTGCCGAATCCCGTACGGATCGCATCATAGATGGAATAGTCGATGATCGTTTCGCCATTGGGTCCGAAGCCATCGGTTTGCTTCATGCTACCATACCGGCTAGCCATACCTGCGGCCAAAATCAATAATGTGGGTTTACTCATCGTGTAAATGTTTTTTTTGCGAATTTTAATACGAAGCCGAAGCCAATTAAGTTGGCCGACCGACTTAAAGCTTGCCAAACTTAGTTAAACTTGAATACAAAAACAAAGACCAGCGGCGGTAGCAACCAACCATTCAGATGCTACGTAGCATGATGGCTACAAATGCACCCCCTCCGCCGGAAAGCGTATCCAAGCTCATTCAATTTCCGGGTGGATCTTTCCGGGTATTCGGCTCGCACGCAACGCTCGTCCGCCACCCGCCAAAACCCTGTTTGCACTTCTCGCAATCTTTTCTATATTTACACCCGAACTCGAACTGTAACAAAATTAAGACTATTACCCTACAACCCCATGTCCATTCAGAACACCCCCAACGCTGGCAATCCCCAAAAGGTATTTGTAGCCAGTGACGAAGCTAAGGGAAAAGCGAAACAGTTGCGCCTGTTTGCTATCCTGGCGTGGATTATCGCGATCGCCGGCCAGATATTCACCATATTCAAGCTGGTCAGCAACGAAACCCTGACCTACCTGATCATTGCCATCGTCGTCATCCTCATCCTGGCCATTACGGCGTCGGTCTTGTGGAAAAAAGCCAACCGGCTAGACCCTGCTTCCGAAAAAGACAAAGCGCGCTTCTTTATCCAAAACCAACTGGGTGCCATCATGGGCGTATTGGCGTTCCTCCCTTTGGTTGTCGTCATTCTGGCCAATAAGAACTTGGATGGCAAGACGAAAGGTATCGCCGGCGTCATCGCGGTCGTGGCCCTACTGATCGCGGGCATATCCGGCGCCGACTTCAATCCACCATCCGTCGAAAAATACACGAAGGAAATCCAGGAACAGACCAGCACGCTCAAAACGCTCAACTTTGACGAGGATAACGTGTACTGGACATCTGCTGGCAACCGCTACCATATTTTTGAAGACTGCCAGCATATCCGGGGACGCGAAAGCGTGACCAATGGTACCGTCAAGGAATCTTGGGAAGCCAAGGGAATTTCGGAACTCTGCAAAACCTGTCAGAACCGCGCAATGCGCGAGCGCGGCATCGACCAGAACGCCCTAGAAACGCTATTGGATGGCAACGCAATGGAAGCGCATGACCATACCCACGAACATACCCAGGAGGAAACCGTAGAAAATTAACGGTTTACTGCCCTTTCTTTGTCGTGGGACCGGTGACGGTTAGCCGGCCATTTTTGTCGATCTGCATCTCATCAATGAATACCACCCGCTCATCGCCGGTTTCGGTCGTACGGCCGTGGTAGACGCAGAGCATCCGCCCATCAGGCAAAAACACAACACTATTATGCCCCGTGCCGGTCACCTGCCCGCCATGGGGCGTATTTTTTTCCAGTATCGGATTATTATCGGCTTTCTGGTAAGGTCCTAGCGGATCCGATGCCGTTGCATAGCCTACGGCATAGTTCTCCCCGCCAAAATGATTGGCCGAGTACATCATATAATAGGTGTCGCCATGCAGAAAGGTAAAGGAGCCTTCGGTCCAGCGGCGGTTTACCTCCCGGCTCGTCACCGAACGGCTCTCCCATTCGGCTTGCTTATCATCCATCGATACCGGCGGACGCAACAGCATCACTGGTTCGCCGATGACGCCGGAGAAATCCGGCTTCAACTCCACGCCATATACCCAGCTCTCCTCGATTTCATCGAACCAGCCTTTGCGCCGCGCCCAGTCAGCCACTTCGCTTTCTACCGGATGTTTGTAGCAGCATCGCGAATAATAAAGGTACAGCCGCCCGTTTTCGGCAAAATAGATATTGGCATCAATGATGGGATAGCCCGGATCGAAGACGGGGCGCTTGTACATATCCACAAAAGGCCCGGTAGGTCCATCGGATACGGCTACCCCGATGCGGAAATTTTCCAGCTCATTCGTTGGGTTTTCAGCCCACTGCGCACTGTAGAACATGTAGAACTTACCGTTATGCGCGTACACTTCGGGTGCCCAGTACGCCCCACCCCAGGCGGCTGTCGAATCACTCCACCCGTTCTCGTTGTTGGCATAGTACACTTGTCCTTCGTTCTGCCAGCTCTTCAAATCCGCGGACGAGTACGCCGCAAATCCGTTTTTGGCCCCGCCGCCCGTGCCATACATATAAAACCGTTCGGTTCCTTCATCATATATCACATAGGGATCGCCGAACGCGACGGGCAAGGGATTTTCAAACCTCATCATCGCGTCCTGCGCCATGGCACCGAGAACGCCCATCATCCATCCCACGACGGATAACCAACTTGCTTTTTTCATCATTTCGAGTTTGTCATTACGTTTTATTGCGTGTGTGCTCCCTGACGTATTTCAGCAGGATGTGAAAGCCCGGGACAGCCATAGCACCGTGGTCAAAACCATCGAGCTCGTACAAGGACGTTTGCTTATGGCCGATCACGTGCATCATGCGATACAGGTACGCTGTTTCTTCGTAGCGCCCCAGCAATTCCAGCTCCCGGTCGCCGGATATCAGGACCAGTGGCGGTGCGTCAGCGCGTATGTGGTATAGGGGTGCATAGGCGTCAATGATCGGTTGCTTATCGCTAATGCCTTGCTCGGCACGCACCGTCATGTGGGTAATGGAGTGGCCGCTGAAGTTGATAATACCAGCCAGCCGGTCGGCATCCACGTCATATCGCGCCAGCCAGGACTTATCCAGCCCAACCATCGTCACCAAATAACCCCCAGCCGAATGGCCCGCGATAAAAATCTTGTCCGGATCACCGCCATACGCACTGATGTTTGCGAACACCCACGCGATGGCCGCCGCCGTGTCATCAATATAGGCGGGGCTTTTTGCCTTCGGGCTGAGCCGGTAATTCACGGCAACTACCGCCACGCCCTGGCCCTTCAATTCGTTGGGAACGTGCTTTTCGCCGCCGGTTATTCCGCCGCCATGAAACCATACCACCGTGGCAAAACCTTCGGCATGGGCGGGATAATACACGTCTAGTACGCACCGATCCTGCATATACGCGTCGGACGAAGCTTCGCGATAGCCTACATTTTCCTCCAAGGTGTATGCCTCAGGCTGAGCCAATGCCACGGAGCCTGCCCATACGAGCCAAAAAAATAAAAACACTTTCCTCATCGTACGATCGGTTGGGGACGCCTTGGCATTGTCTTCAACGGCATACAAGTCAAGGAGCCAAGGCTAAACTAGGAAACTTTTTGGTTTTTTGCAGGTACACGCCCGCTTTTTTTGGCAATGTCCCCGCAATTCATCTGCCGCGACTGGATAGCGGCAAACGCAAAAAAGCCTCCGGATTACTCGGGAGGCTCTTTTGTATGGGGAGCAAAGAAACGTAATACCTTACGCAGTAGCGCTCAGGCCGTTGACGTATTTTGTTAGCTTCGACTTATTGTTTGAAGCCTTTTTCTTGTGAATCACGTTTCTCTTAGCCAAGCGGTCCAGCATGGACGTCACGCGGGGCAACAACTCTTTCGCCTCTTCGGGTGAAGTAGTGTTTCTCAATTTCTTGATCGCATTCCGCGTCGTTTTTGCTTGATACCGGTTTCTCAAGCGTTTTGCCGCACCAGACCGGATCCTCTTGAGTGCTGATTTATGATTTGCCATCTCTTTGACCTATTTTTCTTTGCTAAATTTCAGGTTGCAAATGTACTACCTTATTTTTTAAATTCAAAATCAAAGGTAACATATTTTACG
>CAYUIZ010000183.1:0-4730 GCA_964444885.1 uncultured Sphingobacteriaceae bacterium | reverse complement strand
CACTACTCAATATTGAGTGCAACGAAATCCCGCAAGGCGGGACTCACTACTCCATCAAATCTTCTTCCGATTATCATCCGAATTTCGGTCGATGAGCTTGTTGTACGGGTCTACCCCCACTTCAACCGGCTTCCCTGTCACGATAATGGATACCGTATTGTCGATCTGTTCGATCCGGTGCTTTTGCAGGTAGAGCGGATTGTCGTTTGCGCCGTCCGCCTCGCCAAACACACCAATTTCGATATAGTCTGCCAAGGGTAGCGATTTCACGTCCCTCCGCCCTATTTTGGCTTCGAGCGCCGTGCCTTCCACATCCTCAAAACGTTGCTTTCCTTGGTCATCAGTCCGGTATTTAGACACGCTGAACGTCAGGGTAACCTCGTGGCGGCCGTTGTCCAGCTCCTTCACGTCTACCGCTTGCACCGCGTTGTCATACAAGGTGATGGTTTCAAACATATCCGTGATCAGGTACTGCAAAGAATCGGGGGTGGCACGCCGCACATGGTCGACAAACTCGAGCGAGGTCGTATAGGGTGGTTCCTGAAACGCCACCTCGGCGACATAGCCTTCCAATACGCGGTTAAACGTATCGGCACCTAAGAAATCACTCATGGCGTACACCACCAGCGAGCCTTTGTTGTAGTGGATATACTGCTGGTTTTCGTTGTACATCAGCGGATTCTCCTTCAACTGTTCGCCGGCACGGCCTTGCAAGTAGCTGTCCAGCGCATCCTTGAGGAAGCGCCGCATCTGATTTTGGCCGTAACGCTCCTCGAGTACTTTCAGCGAGCTGTATTCCGATAGGGATTCGGACATCAGCGTAGCGCCCTTGACATTGGCACCAATCACTTGGTGAGCCCACCACTGATGGGCTAGCTCGTGCGAGATCACCGAAAAGGGATAATCCACCGCATTGGGGTCTTCCTCGTCCACATCGGCGATAAAGCCGATGCCTTCTGAGAACGGCACCGTATTGGCGAATGCCTGCGCAAAGGTCCCGTGTGTCACCGGGAACTCGATAACGCGCATTTGGTCGAATTGGTACGGGCTGAATGCGGTGCCGTAATAGGCCAGCGACGCTTTCATCGACTCCATCATACGGTCCAGGTTGTATTCATGCCCTTTGTGGTAATAAATCTCCAGGTTGATATGCTCGTGCATGTCGCGCTTGACGTGGTACCTCGCCGAATTGAAGGCGTAGAAATTGAGTATGGGCTGATCCATCTTATACTGGAAATACGTGCGCTCCCCCTCCGACCATTGGCGTTGCAGGTAGCCGGGCGCGAGGGCAATCTGGTCGTCCGATGTGCTCACCACAGCCTCGAAACCGATCCAGTCGGCATCGTTCGAGATATAATTATTTCGCAACGCCACGCTATCCGTGGGATCGGCCATGCGGTCGCGCGGCGGCAGACCGTATTTTTTCCGCACGTCATTATCAACCAATTCCATGCGTTCGTTATACCCCAATGAAGGGAACAGGGAATTATTCAGGAAGGTTCCATTGGCCAATACGGGCGAGCGGTCATACAGAAAATTGTTGGGCGCGTTGCGCACGACCGTTGTCATTTCCAAGGTGTCCTGCGGCAGCAACGGGCGGGCAAGCGCATAGATCCGGAATCCGGCGAGGGAATCGACCAACACAGCGGTGGCGCCCCCACCGATATCGATGGACTCAATGTTGTCCTGGTGAGCGAGATAAAGTGTATCAATGGCCTGTTCGGTTTTGTTGGCCAGTTGGTAACGCACGGACGCCCGGTAGTTGCGTTCGGCCGGGTAGATATCCATCTCGACATACACGTCGACAATCCGGGGCTGTGGCGCGTCCTTATACTGCCCGTAGTTGCGTTCGTACTCGACACGCTGTACCTCACGATCCTTATTGGAATAATACGGACGTGCGATGTTGTTTTGGTAGTATATCGCGTAGCCTAAGCCAACGAAAGCTGCCAGACAAAGCAGGGAAGGCACCACAACGACCAGCTTGGCCCGCTTGGCGGCCCACGATAAACGCTCCCCTACACCCGACAGTATCCCGCGGCGCCAAAACAGCAACGTAATGCCGAACAACACGCCGCACAGCAACAGCCAATACACGCGGTAATACACGTAATGGCGCACGCTCCCGTAGCCATCCATGTCCGAATAGCGGTAGCCCGGATCGGCATTGAATTTATAAATATATTGCTCAACGCCGAGTCTGGACAGCATAGGGATACCCATGATAAGCACCAAGAGCACGAAGAATCCGATGAAATAATTCTTGAAAAAGGATTGGATAAAAAGCGCGAACAGGATTAACGCCAGGTATTTCAGCCCGTCCAGCACAAACAGTTCCGTGAGGTAATGCCCGATTTCAAAATTGTAGTAACCAAAGTAAACTTGAATGCAAATGGCGGTCAGCATGCTGCTCAGCAACACCACGCCAGTCATTTTGACCAAGGCGAAGAAATGGCCCAGCAACAGCGTCCAGTTGTGCACGGAGGTGCTATGGAGCAGATGGTCCATCCGTGCGGCCGATGCCCGGTGAATGAGCATGCCCGCGAACAGGAAAATTAGGATTTGGATGAAAAACCCATACAGGCCACCGGATATTTCCAGCATTTTCCACGTTACCGGATAGGTGTTGGTGCCATAGACCTGCCCCAGTACGGATATCATCAATACGGACATCAGTATGGTGACGATGATCATGATGATAAACGTCCAATTTCGGATGATGAACCGAAGGTCGTACCGCGATAAGGCCCACGCGGTTTTCAGCCCGTGGAGGAACGAATAATCGAAGGTGACGGGAGGCAATTTGATTTGCACGATGCTTCCAAAATTATTCTTAATCACGCGTTCGGGTTTCTCCTTTTTCAGGCGAAGCGCATACGGGCTATGCGAAAAAGAAAAGGTGAGGTACATCGTCAGGAGGATCACCGCCGCTACGCCCATCCACAACAGGCGGTTATACAGCACCACCCCGAAAAACGGCAGGGAATTGGAATTCTGCTCGTCGATTGTCCAGTATTTGGAATAATAATTAATTGCCTGATTGCCAAACGGGTCAATCATCGCCGCCAAATAGCGGTTATCCATGTCCCGCGTCAAGTTTTCAAGCAACGCCTGCACGAGAAAAAGCAAGAGGATGAAAACAAAACCGACGTACACATTGCGCGAAATGGTGACCAAGGCGAAAACCATGGCGCCGAATAGGATGATATTGGGGATGACGAACAGCAGGTACGCCTCAAAGTAGGCGAACAGGTTGGGCGGCCCCAGCAGCTCCTGGTTGATCCCGGGAAGGTAAGTCGCGGTCACGAATGCCAACGCAATGGAAAACGTGATCATCACGGTGACCGTCACGCCGCTGAGAAACTTAGCCGCCAAATACGGACCCTTGGTCAACGGATAGGAAAACAGGATGGTATGGGCGTTGTAGCGAAAATCCCGGTAAATGGCTCCACCAATGACCGTCGGCAAAATAAAATAGACGAACGTGGACAAGCCGCCGATCAGGGAATTGATGGCCAGCGGCGAATTGACATACACCGGACTGGAGGTGGTGACGGTGACGGCGTCGAAAACGCCCAACGCCGAAGCCATCACGAACAGCGCTATACCAAAAAACAATGCGAAATAGAGGTAGAATGCCGGATTTTGTACCCAGCGCCTCACCTCAAAGTTATAGATCGTGCTAAACATCAGGCTTGGTCTTGCTTGAGCGAAACAAAATAGACATCTTCCAGTTGGGGGGTACCCGGCACGAAGGTTTCGTCCGGCTTTTCATCGCTTAGCACCCGGATATTCAGCGTGTTGTCCTGATTGTAATTGGATGAAATGACATTATACCGCTGGTTGAATTCGTCGACTTGGCTACGCTCGATGATTCGCATCCAAATCCGACCCTGCAAGGCCGCCTCTCCTTCCGCTGCCGTACCGCGATACAGCACCCGCCCGCCGTTCATAATGGCAAGTTCATGGCAGAGCTCCCGCACATCATCGACAATATGCGTCGAAAAAATCACCGTATGGCTTGTGCCCAGCTCGCGAAGCACGTTGAGGAAACGCTGACGCTCGGCAGGATCCAGCCCGGCTGTCGGCTCGTCGACGATAATGAGCTTGGGGTTGTTCAGCAACAACTGGGCGATGCCGAAACGCTGGCGCATGCCTCCGGAATAACCGCTGACGCTTTTGTTGCGTACGTTCCAGAGGTTAGTAATCTCCAACACCTCCTTCACGATCTTGTTTCGGTCTTCGGCGCTGGCAATTCCCTTCAGCCGGGCGAAATAGAGCAGCAGCTCTTTCGCGGACATATTGGGGTACACCCCAAACTCCTGGGGCAAGTAGCCTAGCACCTTGCGGAGGGTCATTTGGTCGCGCAGGATGTCGATATCCCCAAACCGCGCATCGCCCTGGTCGGGTTTTTGCAAGGTCGCGATGGTACGCATAAGCGAGGACTTGCCAGCGCCATTCGGCCCTAGGAGGCCAAACATACCGGAACCAATCGTGAGGTTAATTTCATCCAAGGCCTTGACGCCGTTGTTGTAGGTTTTCGACAAGCCGCTGATTACCAAATCCATAATCAAATCGCATTTAAAAGGTTAGCGAGCATCCTGATGCTCTGTTTTTTCAAACATAGGAAAAAATGGGTGACTTGGCTGATGATCAACAAAAAAATTAAACACCCAACGTCACTTCGAACGGAGCGCAGCGAAGTGAGAAGCCTAACGACAAGCCGACAG